>SVTS01000033.1 GCA_015063645.1 Oscillospiraceae bacterium | reverse complement strand
GCCGCCTGTAATTTTTGTGAGCATGATTCTTTTTTGCGGGAAAACCTTTTTGAAAAAAGGTTTTCCCGCGCCCTTTCCAAAAACTTTAATATATGTATGTAAAAATATAGACAGCTGTCCCGGGGGGTGTCGGGGGCTGTGCCCCCGACCACAACCAAACAAAACCGGGGGTTCCAAGGGGGTCGCCCCCTTGGTCTGACGTGCAGTTTCGCTTTGCGTAATGAGGAGGAGACTGCACATTAATCATCGTTTGCTTAAGTTTCAAGCGCGGATTCAGCGAGTATTTCCTGTATCAGATCAGCTTTGCCGGCGGTATAGCTGGCGCGATCGGCGGAATACTGTTCCGCGAGGCGGATTTTCAGGCGCTCATAGTCCTTTGCCCGCGCGGGATGTGCAGTCAGGTAATCGCGGAAGCAGATGTAGTTCTGCCATTCCCTGCCCTGCCGCTTCACAAAATGGATGTGGTGGGAGCGCGTGTCCGCTTCCAGATCGCCGATGACGAAGAGCAGCTGCCCTGCCTCGACCTCGCCCCGGAAAAGCAGACCGTGTGTCTCCAGCATCGGCGCCATCTCTTTTACAGCTGATAGATCATCCACACCTACGGCGATATCGATGATCGGCTTGGCGGCGATATGGGGGATGGATGTACTGCCCACGTGAGCGATATCCGCATCGGGAAAGAATTTCCGCAGATGCGCGATTGTCTCAGCGGCGGCAGATTCCCACATCTGCTGATGTGGAATCAGCGTGACAGTACCCCGTTTCAGTCCGAGAAGGCTCATACGCTGAGACCGTAGGACATGGGCTGACCGAGTACCAGATTCAGGCACTGCACGGCGGCGCCGGATGCGCCTTTGCCCAGGTTATCGAAATGGGAGATCAGCAGGATACGCTCCTCATTGCCGCTTACGGCAATCTTCATGGTATCGTTGCCGGAAAGCGTATTGCCTGCCGCCATGCCGGAGGCGATGACGGAATCGTCATAGGAGACCAGACCGCCGGTGTAGGTGGATTTATAGATCTCTTTCAGGCATTCGGGGGTGGTGCCGGCTTTCAGCTGGGATGCGAACACCGGAACGGTGACGGTCATGCCGCTGTAGTAATCCGCCACGATGGGGCAGAAGATCGGCTTCACGCTCAGCCCGGGGATCGCCTGCATCTCAGGGAGGTGCTTATGGGACTGGGCAAGCGCGTACTGACGGGGAGAATCCAGCTCGGCATCGCGCTCATCCGCCTCGTACTGGGCGATCATCTTCTTGCCGCCGCCGCTGTAGCCGGTAACGGAGAAGCAGCTCAGTGCAGCATCAGCGGGAAGCACGCCCGCTCTGATCAGCGGATGAACCAGCGAAACAAATCCGGATGCATGGCAGCCGGGGACGGCGATGCGCTTTGAGGAACGGATCTTCGCTTCACTCTCAGGGGAAAGTTCGGGGAAGCCGTATGCCCATGCGGGATTGGTACGGTGTGCGGTGGAGGTGTCAATGAGGATCACATCGGAGCCCTCAGCGAGAGCGGCGCTTTCCTTTGCCGCGTCATCGGGCAGGCAGAGGAATGCGGCGTACGCCTGATGGAGCATCGCCTTGCGGGCTGCGGGATCCTTACGGGTTTCCTCAGGAAGGACGAGCATCTCCACATCGTCCCGTCCTGCCAGTCTTTCAAAAATGCGAAGTCCGGTAGTTCCTTCGCGTCCGTCAATGAATATTTTCTTCTTTTCCACGGGTTTCTCCTGTATAAAAATTCATGTTAATCAAACAATATACATTAATTATACATCTTTTCGCCGCAAATGTCAATAGCAATGGAAGATTTCCCTATGGTAAATCCACGATTTTATGCGTGCCGCCAAGCGGCATGCGGAATAAAGGAGAAAAATCGTCTCAATCGCCGAAGTTTCCTCCCTTTTTCCCTCTCGGCACCCCCGATGCCAACCCGATTTTACCCCTGTTTCCCCGGCGTTTTGTCACCCTGATTCCCCCGGCAGTCGCCGAGGATGAATAAATATGCACCGGAACGAAGTCCCGGTGCATAGATTTACGATTCGATTACAGAACGGTATGCTTCAAAATATCTCTCGCCGAAAATACGCAGGGAAGCGGCGTTGAAATGCAGCTGATCCTGATTATCCGTCAGTCCTGCGGCGGATGCAACGGCGCATTTCGGCTGGGATGCCGCATAGGCATGCAGCTGCTCATTCACAATGGGGAAATACTGCGCGCGGCCATTCTCGTAATGCACAAGGAATTCCCCAAGCTCGCCCAGAATCAACGGCACGTCACAGCCGATATCTTTCTGCATCTGTGTGATGATCGCATCAAAACGGGCGCAGTAGGTAGAAGCGCGCTCCAAAGTACCGCTCTCTGCCTCGCCCTGATGCCACAGGATGCCCGCCATCTCACCGCCGGAGCGGAGTGCCAGCTTCGTCTGCATCACGGCATGATCATAGAGCAGTCCGCCCACAGCCCAATCGGCGAGGGATGTGCCTCCGTCTGCGGCGGGAATCAGACCGATTTCCTCACCGAAATAGTCAGCGGCGCGCACAGCAAAGCTGGTTGCCAGACCGACGCCGATATGGTATTTTCCTTTCAGCGGACGGTCGAACACGATCGGCTCACGCATCGGCTGAAAGCGACCGTTGCGGAGCATTTTGCAGCGGGGATCGGTCAGCTCGGGTACGTCTCCCAGATTTCCCCGCCCTGCCATATTGGACTGACCCACAAGCAGAAACAGTTTCATAGATTTATTCCGGAAAAATCTCCGAATCCCTTTCCAAAACGATAATTTTGATTTATAATACTATCAGTACACTTTCACAGAGCGGAATGCGGGATTGGCGCGGGCGCAGTCGATGCTGACGGTTACGCTGTCCGCATTGGCAGTGATCGGGCAGATACGGCGGTGACCGATGGTGGTGCCGCGGAAGGTCTTGTTTGCCGCCTTCACGGTGAATGCTTCCACGCGCTGACCGACGCTCAGATCCTCTTCCAGAACCACATAGGAGATCTGCTTCTTTTCGGGAAGTTTCAGCGTGATAGTGCACTGGGTTTCGCTCTTGTCCGTGCGGGTGATCTCAGCGGGAATCTCCTCGCCGAATGCGGCGCGGAGTGCATCGCCGAATTCCTTCAGGCGGGCGATATCGCGCTCATCGAACTTGCCGTTCGGCATCGGGGGGATATTCAGATTGAAGCAGCCGTTGCCGCCCACGGACGTGATGTATGTATGCATCAGGCGCTCCAGAGAATGGGGCTCTTCGTTTGCGTGATAGAACCAGCCTTTGCGGATGGACATATCAAACTCACCGGGAGCGAAGCACAGTCCCTTGGAATACATGATCTGGGGCAGTGCGCCGATGTTGGCATCGGGGTTATACAGTCCTTCCAGTGTACCCATATCTGCCGCGGGACCTGCGCCGGTCTGTACCTCAGAGCGGAAGCACAGCTCCGACGGAACGACTGCCCACTCGGCATATCTGCCCGTGCCGGCCTCGTTGCCGCACCAGCGAACATCGGGACCGTAATCGTTGAAGATCACTGCGTTCGGCTGATACTTGCGGATCAGGGCGATATAGCGTTCGAAATCGTAGACCTGCTTTTTGCCGCTCGGCCCTTCGCCGCAGGCGCCGTCAAACCATACCTCAAACAGCTCGCCATATTCGGTGAGCAGCTCCGTCAGCTGATTGCAGTAATAATCGTTGTAGGCATCGGTGCCGTAATATTTGGAATTGCGATCCCAGGGAGAGAGATATACGCCGAACTTGATTCCGCCGCGGCGGCAGGCATCGGCGCACTCGCGCACCACGTCACCCTTACCGTTTTTCCAGGGGGAATTCTTCACGGAATGCTCCGTATATTTGGACGGCCACAGGCAGAATCCGTCATGATGCTTGGCGGTGAGGATCAGGCCCTTCATGCCGGCGCTCTTGACCGCCTCGACCCACTGATCGCAGTCCAGATCCACGGGATTGAAGATGGATTCCGGCTCATCGCCCAGACCCCATTCCAGATCGGTGTAGGTATTTACGGTGAAGTGCACAAAAGCATAGAATCCGATATCCATATGCGCCGCCTGACGGGGGCTGGGGGTAACGGAAGCCGCCGCTTTCATAAATTCTCTATACTCCATTTTTTCCTCCAAAAAATTGAAATCACATATTTACGTATGTACATTATAAAGGAAATCCCGCCGAATTGCAATAGTTTTCACACAAAAAATGGGAGGCATCATGCGTCTGAATAAAGTCTATCTGGAAATCACCAACGTCTGTAATCTGTCGTGTCCGTTCTGTCCGCAGACAAAGCGCACGCCGCGCTTCATGTCCCCGGAGGAATTCCGCACGGCAATCGGCAAGATTGCACCGCTGACGAAATACGTCTATCTGCATCTGATGGGCGAGCCGCTTCTGCATCCGCATCTGACGGAGCTTCTGGCGATCCTGCGGGAGGCGGATCTCCACGCCGCGCTGACCACAAACGGAACGCTGATCGCCCGGCGGGCGGATGAACTGCTGGCGGCGGGGCTGTACAAAATCGGCATTTCCCTCCACGCATGGGAAGCAAATCACGGTGCGGTGATGACGCCGGAGGCGCGGGCACATTTCGCCGCCTGTCTGGATTTCGCCCGCCGATCCGCCGCCGGCGGCACGATCACCGCACTGCGGCTGTGGAACGAAGACCGCGCCGACCGTGCGGCGCAGAATGATCTGAACGGAGAAATCACGCAGATAGCGCGGGAATATTTCCCGGGAGAATGGGAATACACGCCCCGCGGGATCCGGCTGGCGCCGCTGTGTTATCTGGAACGGGAGGAAATCTTCGACTGGCCGGACACCGATGCACAGGCATCCGACTGCCGTGTCCGGTGCTGCGGACTGCGGGATCAGATCGGCATTCTGTCGGACGGAACGGTGGTTCCCTGCTGTCTGGATCATGAAGGCGATCTGGCGCTGGGCAATATTTTCACGGACGATCCGGAACAGATTCTGGACTCCCCCCGTGCGAGAAGAATCCGGGAGGGATTTCTGCGCGGGGAGGCGGCGGAGGATTTCTGCCGCCGATGCGGATTTGCGCGGAGATGAGGGGATATGAATAATAATCTGCCAAAGCGCAAATCGATCCGGATGAAGGAATATGATTACAATTCCCCGGGGGCGTATTTTATTACGATATGTACGGAAAACAGGCAACAAATTTTATCCCGTATTGTAGGGGGCGACGTCCTCGACGCCCCGAAAAACGCAGAATTATTGCCGCACGGAATAATTGCGGATAAATATATCAACCAATTGAATGAATTTTATGACAGCATAACGGTAGACAGATATGTGATCATGCCGAATCATATTCACATTATGCTGCTTGTATTTGAACACGGGGCGTCGAGGACGTCGCCCCCTACAAAACAACATTCGGCGGTATCCCAATTTGTTTCAACATTCAAACGATTCTGCAACAAAGAATACGGAGGGAATATTTGGCAGCGCCATTTTCACGACCACATTATCCGCGATCACGAAGATTACACGGCGCACATCCAATACATCCGCGAGAACCCCCGTCAATGGCAATACGACGAATTAAATGCAGACAAAATTCCCGTCTCCACCCCAAAATAACATAAAAAAATCGACCCGGACGGGTCGATTTTTTTATTCAGCAATTAGTGTCTCTTCTTGGAAACAACAACGCCTGCACCTGCTGCTGCTGCAACAACTGCGAGAACGATGCCTGCATCGAAGGTAGCTGCGGAAGAACCGGTGGTTGCAGGAGCCTTAGTGGTAGCTGCAGTGGTATCCAGCTTAACTTCTGCGGAATCGAGAGTGAAGCTGAACCAAGTGGAAGGAGTATTTGCAGCCTTAATATTGTTCAGCAGAGTAGGAACAGCGATCTTCTCCTGCTTGGGAGCCTTAGGATCAGAGTTGGAAGTAACCATGATGTACCAACCAACATTGCTGCCGGTCTTGGCATCCTGATTCATAGCAACCTTAGCTTCCATTACATAGGTCTTCTTGGCAGCGTCCTGAGTAGCCTTGTACTCTTTCAGACCGTTCTTGGCAGCGTTGCTATCGGATTCCCAGTACTGACCGTCAGCCCAGCACATATACTTGAAGTCGTTGGTGCCGCCATCATCGTTCCAGTCGAAGTACAGCTCAATACCGGTTTCTTTCCATGCGTTAGCTGCGGAAGCGTTAGCGGAAGCGTACTCACCCAGAGGATAAACATTGTTTACTTCGAGAGCCATGTAAACGTGAGTGCCGTCATGGAGGAAGTAAGCCTTACCAGTAGCATCGGAAGCGATGTTCGGATAGTCACCGGCGATGTCGATTACAAGACCCTTCTTGTAGATGTCGTCAACCTTACCGTCGATCTTGATCTCGCCCTTGTACATCGGAACCTTACCGTAGGAACCGTTCTTGGTCAGAGCGGCAACGGGAGCAGCCAGTGCGCACAGGCACATAACTACTGCGAGGAGTGCAGCGATCTTTTTCATGATAAAGATCTCCTTCTTAATAAAAAATTTGGATTATATCCGTCATTTATTATACATTATTTCTGTTTGTTTTGCAATGCACACATCCGACAAATTAACAGCTTGTTTTTTGACCATTTTGTACAAAATTCTCGTTGGTTGTTTTTCGCAGTCAATCCATCAAAAAAGCAGTCCCTGCGGACTGCTTTTTTATCGGGAAATCAGTGTCTCTTCTTGGATACAACAACGCCTGCGCCTGCTGCTGCTGCAACAACTGCGAGAACGATGCCTGCATCAAAGGTAGCTGCGGAAGAACCGGTGGAAGCGGGAGCCTTGGTGGTAGCCGCGGTGGTGTCAGCAACCTTAGTGGAATCCAGAGTGAAGCTTGCCCACTGATCAGGAGCGTTGCAGACCTTCTTCAGATTCAGCAGAGTAGGAACTGCGATGTGCTGCTGCTTGGGGTTCTTGGGATCGTCGTTAGCTGCAACTGCTACAGCCCAGCCGATCTTGGCGCCGGTCTTAACGGTATCCGGAATGGAAACCTTAACCTCAACAACGTAGGTCTTCTTAGCGGCGTCCTGAACGGACTTGCACTCAACGATCTTGGACATGCTGCCGAAGCTCTTGGTGTCTATGGTGTTCCATGCGTTCGCCCAAATGGTGAACTTGCTGGAATCGGTCTTTACGCCCTTGTCAGCCCAGTCGAAGTACAGCTCAAAGCCGGTCTCCTTGTGAGCGGCGGACTGAGTAGCCTCAAGGTACTCACCGAGAGGATACTTGTTGTCCATTTCGAGAGCAACGTAGATGTACTTGCCGTCGTGCAGCAGGTAAGCATTACCGGTAGAATCGGTGTAATACGATTCTGCGCCGTAGTCACCGGCAATTTCGATCTTCAGACCCTTCTTGTAGATAGCGTCGATCTTACCGTCAACAGTGATCGTGCCGTCATACATCGGGACCTTACCGTAGTCGCCTACAGAGGACAGAGCGGCAACGGGAGCAGCCAGTGCGCACAGGCACATAACTACTGCGAGGAGTGCAGCGATCTTTTTCATAATCAAGATCTCCTTACTAAAAATGATTTGGAGTTTTCTCCGATTCATATTATACAATACAACTTATGTTTTTGCAATACTTTTTTCACAGAAAACAGCATTTTATTTCATTTTTTATTTCGCGCACGCCGTTCCCTTTACCAAAACTCATATTGATGCTTGACACAGAGGCGCAAAAAACTTATAATAAGTATAACAAATACTCGGAGGATCAACAGATTATGGAGATGAAAATTCCCTTTGCGGTGCAGAACCGTTTCTTCCCCGCGGACACCATGGAGGCGGACGGCGAAATCGGCAAGCGTTTTGACGTTTTCGCCTATGAGCGGATCAGCAGCGATTTCGCGATCAGAGAAATTCTCAGAGAAGCGGAGAACTGCATCCGCGACAAATATGACGATGAAAACGTGCAGGGTCTGTGGCGCTGTGAATTCTGGGGCAAGCAGATCATTTCTGCCGTGCGCGTGTGCCGCATAAAAGGCGACGAGCGGCTGAAAGAGGAAATCCGCCGCTCCGCATACCGCGTTCTCTCATTCCAGAACGAATCCGGTTATCTGGGCGCGTACAAAAATGACGAATTCATCCGCCGTGCGGATCCGCAGGCATGCCGCAAAGCGGGCGTATGGGATTTCGGCTACAACTGGAGTGTCTGGGGCACCAAATACACCATGTGGGGACTTCTGGAGTGCGCGCAGCTGCTGGATGACGCAAACATCGTCGACGCCTGCCGCCGCATGGCAGATCAGCTGATCGCCGCGCTGAAGAAGCAGAACATGCATCTGACCGACGCGGGTGTCATGCACGGACTGCCGGCAGGATCGCTGATGAAGCCGATGCTGCTGCTCTACCGTCTGACCGGCGAGAAATCCTATCTGGATCTCTGCCTCGACACGGCGGCACAGTGGGAAGACGAAAATGCGCCCTGCGCGGCGATTATTGCGAAAGCACTCACCGGTGCGCCGCCGGCAAACTGGTACGAAATCGATCCGTACACGGACAGCGGCTATATCGCCAAGGCGTACGAGATGATGTCCTGCTTTGACGGACTGATTGAATTGTACCGCGTAACGGGGAATGAAAAATATCTCCGTGCGGCTGTGATGTTCTGGGATTCCGTCAAGGAAGATGAGGAAAATATTCTGGGCAGTGTCGGTTACTGCGAACGCTTTGTCAGCGCGGCAAAATATCCGGACTGCGCCACGGAAATCTGCGATGTGATTCACTGGATGCGCCTGTGCTATGAGCTGTTCTGCCTCACCGGCGAGAGCAAGTACATGGAAGCTCTGGAAAAGGCATATCTGAACGCGTTCCTGGCAGGCATCTGGGAGGACGGCAAAAGCGGTGCGTTCTTCGTACGCAGTGCGGGACGCCACTGGAACGCCGAATGGCAGGTTGACACGAAATACCAGCACTGCTGCGTGAACAATGCCGCCCGCGGCTTCATCAACGCCGCCGAATCCGCTGTAATGCGCGGCGGGGACGGTCTGTATGTGAACCAGTATTACCCAATGCGTACCCATCTTGGTGCATGCAGCATCCGCGTAAGCGGCGGCTACACGGCAAGAGGCATGGTCACGCTGACGGTACGCGGTGCCGCCGCAGGTGAAAAGCTGCATCTGCGCATGCCCGCATGGAGCGCATCCACGGAGATCACCGTAATTGGCGGCGAAAGCCGCATCTGCACCGCCCGCGGCGGTTATGAGACGGTACTTCTCAGCGGAGAGGATCAGGTAATCCGTCTGCGCTTTGATATGACGCCGGAGATCATCGACTATGCCGGCGACCGCGCTGCCATGTTCGGTGCGCTGGACGCCCGGGATTATCACATCCGCCGCTGGTGCGATGCCGGCGTGGGCATGTGCGACCGGAAGCAGATGATGCCGCACCCGATGTCCGTAATCCGCCGCGGTCCCGTGATGCTGGCACGGAGCAAGCGTCTGGGTGCAAAGGAAGAGGACATGTTCAGCGGCGAGACCGTATGGGGACTGGAGAGGAATGTATCCGTACAGCCCATCCGGCACGACTGCGCACTGAGCGCCGTCCGCGTGACAATCACCTGTCCCGGCGGCAAGGTATATTCGTATGACATGTGCGATGCCGCCACTGCGGCAAACCGCGATCTGGAAGATGTGCGGTTCTTTACGATGTATATCTGAGAATACCCGAAGTTCGTCTGCATCCATATACAAATTCAGACTTATCCGCACTCGATCTTCTTGACGGAAGCAAAGTTGAGTTGTATTCAAAATAACTGCGCCGCAGGATTTTGCATTGCAAAATCCTGCGGCACTCTTTTTCCGTTATATGATGAGCAATGCTTTACAGCAGTATACTTCTGTCAGCGTCAGTTCACTCTCTCACACCATCTTACTCACGCATGCGCATCCAGAAACCGGATCATCTTCTCCTCAAACTCGGGCAGCCATTTGATCGCCGTGTGCGGCGCATCCGCCAGCGGCACCATCTCCGCAGGGATTCCCTTCTCCTGCAGACGGGCGAAAAATGCCTCGCCATTGGCAAAGGGAACGCTTTTGTCCGCCGTGCCGTGGATCACAATGGTAGGCGGATATCTGCCGGGAACAACCACACCTTCATACGCGCCCCACAGGCACACAAACGCCGTATATTCCGGATGCATCCGGCAGGCCTCCACACAGCCCATGCCGCCGGCACTGCCGCCGCTGACAGCAATCTTCTCCGGATCAATGCCGAACCGATCTGCATTCGCCGCAATAAACTGCCGCGCCGCTTCGATGTCCATGGCCGCATAGGGGGCGGCGGTGGGATATTTCGGCTTATTGTCCCGGCTGAACAGCCGGTAATCCAGCGCAAAGCACACATATCCGTACCGCGCCAGCAGATTGCCCAGAATGACAATGTAATTCTGCTGCTTATCCCCGCCCCAGAAGCCGCCGCCGTGCACCAGAATCACCGCGCGCCGTCCGCTTTCCGTATCCCCGACAGGGGCATACACATCAAAATGCAGCTTTGTCAGCGTATGAGCATCGTCAAAACCGGGGACGGTGCTGTACAGCACGTCCTTCTCCACGCAGACTTCCTCAAACAGTTTTTCTGTATACCGTTTCATTGTATCCTCATTTCCCGGATAATGCATCCGTTTCTTTTTTCTCACGGCTGATTATAACCGCCGCGGCGATGCAGACAAACGCCACGGGGAAACGCCAGTTCCAGATATCCTCCCCCAGCAGGAACGCGCCGAAGAGGGCAGCAAACATCGGTTCCAGCATCTTGATGATGAACAGGCGGGACAAATCCGCTTTCCGCATGACGCCGTACCACAGCGAATAGCTGATCACGGAGGCGAAGCAGACATAGGCGAACACGCCGCCGGAGCGCACGGTCAGCTGACCGATATTCCCGCCGGCAAGAAGTCCTGCTGCCAGCAATACCAGACCTCCGCCGAACTGCGTGACTGCGGTGAACGCCAGCGGCGGCATCTTCGCCACCACGCCCTTGGAGATTACGCTGGAAGTCACCGAGCAGACGGATGCACAGAGGATCAGGATCTCACCCGTTCCCAGGCGGATGCCTCCTTCAAAATTGATGATCACGATACCCGCAAATCCGAGGCACACGCCGATCAGCTGTTTGAGGCGCTCCGTGCCGTGCATGCGCCGGAAAGCGGCAATACACACGAAGATCACCGAGCAGATCTGTTTCAGAATCGAAGTTTTTCCGCTGTCGGTCATTGCCAGTCCCGTGTAGGAGCAGGCATAGTGCAGAACGATCGCCGTGCAGGCGGCACCTGCCACGGGAAGCCACGTATGCTTCGGCAGTGCAAGAGGAATTCTGCGGGCAGCGCAGGACAGCATCAGAATGCCGCCGCAGATGGTGAAGCGGATACCCGCGAACAGAATCAGATTGGGCACATAGCCCGTATCCATGCCGAAAGCACCGTATCCGATTTTGACGGCGGGAAAGAGAGATCCCCACAGAATCATGACGATCAGGCACTGCAGAAGCACCGCACCCGACTGTTTTTCCGGCTTTGCACACTGTGCCGGATCCGTTTTCGTTTGCATATGTATTTCCTTTCTGAAAACAGGATGTACAGAAAGTATATCACATCCGTCCGCTTCCGTCAATGGCAGATACGATCTCTTTTTGTGAATCTGATGCAAAAATATTCACGCGGCGGCACTTGACATATCCGATGCATATCGGTACAATAATAGTATAAAACTGAAGCAAACAATAAAAAGGAGGTTCTATGCCGTATATACTTTCGTTTCTGGAGGGAATCATCACGTTCATCTCCCCCTGTCTTCTGCCGATGCTGCCGATCTATCTCTCCTATTTTGCCGGAGGCGGTGAGCGCACTTCCCGCCGCACGCTGATCAATGTGATCGGATTCATCTGCGGATTCACGGCTGTTTTTGTAGCGATGGGTGCGCTGGCGGGGACGCTGGGTCGTTTCCTCAGCCGGTATCAGACCGCGCTGAACATTGTCACCGGTGCGGTGGTAATCTGCTTCGGGCTGTATTTTCTCGGCGTTTTCCACCTGAATTTCTTCCGCGGTATCCGCGGCAGCGGGCTCACGGGCACGCCCGGATTCTTCTCCAGCCTGCTTTTCGGCGTGATCTTTTCCGTGGGATGGACGCCCTGCGTGGGCGCATTCCTCGGCTCGGCGCTGATGCTCGCCTCCCAGCAGGGGAGCATGCTCCGGGGGGTACTGATGCTGCTTCTCTACTCCCTTGGGCTGGGTATTCCTTTTGCAGTCAGCGCTCTGCTGATCGACAGGCTGAAAGCCACATTCACAGCCATCAAAAAGCACTACAGAGTCATCAACACCGTATGCGGATGCATTCTGATTCTGCTCGGTCTGCTCATGATGAGCGGACTTCTGAATCGCATCCTCACTGTACTGGGATAAGGAGAACGATATGAAACAGGGAATCAAGCTGCTCGTCATCGCGCTGGTATGCGTCAGCGCATTTGTCTGCATTTATGCACTGTACACCGCACTGGCGGAGGAAAATGCCCCCGGACAGTTTGCGGAGATCACCGGCTCCGCCTCCCTTGAGACGGATCTGCCCGCGCAGACCTCCGCCGCCGGACAGTCCGCCCCGCAGGAAAGCGAAGCGACAGATTACAGCGCACCCGATTTCACCGTCGTGGATGCGGACGGCAAGGAAGTCAAACTCTCCGACTTCTTCGGCAAGCCGATCGTGCTGAATTTCTGGGCATCCTGGTGCTATTACTGCAAGGAAGAAATGCCCGATTTCGATGCGGCGTACAAAAACAATCCGGATATCACCTTCCTGATGGTCAACGTCACCGACGGACGGAGTGAAACCATGGAAAGCGCGCAGAAATACGTGAAGGATGCGGGGTACTCTTTCCCCGTGTATTACGACACTGAGCTGGACGCGGCCACCACCTACGGCGCATCCGGTCTGCCCATGACGGTATTCATTGACGCGGGCGGCAATCTGGTGACGTATGCCGCAGGCATGCTTTCCGCGGACAATCTGGCACTGGGCATCAGCATGATTACAGAAAAAGATTCATAAACGGAGGCAGGACATGAACGATCTGACAACAATCCGTACCCGCTGGGCGGAGCACCTGTGGAATCAGAAACCGACAGACGGGGAGAATGCACAGAAGTATTACGATTCCCTGATCCCGGCAGAGGACGGAACTCTGTACTGGGAGGACGTACTTTATGACGATCAGGACAGAGCCGGCTGGAAAACCATGTTCCACCTGTACCGGATCAAAACGATTCTGCTGGCAAACGGCAGAGACCGCCTCACCGCCGATGCCGCCTACGCCCGTCGTATGACGGACGCGCTGCGCCACTGGACACAGCGCAGTTTCATCAATCCCAACTGGTGGTTCAACGATATCGGCGCACCCAGAGAGCTGAGCGACATCACGCTCATGATGATGCCCGTGCTGGATGCGGAATCCCTCGCCGGTGCGGCGGATTGGGTAACCCACGGCTCCCTGATCACCCATCCGGAACGCAGTGAACGCTGGACAGGCGCCAATCTGATCTGGGGGGTCATTAATACCGTCAAGCATGCGCTGATCACGGATGACGAAAACGCACTCCGCACGGCAGTGGAAAGAGGCGCAAGAGAGATCTGCATCGGGGAAAAAGAGGGTATCCAGACGGACGGCAGCTTCTTCCAGCACGGACCCCGGCTCTATTCCGGCGGCTACGGCAGATCCTTTGCGGCGGATATCGCCAATCTCTCCTACTTTTTGCAGGGAACGAAATTCCAACTCTCTCCGGAGAATCTGGATATCTATATCACCCATATTCTGGATGGTCTGTATCACATGAGCCATGGCGGCTCGCTGGATTACGCCTGCATCGGACGGGAGCTGTCCCGACCGGATGCCGTGCGCATGGGTTCGCTGATGAACACGCTCCGCATGATCCTCGCAAACGGGGATATGCCCCGCAGGGATGAAGTGCAGGTGTATCTGGATGCCAGCCTCGGCGGCGACCGTCCGGACAGCGTGAAGTACTTCCCCATTCCCGCCTTCCTCACATGGCACTGCGGCGGGATTTATGTGGGAGCAAAATTCCTCACAAACAAGATCTGGGGTGCAGAGATCTGCAACAACGAGGGCGAGCTCTGCTACAACATGACCTACGGCACACATACCTGTGTGATGCATACGGGAGGGGAATATGTAAACATCATGTCCGTCTGGGACTACGCCCGCATTCCGGGCACCACATCCCGCACGGAAACGGATGAGGAGATTCTCGCGCACCGCGACTGGACGAAAAATCCTCTGCCGAACGGACACAGCGGCGGCATGCAGAAAGGTAAACGCGCCGTGATCTATGAGCTTGCCCAGCACGACGGCGTGGAGGCAACAGTCAGTGATTTCGCCTTCGAGGACGGATACGTCCGCCTCGGCGCAGGCATCCGCGTAACGGACGGACGCGAGGAAGCGCTGGTCACCACGGTGGATCAGTGTGTGGTGCAGGGTGAGATCCATGCCGGCAGCAGATCCGTTATCCACGGCGGCGTGCGCTACACGGCGCTGGGTGACACGGAAATGGAAACCGCATACGGCGTGCGCACGGGATCCTGGTCCCGAGGCAGCCTGACGCTTCCCTATGAGGAAGTAAAGAAAAACGTACTGACGGTAACGGTCAGCCATCCGTGCGGCGGCGAGAGTACATACGCCTATATGATCTCCCCGGCATGCAAAGCGGCACCGGCGGTGGAGATTCTTGCCAACACCCCTGCCCTGCAGGCGATCCGTCTGGCGGACGGCAGTGTGATGGCGGTATTCCACAAGCGCGGCACGCTGAAAGCCGGCGACAGAGAAATCACCGGCGACGGTATCTGTATTGAATAAGAAAAACGGCGGAATCTGCAGATTCCGCCGTTTTTCTTATTTTTCTTCTTTGATCACGTTCATATTCCGGAACATAAATTGATTGGCTGCAATGATGCATTCCCTGCCGGTCGCGGTGGTCAGATTCCGGATTTTCAGCGTCCCGGTAGGCTGATAGGGATAGCCCTCTCTGGCAACTTTCGCCTCGTACTCCTCGTCCTTGCGGAGGTGATTCATGTATCCGATCAGGCAGATGCCGCCGCCCTCCTGCGTGCGGGAATCGTCGATATGCAGTCCGTCGATGGTGATCGTATGGGGCATGGTGCAGTCATAGCCGAAGTCGTGATCCTCCGTATTGCTGCCGCCGATAAACGGATGGAGTCTGGTCAGCGGACGCCCATTGTTCGGGATCCATGTGCAGTTGCGGATCACCATATCGCCCTCCCAGTGGGAACCGAAATCGGGGCGGAGTGCAACGGCGGCGCTGCCGTGCAGGGTGGTATCCTCGAGCCATACAGTGCCCAGTCCGATAACCTCCGTTCCCTGATAGCCCAGGCTGCAGCCGGTGATTGTCACGTTTGCCACGCCCTGATGGGCATCAAAGCGGGAGAAAATGCACTCTTTCAGCACCATATTCTTGCAGAAGTTGGTGCCCATAACGCCCCAGTAACGGGAATCCAGAATATCGATGGTCTGGCGGCAGTTTTCAAAGGTCAGCCCCACTACGCCGCCTGCGGTGATATCATATGTCCCCTGTCCGTAGGGTCTGCCGTCCGGCAGATTGAAGCGGAAATACAGATGGGGCGTGAAAGTGCAGTTTTTCACCGTGATATACGCGCAGTTCTGCATCTGCAGAATACCGCTGTAGGGTGCGCCGTGAGGACAGCGGTTATCCACAAAGTGAGTCAATCCGTCCACGGTCACGTCCGAGCGGGTAATGGAGATGCCGCGTCCGTAATAGGAGCGTCCGTGGATATCCTCGGCGGTGATCGTGGTAAACGTGCCGCCGCGGAGCGTCAGAGTTTTGGCGGGAATCGGTTTGACCAGCGCAGAGGTGACTTTTTTGTAATCCCAGATGATGGGAGCGGATGCATCCACAGTGCCGTCCGTATCGACCACGACGCTGTCCCGCTGGGAGGAGCCGTTATTGGCGTCGCCGCCCTTGCGTCTGTAACGCATGGTACCCTCCTCCACGAGAATCACCATGGATTTCTCCGGCAGAGTGATATCCAGTTTCGCCTGGAGCTTCTTCGGTGCGGGAACGGAATCCAGATGATATGCGGGAATATCCGATTCCACTGAGAAGACATTCCCTCCCCGTTTATCATACGGTATTTCCCTGTCATCCAGAATAAAGGATGCGCCCGTCCAGTCGGTATCGGTGCGTACAACCGCCGCACTCTCTGTATAGGGGATATAATACACCGCGCCCGCCTCCGCCTTTACGGGGAGAGAATGCTCATTGGCATAGGCGTGTGCCGCGATAATGGCGGCAATATCGCTTGTTTTTCCGTCGCCTTTGGCGCCGAATGCTTTATAACTGACAAATTCCATAGCGGATCCTCTGATAATTTTACTCCTGCTCCTCCACAGTTACATGGCGGAACATGAATTCATTGGCGCTGCGCGTCCATTTTCTGCCCGACGCGGTGGTCAGATTCTTAATGCGGATCTTTTCCGTAACCCGGTAGGGATAGCCCTCTGCGGCGATCTTCTCTTCAAATTCCGCGTCCGTGCGGTCGGGATTGATATTCCCAAGCAGGCAGATGCCGCCGCCCTCTTCCGTATTTGAATCGTCGATATGCAGTCCGTCGATGATAACCGTGTGCGGCATGAAGCAGGGATAGCCGAAATCGTGCGTCTCCGAATTGTTTCCGCTGATCAGCGCGTATGTGCGCGTAAGCGGCTTGCCCCGGGCGGGAATCCACGTGCAGCCGCGGATGACGGCTTCGCCCTCCCAGGTGGAGCCGTAATCACTGCGGAGATTGATGAAGGCAGTACCGTACAGGGTGGAATCCTCCACCAGAAGCGTGCCGCAGCCGATGGCGTTCAGGCACTGATGTCCCAGCGTACAGCCGTGAATCGACACGTTCGCCACGCCCTGATGGGCATCGAAGCGGGAGATGATGCAGTTTTTCAGCACGATATTCTTGCAGAAGTTGGAGCCCATGAGTCCCCAGTACGCCGTATCCAGGATATCGGTAGTCTGGCGGCAGTTTTCCAGCGTCACGTTCACGGAACGACCGAGGGAGATATCGTACGTTCCCTGTGCCACAACGCCCAGTCCCTTGGCATTGTTATAATAGGTCTTATGCGCAGTGAACAGGCAGTTCCGCACGGTGAGATTGGCACAGTCCCGGGCGACCAGGATACCGGAATATGCCGATCCCTCCTCACCCTCTGCGGTTACATAATGGGTCAGCTCCTCCACACTCACATTGGCGCGGCAGATGCGGATGCCCCGGGAATAATAGCCCGAGCCTGATTTCTGGCAATTGGCGATGGTGGTGAACGTACCGCCCCGGAGAGTCAGCGGCTCCTCATCCATGGGGATGACCTTCACGTCGGTAACCGGGTCAAAATCCCAGATCACGGGAGCAGCCATATCCACATTGCCGTCTCGGTCCACGATCACGATATCCGTTTTCTCGGAGCCTTTGTTGGCATTTCTGCCTTTGCGGATGTAATGTCTGGTGGTACTGTCCGTCAGGGCGATCAGGGACGGCTCCGGCAGCGTGATGCCCAGATTCTCCTGCCCCTTTTTCACCGAGGTGATCTGTCCCGTCAGGGAATAGGGTTCCTTATAGGAGTGCACGTTGAAAATGCACACATGGCGGTTGCCGTTTGTCGGATTCACTGCCAGATCGTCCAGCAGAAAGGACGCGCCGGTCCAGTCGGTATCGGTTTTGATCACCGCGCCGGCATCCGCATCGCCAATATAATAGACGGCGCCCTCATCCGCCTTAACAGGCAGATGGTGTTCATTGGCATACTCATGTGCCGCGATGATGGCGGCAAGATCGTCGGTTTTTCCGTCGCCTTTGGCGCCGAATGCTTTATAGCTGACAAATTCCATAGCGGATCTCCTTACGGTTTCTTATCAAGATCGTTTACAACCACGTTGCGGAACATAAACATGTTGGGACTGAGCATCCATTTTTTGCCCGTCACAGAGGTGAAGCCGGAAATAGTAAGATTCTTGGTGACGATATAGGGATATTTTGCAGATGCTTCAAATGCCTCGCTTGTACGTCTGCTATTCAGATTGGCAAAGATATAGATACCGTTGTAGGATGTCAGTGCTTTTGAATCGTCGATGTGCAGATTTTCAATGGTGATGTTCTCCGGCATGTAACACTGATAACCGAACTCGTGATCCTCCGTATTGGATCCGCCGATGAGAGCGTAGGTACCTGTTGTCAGATTCTTGCCGCGGTTTGGCTGCCAGGTACAGTTGCGGATAATCACATCCCCCTGCCAGGTGGAGCCGTAGTCGTTGCGGAGATTGATAAAAGTGGCACCGTGGCTGACGGTATTCTCCACCCGAAGCGTACCGAAGCCGATAGCGTTCAGACCGGTCCATCCCAGCTCGCAGTTGAGAATAGTGGCATTGGCAACGCCCTGATGCGCATCAAAGCGGGAGAAAGAGCAGCCGTCCAGGGTGATGTTCTTGCAGAAGTTAGAACCCATGATGCCCCAGTATTTCTCATCCATGATGTCGATGGACTGTTTGCAGTTTTTGAATGTCAGATTCACCACGCGGACGGGAGTAATATCGTAAGTACCCTGAGATTTGCGCGCACCGTCCACCATACGGTAGAAGGTGATGTGGGGAGTGAATATGCAGTTCTGTACCGTAATATTGGCACAGCTCTGGATGCTCAGGAAGCTGGAATACGGTGCGCCGTCCTTGCCTTCGTTCTCCACATAGTGGGTAACGCCGTCAAAGACAACATTGGAGCGGTTGATTTTGAATCCGCGGGTATAGTAACCCGATTTTTCCACGAAATTGCTGGCAATGGTGGTAAACGTACCGCCTTTGATGGTCAGTGTCTTTTCATCCATGGGAATGACCTGCGCGGAGGTTACGCCCTTATAATCCCAGATGATCGGTGCGGCAGGATCCACGTTGCCGTTTTTATCCACCACGATCAGTTCTGTCTGATCGGAGCCGTCGTTGGCGTTGACGCCCTTACGGATGTAGCGTTTGGTACCCGCCTCGGTCAGAACGATCACGGAATCCTCGGGCAGGGTGATGCCGATATTTTCCTGCGCCTGCTTCAGGGACATGGTTCCCTGAATTTTGTAATTATAGGCAGGCTTGGTCGCCATTACGTTGAAGATGGACACGCCTCTCTGGTTATCCGGCACTTCCCGGTCATCGATGATGAACTTGGCACCGGTGAAATCCGTATCCGTTTTGATCACAGCACCGGCGGAGGCAAGTCCGATATAGAACGTCTTGCCTGCATCCGCCTTGACCGGCAGATCATAGGTATTGGCAAATTCGTGCGCGGCGATGATGGCGGCAATGTCATTGGTCTCGCCGTCGCCCTTGGCGCCGAATTCCAGATAGGTCACAGGTCCCATCACATCGTATTCATACTTGAAAGAAGCATCCAGCTTGACATCGCCCTTGGCACTGTCAAAATACTTGCCGGTAAAATTGGTAAAGCCGCGGTCGAAGCCTGCCAGAGGTTCCAGATGCATAAACAGATTGCCGTCCTTCACGCTGACGCTCATCTTGCCGCTTTCCTTCTGATAGGAGCCGGAGAAGATGATCGCGGGACCCGTGCCCGTCTTCTCCCGGTCGATTTCCAGCCAGACACCGGCAGTTTTATAGAAGTAGGTCTGGATTTTCTCCAGATACTGCTTTGCCTGATGCTCCAGAAGAGTGTCGTCCCAGATAAGACGGAACTCTTTCAGATCCTTGCCGGCAACGCTGATGGAGGAGATATCATAGCTCTGCCGCTCAATGTACTCGTAATCCGCGGGTACGGATACGGAAGTCACAGGCGATGCCTCATCCACATTGCCGCTGTAGCCGAAGAACTCCGTCAGGAAATACTCCGCCGCCTTAACAGTAGCCGCGGGAGTACCGCCGCAGAGATAAATGCGGGAACCGCTTACCTTGACAAAGAAGCCGGTTTCGCCCATATCGTGGAAATCCAACGTCATGCCCTCATCCGTATCGGCGCGAAGCGTATCGCCCACAACGATCTCATAATCGGAGACGGGATTTTTCTCCCAGTCGGTGGAGATCTTCGTCTTGACGCCGCATTTTTCCAGATATTTGCGCACCAGCACGGCGGCGCTTGTCTCTTCCGCTTTGGGATTATCGGGACGGACGACCACATATTCCGGTGCGCCCTCGCCGGCGATCAGAATGCCGGGAACATCGGATTCAGGGGTGGAAGAATCCTCAGCGGTGCCGTCCGCGGGGGCATCCGTATTACAGCCGCTCAGAAGAGCAAGCACGGTGAGTATTGCCAAAAGAAACAGACAGAATTTTTTCATAGATACATCCTTTCGAGTATATATTCAGACTGATCTGATTTTGTTTATTGCAGCTGCACATCGAATACTGCCGGAATTCCGCGAAGCGGAACGCGGACGGTGTCCGCGCGGCAGGCTCGCGTACACAGCAAGCTGTCGTATAAGTACGGCTTTCAATATGCTGTGTACATTATTTTACAGCTCTGCTTTGGAGACTGCCGGAATTCCGCGAAGCGGAACGCGGACGGTGTCCGCGCGGCAGGCTCGCGTACACAGCAAGCTGTCGTACAAGCACAGTTTTCTGTATGCTGTGTACATTATATCATATCCGGACGGTGCCGTGAAGATAATTCGCACAAAAAGTCGGTTTCGCGGGGAATTTTTTCAGGATTCCGTCCGGATCAGCTGTACGTTCCGGAAGAAATACATATTGGTGCTGAGACTCCACGGTTTGCCTGACGCGGCGGTGATCCCGGATACGGTAACTGTTTCCGGCGCAAGCAGGGGATACTTTGCCGCGGCTTCCGCCGAGGCGCTTGTATGTGCCGGATTCATATCCGCCAGAATCGTGATGCCCGCATAGGACGGAGGCGCGCCGGCATCGTTGATCTGCAGATTATCCACGGTGATATGCTGCGGCATCATGCAGTCATAGCCGAAATCGTGATCTTCCGTATTGGATCCGGTGATCACGCTGTACTGCACCGCACGCATGGTTCTGCCGTCATCCGGCGTCCAGCTGCAGTTCCGGATGATCAGCTCCCCGTCCCAGTGAGAACCGAAATCCGAGCGCAGATTGATGATTGCATGGGCGTGGAATTCGGAATTTTCCACCAGCAGCGTTCCGAAGCCGATGGCGCTCACAGGCGTATGACCGATGACGGAATTCCGGATCACGGGATTGTACGCGCCGGTGTGTCCCACGTCGCAGTTGGCGAAACGGCATCCGTCCACCGTCAGGTTCTTGCAGTTATTGGAGCCCAGCGCCGCCGAGAATTTCCGATCCAGAATATCCGTGGTCTGACTGCAGTTTTTCAGCAGCACATTTGCCGCCCGGGTCAGCGTAATCTCATAGGTTCCCGCCGACAGGCGCGTATTGTCCTTCATATAATAAAATGTGCGGTGCGTGGTGAAAATGCAGTTTTCCACGGTGATATCCGCGCAGTCCGCAATATTCAGAAATCCGTAGTAGGCGGAGCCCATTTCCCCCTCGTTTTCCACATAGTGGGTCATCCCCTCCAGACGGACGTTTGATCGGGTAATTTTGAATCCCCGGCTGAAATAGCGGAACAGGGGCGTATCTTTCTGCACGACCGTTATAAACGTACCGCCGCGGACCGTCAGAGTCTCCGCCTCCCGGGGAATGACCTGCACGGAGGTAAGATTCGGATAATCCCACAGGATCGGTGTGGCGGGATCCACTCCGCCGTTTTTATCCGCAAGGATGATCTCCTGCTGTTCACTGCCGTCATTGGCGTTGACGCCTTTGCGGATGTAGCGGCGGATATCCGATTCCGTCAGGATCAGCACGCTGTCCGCGGGCAGTGTGATACCCAAATCCGTCTGTCCCTTTTGCAGGGATTTCAGATCTTTCAGCATATATGCCTGTGCGGACGGCTCCACGCGGAACACCGCTGACCCGCGCTGACTGTCGGGCACTTCCCTGTCGTCGATGATGAACTTCGCTCCGGTGAAATCCGTATCCGTACGGATCACCGCGCCTGCGGCATGAGGGGCGAGGAGGAAAGTTTTTCCCGCATCCGCCTTCACCGGCAGTCCGAAGCTGTTGGCGTATGCATGGGCGGCGATGATCGCCTCCATATCGTCATGCACGCCGTCGCCGACGGCACCAAATTCCAGATAGGACACCGGCGCCATCAGATCCGTCTCCCAGCGGAATCCGTTATCCCAGACGATCTCTCCGCTCACACCGGTAAGCTGATCGCTGACGAAGCGGTTCCAGCCCCGCTCATATGCCGCGGATATGCCGGCGGAGAAAATCAGATTTCCTCCGTCTGCAGAGACGGAAAATATTCCGCCGCTGCCGCCCCGCAAAATCAGCGCGGGCGCATCCGCATCCGCCGCAGATGCGATCTCCATATATATTCCGGTATTCTCATAGAAAAAGGACTGCACGGCTTTTGCCCATGCTTTTCCGTGGGCTTTCTCCAGTGTATCCTCCGGGACGATACGGAACTCCCGCAGATCTTTTCCGCCGACAGACACGGAGCTGATCGCATAGCTCTGCCGGACGATATGTTCATAATCCGCCGGAACGGACACACTGCCCGTCTGCGATCCGCAGAACGTGCTGACAAAATGCTGTGCCGCCTGCACTGTGGCATCCGGCGATCCGCCGCAGATGTAGATCCGTGATCCGCTGACACGGATAAAGCAGCCTTTCTCGCCCACATCCCGGACAGTCAGCGGCATAGCCGGATCATTCGCTGCCCGGAGCGTGTCGCCGATGACAATCTCATATTCCGAAACGGGATTTTTCTCCCAGTCGGTGGTGATTTTCAGTTTCTTTCCGGCTTCCGTCAGTGCATCCCGCACCAGCATGACGGCATCCAGCTCCGCCCCCTTCGCCCCATCCGGGCGGACGATCACATACTCCGGCGCGCCCTCGCCGATGATCATAAGACGGGGCGTATCCGTCGTGTCCGGTGTGTCCGGTGTATTACCGCATCCGCTCATAAGCAAAATCAAAATAACAGGCAGAATTACAGTCACCCAACGTTTTTTCATACAGAGTATCTTCTCCCTCCGGATATCATGACAGTATTATATCACAAAATCAGCTCTGCCTGTATAGGTATCGATTAAATTTCTCAAAAAATTCTGTAATATTCCGCTCAAAATACAATACAACCTCTTCCGCGGCTTATGTCACAGAAGAGGCTGCTGTTATTCATTGGATTGCACTGTTCAGCTGATTCAGTCTATACCCTCGATTGCCGGGAACGGGATTCCGCCGCCGACCTCACAGAATTCGGTGCCTGCGGGATTGGATACCACGCGGACATGCTCGGATACGGTCACGACATTGTTATTCACCGTGCCGTCTTTCAGCACCGGCTTGGTCACGTCCTCATAATTGGCATAATTGGCGGTGTACATGCCCAGTTTTGCCCCTTCGGGGATCTGAATATCGTCGATGATCACGCTGCGGGGCTGGAGAAGCGGATAACCGAAGTTGTGGTTGACCCACGCGCCCTGGAATACCGACAGGCGGGGCGTATTCTCACGGACCATCTTCACCCGGCGGAGAATCACGTCACCGCCGAACATGCTGCCGTAGTCGGAGCGGAGGTTGAAGATGAAGTGATCGTGGATGGTGGTATCCTCCACCAGCGCGGTACCGAAGCCGATCAGGTTGATGCGCTCCATGGTACAGCCGCGGACGGTCAGGTTATGCACCTGACAGTGAGCGTCAAAGCGGGCGACCACGCAGTCTATCATGCTGATATTGCGGCAGTAGTTGGTGCCCATCAAACCGGAGGAGATCACCTTGCCGTTCTCATCGAAGAGATTGTTCTGCATAACACCTTCGTAGGTGACGTTGGTGTTATGGCTGCCCAGCAGTTCGTAGGAACCGATCAGCACCTTCTGCCCCTGCGGTCCGGCGAAATACATATCCTTGTGGCACTGGATGCCGCAGTCCTTGATCAGCACGTTGTCGCAGAAATCGACACAGAAGAATCCGCCGTAGGCAGAACGGTAGGGCTGTACCTGCTCAAGAGTATGAACCACGTTCTTCACGGTCACGTTCGAGCGAGAGATCCTGATATTGCGGTCCGTGCTCAGATAGCGGTCGCAGTTGATCTCGTTGGCGAGAGTGTGGAACGCACCGCCCTGTACCGTGATCGGCTTCTCCGAGGTCGGAATGGCGTAGCAGTTCGTTACGTCCCTGTATTCCCATGCGGGCGGCGTGGTGGGATCGATATTGCCGTCGGCATCCACCAGAAGCATCTCCTGCTGAGCGGCACCGGCGTTGGCGTTGGCACCGTAGCGGATGAAGTGGCGGTTATGGGCATCCTCGATATACACGAGCACCCGCTCACCGGGAGCCACACCCAGATGGGATGCTCCCCTGGCGAGTGATTTCACTTCCAGCGGGAAGCGTTCCAGCGTCGCCGGAATCAGGAACAGAGCCGAATGCTGAGCCGGATGACCGTTATAGTTGATATCCCGGTCATCGATGATGAATTTCGCGCCGGTCCAGTCGGTATCGGTGCCGATCACTGCACTTTTCGGTGCGGCACCGATGTAATAGACCGCACCCTCGTCCGCCTTTACAGGCAGATCATGCTCGTTTGCATAGGCGTGAGCGGCGATGATCGCATCAAAGTCATCGGCTGCGCCGTCGCCCCTGGCGCCGAATGCGCTGTAGAGAACTGTGTTTTTGGTTTCCATAAAGCAATTCCTTTCCCCTGGATGTCAGATCAGTTGGTTTTGATGGTATCGGAATAGTACATCTTTACGTTATCCAGCAGCATGTAATCCCCGGGGATCGTCCAGCCGTTGGTGTTGCAGAGGCGGGCATAGGAGAGGCAGAAATCCTCCATCTTATTCGCCTTATCGGAAAGAACCAGTTCGCCGTTCTTATACGTACCGATCTTGGCAATGGAAGAATCGGAGAGGAGGAGCATATCCTTAACCGCCTGCTTGCCGTCGATGTAGATATCGTAAGTGTTCTTCAGCGGATGCACATGAACCGTAATATTAGTGAAGCGGTCCGTACTCAGCTGATAATTCAGCGGAAGAACCTGACGGTTACCCACAGCGGGAACAGACAGCGAATAATCACTGCCGTTCATACGCAGAAGGGATTCGCCGTAGGTCACGGTCTGACCGGAGGGAGCGGGTGTATAGAAGCTGGTCACGCGCACCAGATCAGTATTCACGCCGTTGTAGACACCGTCATGCTTCGCAGCACGCACGTCCATGGAGATCACGAAATCCTTGCCCTTGTAGTCCTCATATACATAGGGATCCATATTTATCGATCCGTTTGTAGGTTTGACATCGATTGTAATATTGGAGGTTTTGGAGGCATTGTTCGGATTGCCGCATCCGGTGAAGAGCAGAGCCTGATTCTTCCAGTCGCCGTCCACAACGGACTGCTTCAGATTCATGTTCGAGTGCACTTCGTTTCCGTCATACAGCGTAGCGGAGCCGAAATTGCCCTGATGGGCGATGCCGCTGATGGTGGGAATAATTCCGTCACTTCCCGCGCTGAGCGCGGCGTTGAAGTTGAGTTCGAAAATCTTCTCGCGGCTGGATGAACCGCCATCTGTTTCCACGCCCTCAATATCGGGGAACGGGATGCCTCCGCCGTTGGCGCGGAAGACCGTACCGGAAGGATTGGATACGACCTTAATGTAGTCCGGAAGGATAAGCGGGTTTTTGTTCTCCTTGCCGTTACGGAGTGTCTTCTGGGTTACGTCCTCATAGGTATCGAATCTTGCCACGAAAGGCGTCACATAGGAACCCTCGGGCACGCTCAGATTCTCGATCGTAACCGTGCGCGGCAGGTAGAGCGGATAGCCGAAATCATGATTGTACCATGCGCCCTCGAAAATCGCCAGACGGGCGGTATTCGCACGGGTCATCTTTACGTTGCGGATGATCACGTCGCCGGCAAACATGCTTCCGTAGTCGGAGCGAAGGTTGAAGATATACTGATCCAGGATCGTGGTATCCTCCACCAGAGCCGTACCGAAGCCGATAATGTTGATGCGCTCCATGGTACAGCCGCGGATGGTGACGTTATACACCTGGCAGTGCGCGTCAAAGCGGGCGACTTCGCAGTCGATCATGCTGATGTTGCGGCAATAGTTGGTGCCCATCAGTCCGTTTGAAATCAGCTTGCCGTTTGCATCGAAGAGGTTGTTCTGCTTACATCCCACGTAACTTACGTTATTGGTAGCAGTAGCAAGGAACTCATAGGAGCCCAGCCACACACTGGTACCTTCTGCATTGGTGAAATAGGACTTCTCATGGCACTGCACGCCGCAGTCCTTGATGGTGACGTCGCTGCAGTACTGTACACAGAAGAATCCGCCGTAGGCTGCACGGTAGGATTTGGACTGCTCGATGGTATGGTTGACGTTCTTCACCGTCACGCCCGAACGGCTGATATCGATATTCCGGTTGACGGAGATGTACTTATCGGGTTTGATCTCGTTGGCGATAGTATGGAAATCGCCGCCCTGAATGGTGATGGGCGTTTCGTTTACCGGAATGCCGTAGCAGGTGGTAACCTGATCATAATCCCAGATCACGGGGGTGGAGGGATCAATGGTACCGTCGGCTTTTACCAGCAGAACCTCCTGCTGAGAGGAGCCGCTGTTGGCGTTGGCACCGTAGCGGATATAGCGCTTGACACCGCTGTTCGCGATATAGACGAGGCAGTCCTGACCGGGGGCAACGCCGAGATTCGCCGCATCCTTTTTCAGAGAATTCACTTTCAGCGTAATTCTCGCGAGAGACGGAGTCACATCGAAAATGGAGGAGCCCTGTGCCGAATGACCGTTTGCATTGATCTCTCTGTCATCGATGATGAATTTCGCGCCGGTCCAGTCGGTATCCGTCTGGATAATCGCGCTCTTGGCAACTGCGGGGATATAGTAGGTCGCTCCCTTATCCGCCTTGACGGGCAGACCCATCGTATTGGCAAAGTTATGCGCGGCGATGATGGCGTCGAAATCGTTGGTTTTGCCGTCACCCACAGCACCGAATTCGCTGTAGGTTACGACACCCATCAGATCGGTTTCATAGGAGAATTCAGCATCCAGAACGATGTCGCCCTTCTTATCGGTGAAATATTCACCGATGAACTTCTTCCAGCCCCGTCCGAAGGTTTCAATTTTTTCCATGGAGAAAATCAGATCGCCGTCGGATACGCTGACCGTCATGTATCCCGGCTTGGCATCCCTGCCGCGAAGAATCAGCGCAGGTCCCTCGCCGGAGTTGTTCTTGTCGAGTTCCATCCAGATGCCGCAGTTATCGTAAAAATACGTCTGGATCATCTCAGCTGTTTCGCGCGCTCTGTAGATATTCAGCGGGGTCTCCCAGACAATACGGAAGTCCCGCAGATCCTTGCCGTCCACGGTGACGGATGTGATATCGTAGCTCTGCCGCTGAATGAATTCGTAATCACCCGGGACGGTGACTGTCGTGACCGGGGATGCGTTCTCAGGATCGCCGCTGTAGCCGAAAAATTCCGTCAGGAATTTCTCCGCCGCCGTCTGCGTTGCCGCACCGGAGCCGCCGACGATGTAAATGCGCTTGCCGACTGCCTTGACAAAATAGCCGTCACTGCCCAGTTCCTTTGTGTCGGGGACAGCACCCTCTGCCAACTCGGTACGGTTGGTATCACCCACAACGATCTCATAATCGATAACGGGGGTATCCTTCCAGTCAGTTTTGATGGCGGTCTCCACACCGCACTTGTTCATGTAGCGTCGGATCATCAGTGCCGCCTGGGATTCCGCATTGGAGGAAGCGTCGCCGCGGATAATGGTATACACAGGCGCGCCCTCTCCTGCAAGCAGGATCGGTTCCGCATCGGATACGGGCTCATCCGTATCGGCGGGGGTACTGCTGCAGCCGCTGAGGATCAGCAGTGCGCTGACAAAAACACAGAAAAACAGAATAAATCTTTTCATGGCATTCTCCACGGAGTTAATGTTATTGGGAATCCGCACCGTTTACACTCACGCTGCGGTACATAAAGGGATTCGGGGACAGATTCCACGTCCGTCCCGATGCGGTGGTAAAGCCGGATACGGTCAGCGTCTCGGGGACAGCATACAGTCTGCCGTTCGCTTTCGCTTCGGCTTCGTAGGCTTCACTTGTCCGCCTGCCGGTCGCATTCGACAAAAGGAACACGCCCGGAAATCCCTCCACGCCGCGGGAATCGTCCACGTGCAGACCGTCGATGGTGATATGACGCGGCATACAGCAATCGTAGCCGTAATCGCGGAAATCATCGTGACCGCCGTTGATGACCGAATGGTTATCCTTCAGCGGATTGCCCATATAGGGGATCCAGGTACAGCGGCGGATGATCACGTCGCCCTCCCAGCTTGCACCGTAATCCGGACGGAGATTGATGAAGGACCAGCCGTACAGGGTGGAATCCTCCACACGCAGGGTACCGAAGCCGATGGCGTTCAGGCACTGCCGTCCGAGGGTACAGCCGAGAATTGTCGTATTGGCAACGCCCTCGTGGGCATCGAAACGGGAGAAGATGCATTCTTTCATGGTGATGTTCTTGCAGAGATTGGAGCCCATCACGCCGAAATATTTCCCGTCCAGAATATCGTTCTGCTGGATGCAGTTTTCAAAGGTGAGATTCACCGTACAGATGAGGGTGATATCGTACGTACCGCCCATGGCGCAGTCTTTATGCGCAGTGAAGACACAGTTGCGGATGGTGGTATTCGCGCAGTTCTGCACGGTCAGGATGCCGAAATAGGGGGCGCTGATGCCGTCCTCACCGATCACGTAATGCTTCAGCCCGTCCAGAACCACATTCGAGCGGGTAATTTTTATGCCGCGGGAATAGTACGCACAGTTCACTTCCTGCCGGTTGGCGATTGTGGTGAACGTACCGCCCCGGATGGTCAGCGGCTCCGGATCGGCGGGAAAGATGCGCAGGGAGGTGATATTCTCATACTCCCACACGATGGGCGCAGCGGGATCCACATTGCCGTCGCCATCCACCAGCACCGCTTCCGTCTGGGGTGCTCCTTTTCCTGCCGGATCGCCGAAACGGATATAGCGGCGCTTGCCCTTTTCCTGCAGGAGCAGCATAGATGGTCCGGTCAGGGGGATATCCAGCTTTGTCTGTCCTTTGCGGATGCTGTCGGGAACACTCTCTGCTTCATACGACTCCGATGCGGGCGTGACGCTGAAGATATGCACATCTTTATCATCCACACCCACGCCGGAATCATCGATGATAAAGGAAACGTCCGTCCAGTCGGTATCGGTCTGCACGACAGCCCCCTCGGATGCAGTGGAAATACAGAACGTTTTTCCCGCATCACCCCGCACGGGCAAGCCGTGGGCGTTGGCATAGGCGTGCGCCGCGATGATTGCCTGTATATCGTTGGTCTTACCGTCTCCTGCCGCACCGAAGGCGCAGTAGCTGACGGCATTCTCCCATGGAATAGTTTTCACGGATAGATTCTCCTGTATTTTACTTTTTCGCGTCCAGATCGTTCACAACTGTATTGCGGTACATGAACATATTGGGCGACAGCTTCCAGCCCGAGCCCTTTTTGGACGTGAATCCGGAAATGGTTACGTTTTCGGTGACGTGGTAGGGATAGCCCTCTTTCGCCATCTTCGCCTCATAGGCTTCGTCCTTCCAGGCAGAAACCAGATTGCCCAGCAGGTACACGCCGCCGAACACCTGATGTGCTGCGGAATCATCCAGATGGAGCCCCTCGATAGTCAGATTCTTCGGCATGTAGCACTCGTATCCGAAATCGTGGAAGTTATAAACGCTGCCGCCGATGACGGAATAGGTACCGGTTGTCAGGCTCTTGCCGCGGTTGGGGATCCAGGTGCAGTTTTTGATGATCACATCGCCTTCCCAGGTTGCACCGTAGTCGCTGCGGAGACTGACTATGCTGTTGGAATAGAAGGTGGAGTTCTCGATCAGAATTGTGCCCTGACCGATCATGCTCATGCCAGCGTGACCGAGGGTGGAATTGCGGACGGTGGCATTCACAACACCCTGATGTGCATCGAATCTGGAGAGAGAACAGCCGTCCAGCGTCATATTCTTGCAGAAATTGGAGCCGAAAATACCCCAGCAGGTGGTGTCCAGAATATCATCGGTCTGGGTGCAGTTGATAAAGGTGAGATTATTGACACGGGTGGGATTGATATCATATGTACCTTGCGCCACCTTCTTGTGTGCGGTGAATTTGCAGTCCCGTACGGTGACATTGGCGCAGTCGCTGATGAGAAGGAATCCGCTGTAGGGA
>SVTS01000032.1 GCA_015063645.1 Oscillospiraceae bacterium | reverse complement strand
GGCGGCATGACGGACCCGCTTCTGTGTGATCTGTTGAATACCACCCCCGGACAGGCGGCATTTTCCTATTCCTATGACGATGCAGTGCGGGACGGCTGGATTGCTGCTTTTACGGCGGCGGATGTCTTCCTCTCCCTGCTGAGCGAGGGAATCCATGCCGGTCAGTTATCTCCCACAGAACGGCAGTCGTATGACAAAATTTTCACAGACCGCGGCGAGAATATTCCCGACAGCATCCCCGCATCCGCACTGTTCACGGAATATTTCAACACGGACACCGTGCATCTGGCGCTGGAATACCTGCGGGAACACGGCAGATATCAGGGCAGCACGCTGGGAAAAACGATCATTTTTACCGAAAATCTCGCCCATTCGGAAATGATTTACGCGGAATGGGCGAAGCTCTTCCCCGCCGATCCGCCCCATTTCTGCCGGGTGGTGGATGCGTCCATCAATTACGCCCGCTCACTGGTGGAGGATTTCATTCGCACGGACTCCATGCCGCAGGTCGCCGTGTCCCATGATCTGCTCTTTGACGGTGTCAATATGCCGGCGGTGGAGAATCTGGTATTTTTCACCCGCGCGGCATCCAGAGCCACATTCTGGCGGATGCTGGGACGCGGCATGCGCCGATGCACTGAACTGCCCGACGGGAAACCGACATTTTTTGTTCTGGATCTCTGCGGCAATTTCCGCTCTTTCGGCGGAGAAGATGATGCCTCTGAGAGCGAGCCGCTGCCGGTACAGAGCAGGAATTTTGCCGCGCAGGTACGGATTGCGGCGCAGCTGCAGACCCTCTCGCTCGGTGAAAGCGGCACCGCACTGCGGACAACGCTGGTTCGATCCCTGCACAGGCAGATCAAGGCACTGGATCCGGATAGTTTCTCCGTACGCCGTCGGCTTGCTGCACTGACGCCGTTCCGGAATGAGGAAGCCTTTACTGCGCTGACTCCCCGGGATATTACGGCTCTCTGCCGGGATATCGCCCCACTGATGCAGGTGGATGGGACCACGGAACGCGCCGCGCTTTTCAATGAGCAGATGTATGCGATCATACTGGCGCGACTGCAGCACAAACCGTATGAGGATTCCCGCGCGGAAGTCCTGCGCACGGTCCGTGCTCTTGCACAGATGGCAACCCACCGCAAGATCGCCCTGCAGAAAAAAACGCTGAACCGTATCCTGTACAACAAATATCTGGATCAGGCACCCGTGCCGGAGCTGGAAACGGCACGCCGGGCAATCGAGCCTCTGATCCAGTATCTTCCGACTGAGGATGCCGTCCCCCTCCGTACGTATTTCACCGACCGGATTCTTTCGGTTAACAATATCACCGAAAAAGGAATGACAACATGACACAGAACCGAGATTTTCTCGCCACGGAAAAAATCCCGCGGCTGCTTTTCCGCATCGCCATCCCCACCGTCATCGCGCAGATCGTGAATCTGCTGTACAATCTGGTGGACCGCATCTATATCGGTCACATTGATGTGATCGGCAAGGATGCCCTCACCGGCGTGGGCGTGTGCTTTCCGATCCTCACCGCCGTTTCCGCATTCGCATCCCTTGTGGGCGGAGGCGGCGCGCCCCGTGCGTCCATCAAAATGGGGCAGAAAGACCATGAAAGCGCCCGAAAAATCGTGGGCAGCTGTTTTGCTCTTCTTCTCTGTATCAGTGTGATCCTCACAATTGTGCTGAGCGTTTTTGCCGAAGATATGCTTCTGCTCTTCGGAGCCAGTGAAAACACCGTGGGCTACGCGGTGGAATATATCCGCACCTACCTGCTGGGAACCATTTTTGTCCAATGTTCTCTGGGTATGAATCCGTTCATCACCGCCCAGGGATTTACAAAAATCAGCATGCTGTCCGTCATCATCGGTGCCGCGCTGAACATTGCACTGGACCCGCTGTTCATATTTGTCTTTGATATGGGTGTCAGCGGTGCGGCGCTTGCCACTGTTATCTCTCAGGCGGCTTCCGCCGTATGGGTTATTTCGTTTCTTGCAGGCAAAAAATCCGTTTTGCGCCTCACCCGGGATATTATCCGTGTGGACTGGCGTATCCTGCTGCCCTGTCTGGCACTGGGTGTATCCCCTTTCATTATGTCCCTCACGGAGAGTCTGCTGTCCGTATCCTTCAATTCCTCCCTGCTCCGCTACGGCGGTGATACGGCGGTGGGCGCCATGACGATTCTGACCTCTCTCATGCAGTTCTCCCTGCTTCCGCTCTCCGGATTTACCCAGGGGGCACAGCCTGTTACCAGCTACAACTACGGCGCCGGAAACTGGCAGAGGGTGAAAGAATCCTTTACCGTTATCCTGACGGTATGTCTGTGCTATTCTGTCGGCATCTGGACACTGATCCAGCTTTTCCCCGAATTCTTCGTTCTGATCTTCAATGATAACCAGTCGCTGGTTTCCTACGCCGCATGGGCAATGCGGATTTACTTCGGCGCAACGCTGTTTTTCGGCGCACAGATCGCGTGTCAGAACACGTTCATCGCCCTGGGGAACGCAAAAATGTCCCTGCTGATGGCGGTACTGCGCAAGCTGATCCTGCTGATTCCGCTGATTTATATTCTGCCGCTGTTCTTTGAAACAAATGCCGACAAGGCGATGGCGGTATATCTGGCGGAGCCGATCGCGGATTTTCTCGCCGTACTGACTACCGTTACCACATTCACCCTGTTCTTCCGCAAAACGCTGCGGCAGATGCAGAAAAAAGAGGAGGTCACCACTCATGAAAAAGTGTAAATCACGCACCCGCGAGGAACGCACCTCCCGCACAATCAAAATTCTTTACTGGTCGACACTGATCAGCTTTATCATTCCCGTAGTCTTTCTGATATGGCAGATCGTCATCACCCGTCCGGAGGACGTGTATGATGAGAGTTACCGTTCCCGTGCAGATTATGTTCTGATGCTGGTACAGTGCATGCTGGGCATCGTCGTTCTGCACGTTCCCGGCATTCTGACCCGCCGCTTCAACATCGCCATTCCCAATATGCTCTATATTCTGTACATCATCTTCCTCTACTGTGCAATTTTTCTCGGGGAAGTGCAGAATTTCTACTATGCGATCCCCCACTGGGACATCATTCTCCACGCGTTCAGCAGTGTGATGACCGGTTTGTTCGGATTTATGGTGGTGGCGGTACTGAACCGAAGCACACGCACACCCGTTCAGCTTTCTCCGTTCTTTGTGGCGCTGTTCGCCTTTGCCTTTGCAGCAATGGTGGGTACGCTGTGGGAGATATACGAATTTGTCTTTGACGGAATACTGGGGATGAACATGCAGAAATTCCTGCTGGAAGACGGCACCGCCCTGATTGGTCGGGATGCTCTGGCGGATACGATGGAAGATATCATCGTGGACTGTATCGGCGCACTCTGCGCCACTGTTTTCGGCTATGTTTCCCTCAAGCATCAGAAGGGCTGGGTGCATTCCTATGTACAATCTTCCGGCAAAGCGGAGAAGTGCACAAAAACATCTTGACGGGATTGTTTTATCGGAGTATAATATTGACAGAAGTTCTGGACCGCAGGACTGGAATTTTCAAACAAAATACAAATAATCAAGGAGAACTATCATGGAACTTAAAGGATCCAAAACCGAGAAAAATCTGCAGGCCGCTTTTGCCGGTGAGTCTCAGGCAAGAAACAAGTACACCTATTTCGCATCCGTTGCCAAGAAGGAAGGCTATGAGCAGATCGCCGCTATCTTTGAGGCTACTGCCAACAATGAAAAAGAGCACGCCAAGATGTGGTTCAAGGAACTGGGCGAGCTGGGCGGCACCACTGAAAATCTGAAGGCAGCAGCTGAGGGCGAGAACTACGAATGGACCGACATGTACGCAACCTTCGCCAAGGAAGCTGAGGAAGAAGGATTCAAGGTTCTGGCTGCCAAGTTCCGTCTTGTTGCCGCTATCGAGAAGTCTCACGAAGAGAGATATCTTGCCCTTCTGAACAATGTAGAGATGCAGAAGGTATTTGAAAAAGCCGAGGAGACCATGTGGGAATGCCGCAACTGCGGTCATCTTGTTATCGGCAAGAAGGCTCCTGTTGTATGCCCCGTATGCGCACATCCTCAGAGCTTCTTCGAAGTCCGCAAGGAGAATTACTGATTTTCCACCCCCGGCTCAGAACAAAAAACACACAAAACGGGAAGATTTTCTTCCCGTTTTTGCATCCGCTTGACAGAAACGGCACACAGCGGTATAATGATACTGTCCCGCGTGGGGTACACCAAGGAAAGGAAGACTGATTATGAATTACTGGACTCAAAGCACAAAAAATATTTACGTAGCGGCACACCGTGGCTGGTGTGAGCAATATCCGGAAAACACGATGGCGGCTTTCCGTGCAGCCCTGGAGATCGGGGTGGATCAGATCGAAACGGATGTCCGCATCACCCGTGACGGCGAGTTGGTTCTGATCCATGACGCCATGGTAGACCGCACCACCAACGGCACCGGCAAGGTTGCCGACAAGCTGCTTGCTGAGCTGCGCACGCTGGATGCCGGCTCCTACAAGGGTGAAATGTTCCGTGACGAAAGAATCCCCCTGCTGACCGAACTGATGGATCTGGTCAAGGATCATCCAACCATCACGCTGGATCTGGAACTGAAGGAATATCCGACTCCCGGCAATGAAATCACTGCATATGAGGTTTGCGACCGCGTTCTGCGGATCGTGGATGAATACAATTTCACCGACCGGGTAGTCATCAACACCTTCAGCGGCAAGCTGCATGAGTATATTGAGGATAAATACGGCAGCAAATATCGCCGGCATGTGTACTATCCCATCTCCAATCTGGGGCAGGTAACACGCGATCCCTATCAGAGTGCGTACTGCTGCTGCATGTTCAAGGCGCTGTACAGCAAAATCAACATGGCAACGCCGGAAGAATTCGCCCGCATGGCGGGGATGGGCGTTCAGCCGTGGGCAGGCGCCGGCGTGCGCGACGAAGCCGGTGTGGATCAGGCTATCGCCTGCGGCGCTACGCTGATCACCTGCAACAACCCCGACACGATTCTTGACATTTTGCGCAAAAAAGGATATCACAACTAATTTTAATTTGCGCACTTCTTCAAATTATCAATATATGTATCAAATTTTTATGATCTTTTCGAAAAACTCTTGCAAATTACAGATGAAAAATATATAATATATATTGACAAACGCTTTCATTTGCGGGAAAGTGTGTCATAAACTATTATTCTGAAAGGAATATCATCATGAAGAAGATTTTTTCTCTCGCACTCGTAGTGCTCATGCTGGCAGCTCTCGCTGTTCCTGCATTCGCAGCAGAGACCGGTACCGCCTACGGCAACGTACCGAAGACCTCCGAAGCTATCAAGGTTGACGGCAAGATGGATGACATCTACAAGAAGGGTCTTGCAGTCAAGAGCCTTGCCAAAACCGAGAAGGGGGCTGACGCTGCCGCTTCTTTCACCGCTTACCTTCTCTGGAACGGTAAGGACACCATTTACTGCTATGCAGACATCGTAGATCCTACCTACTATGATCACTCCAAGGCAGCTACCGCTCCCTCCGCATGGAACACCGATTCTCTCGAACTCTTCCTGGACTACTCCAACAAGGTTGCACGTACCCGTGACCAGTACCGCATCGACCTGCTCGGCACTGCTACTTATTATGACACCAAGACCTATACGAACAAAGAAACTGCTCCCTTCGGTTTTGAAGGCTACGCTGCCGCCAAGACCGATAAGGGTTATGCTGTAGAATTCCAGATCAAGGCTTACAAGGAAGCTATCGCCGGCGACATGAAGGTTGGCTTCCATCTCATGCTGAATGATATGGAACTGGACGGCAAGACCCGTAACAATGTTCACTCCGATGCATGCAACAATACTCCCTCCAAGTTTGGTTACATCACCCTTTCCAACACCGCTGTAAAGGTTGACGCTACCACCGCTGCTACCACCAAGGCTCCCGCTGCTACCGGTTCTTCCGCACAGACCTTCGATGCAGGCATCATCCTCGCAGTAGTTGCTGCAGCTGCCGGCGCAGGCGTTGTTGTCTCCAAGAAGAAACACTGATTTTTCAGATTCCTCTGAAAACTGAACCGCAAAATAAAAATCGCATCCGAAAGGATGCGATTTTTTTATTTACACGGACTGTGCATGCACGGAGGAAATTACCTCCGTCTCTATCTTTGCACATTCATCACAGATAATTGCCCGCTCGGAGAACGGGATCTTTTTGCCTTCGGTCAGCTGATAGGTTTCGTGCCCTTTACCGGCGAACAGGACAATATCCCCCGGACGGGACATCCGCACGGCACGGCGCACGGCTTCCTCACGGTCCGTCACCGTTTCATGGGGGCATTTCTCATCGAAATACTGCATGATCTCCGCGATGATCGCCTCCGGCGCTTCATAATCCGGATTATCGGAGGTGACGATGCAGTAATCCGCCAGAGCGGATGCGGCGCTGCCCAGCTCCGCACGCCGGTTCTGGGATTTTCCGCCGACGGATCCGAACACGCAGATCAGTCTTGCGGGATGATACTCCCGGAGCACGTTCAGGGCACTGCGCAGGCTCAGCCCGTTGTGGGCGTAATCCAGAATGAATGTTCTCTCCGGCAATGCCTGCACCAACTCAAACCGACCGCGCACCGTTGTACGGCTGAGGATCCCGGCGGACTGCGCCGCGGACACGCCGCACTGTGCCGCCGCGGCAATGGCTGCAAGCGCATTATGCACAGAAAATTCGCCGGGAGTCAACAGCTGCACCGGCGTCTGCGAGCCGGCATGATCGCAGCGGAATGCAATACCGAGCGCAGTACGGGAGCGGTACGGCGCGATCTCCCAGGCGGAGAAATCCGCTTCCGTTTCAGCGGCATAGGAGATTTTCTTTGCAGGCGAAGCGCCGACAATTTCCTCCCACATGGGATCATCGGCGTTGTACACCACGGATGTGCATCCGTAATCAGTAAACAGTTTCGCTTTGGAGGACAAATAATCCGCCAGATCGGGATGCTCCACGGGGCTGATATGATCGGGGGAGAAATTGGTGAAGACCGTCGTTTCAAACGTCAGTCCTCTCACACGGCTGTGCTTCAGTGCCTGGGAGGACACTTCCAGCACCGCGTACCGGATCCCCTCCCGCACCATGATATCGAAATAGGAATGGAGTTCGCGGCTTTCGGGGGTGGTATTCACGGTTTCGATTGTCCGATCCCCGATCACCACGCCGTTGGAACCGATATAGGCACAAGGACAGCCGGATCCGTTCAGAATAGCGGTCAGCATCAGGGCGATGGAGGTTTTTCCTTTCGTGCCGGTGATGCCGATCAGATGCAGTTTATCCGCCGGTCTGCCGAAGAAATCCGCGCTGATTTCCGCCAGCGCCGCACGGGTGTCATCCGTTTCGATCACTACCGCATCGGGCGGCAGATCCACCGGACGGGACACCAGAAATGCCCGGCATCCGCGGCGGTATACCTGCATGGCATAATCGTGCCCATCCAGGCGGGCACCTACCAGACAGACGAACAAGGTCCCCCCGTCCGTCAGACGGCGGGAATCGTATTCAATGCGGTCGATCTCCACGGCAGAAATATCCGCCGCTGTGCGGTACGGAATATGAGCCAGAATCCGGGGAAGAAGCATAAGCGGTTCCTTTCTTCAATCAAATCAGGGGGAGTCCCGCCAGGCGGGAAAATGCGGGACGGAAATCCTTTGTTTCCTTTTCACACAGGAGAATGGCACGGCACGCCAGCACCTCCAGCGAATCCACAAACAACGGATCGTGCCGGAGTCCTCTTGCTGCCACGGACAACTCCGTACAGCCGAGGATCATGCAGTCGCATCCGTCCTCCCGGAGCGGACGGGCTGCCTCATAGAGAAGCGACGGATCACAGGGGATGCTCCGCTTGACGTAGTCATAGATAATGCGGCTTACCAGCGACTGTCCTTCCGCATCGGGGATCTGCCACGCAACGCCTTCCGCATCCAGCGCATTCTGATATGCACCGGCGGAAACAGTGCCTTCCGTGGCGAGGATACCCGCTTTCCGGCATCCGCAGAGGCGTACGAACCGCGCTGTTTCCCGGATGATGCTGGGGACGGGGACGGAGACAGATGCGCGCACCTGATCGATAAAATAATGGGCGGTGTTGCAGGGGATCACGATGGCGCGTGCTCCGAAGCGCTGCAGATCCTGCGCGTCCTCAATCATAGCGGGAAGCGGACTGTCGGCACTGCGTCCGAGGATAAAATCTGTCCGGTCCGGCGTGGATGCACGGCTGGAAAGGATAATATCGATATGATCCTGATCCCGCGCGGCGGCAGTATGGGCGGTAATCATCTCGTAGAAATAGGCACTTGCCATGGGACCGAGACCGCCAAGAATCCCGAGAAGATGGGGTGAATGCATAATGTTTTCCTTTTATTTTGCTTTCGGATAATACTTCTTAAACTTCCCGATCTGCCGTCTGAGGGATTCCGCCACGCAGATAAAGCGGAGCGGATTGCCGCGGAAATCGGGCTTATACCAGAGGGAGGAGGTCTCCTTGCCGGCTTTGCTCAGCGCTTTTGCCTGCGCGATCAGATCGGCATCCTCTGTGAATGTATATGCGACAGATTTGGGAACATGATGCCAGAAGTGTGCATTTTCGCAGAGTTCCAGGCTGTCGCCCTCATCCTCGTACAACTCGGCGGCAAGACGGGCAATATTCATCCCGGCGGCAGTGACGTAGAAATTACTGCGTCCCTGCCGGAGATTGATCTCAAAGATACGGAAATCACCGTCCCTGCCGGTGTATTTGATATCAAAATTGGAGAAGCCGGTATAGCCCATATCCTCCAGCATAGCACGGATCTTATCGGCGAAGGGCAGATTCTGCACCGGCTCGGTGATGATGGCGGCATGATTGCCCAGTCCCTTGGGCGTATGCTCCTCCAGCATGGTATGACCGAGGCACATGGCACGGACTTTGCCGCGCTTATCGGAGAATGCGGTCAGCACGCGCATATGCACGTCGCCGCCGGGGATCATCTCCTGCAGGATCATTTTTTCATCGTAGCCCGCGCTGTAGATCTGTGCAACAATGGAAGCCGCTTCTGCGGGGGAATGGGCGAAATAGACCTTCTTCATGCCGTCGAAGGGATGTTTCCAGTAAACAACGCTGGAAGACGGCTTGATCACGATGGGGTACGCAAATCCCAGGGCTTCGGCAGTCAAAGCACTTTCCTGCGCCGGCTCGGACAGAATCACGGTATTCGGATAGGGAATGCCGTATTTTTCGCAGGTCTCATAGAAATCCGCTTTATAGGCAACGGTGGTGAGGAATTTCTCATCCGGATAGGGGCAGAGATACCGGGGCAGTTTTGCCTTATTGCGGATGATCATCGCCGCATAATCGTCGGTACAGCCCATAAGAATCAGCTTGGCATCGGGATGATCTTCGGCGAATTGCGTCAGAGTTGCCAGCATGACGTCATCGTTATCAATCTCGGGGACGATGGTGAAGCGAATGATTTTGGAATATTTGGTGGCGGACACCGCGTAGCGTCCGAACGCATAGGTGATCACGCCGTACTGCTCATGAAAAGCACGGGCAACGTTATAACAGTTCAGATCGGCTCCGAGGAGCACGGGAATGATAGCAGACATAGTCAGAACCTCCAAAAAGGGGATACGGTCGCTTTTTGAAAAAAGCTCCGCAAAAACTTTTATGAATTATTCGCCAAAGAATGCCTTATGCCAGGTAAGGAATGTGTACGCAGTCCAGATTTTCCGACCGTGATTGACCGTGCCGGTTTTATGCTCGTCCAACATGGCGCAGAGGGTATCCGTATTGAAATACTCTGCTGCTGTATCGGAAGAAAGTGCTGTACGGATCTGCGTATAATACGGTTCCTCCCGCATCCAGTTGCGCACGGGAGTAGGGAAGCCTTTCTTTTCCCGGTTCGCCCATTCATCGGGCAGGGTTTTATTGGCGGCGGCACGGAGAACCTGCTTGGTATTCCGTCCGTCGATCTTATAGGCGGCGGGCAGAGTCTGTGCCTGCGCCATGATATCCCGATCCAGATAGGGAACGCGCAATTCCAGTGAGTGCGCCATACTCATTTTATCCGCTTTCAGCAGAATATCGCCGGGCAGCCAGAGATTCAGATCCAGATACTGTTTTTTCTCCAATTCGGACAGATCCTTCACCCGGTCGTAGATGGGCGCGGTGATCTCATGGGGCGTGGGACCGGCTTTATACGGTCCGCGCAGAATCGACTCCGCTTCCTTTACCCCCCAGACCATCGCCTGTCCGATGAAGTAATCCTCCGGACGTCCGCTGCCTTTGATAATGAAATCATGTCCCTTGAAATAGGGCAGATGGGAAGCGACGGATGCCGCCGCACGGCGGAGCGGCGCGGGGATTTTTTTATATTTGCGCATCAGTCCCGCTTCGTCGTACCATTCGTATCCTGCATAGATTTCATCGGCGCCCTCACCGGAGAGGACCACGGTAACGTGCTCTCTCGCCAGTTTGGCGAGGAACCACAGCGGCACGGAAGAGGGATTGGACTGCGGCTCATCCATATGATACTGGATATCGGCGAACGCCGCCATACATTCCCCGGCGGTCAGCTCATCCCGGAAATTCTTTATGCCGAGAATATCGGACAGGGCTTTCGCCTCGGAGGTTTCGTCAAATTTCTTCTCGCCGAATCCGACGGAGAAGGTATTTTCGGGCATCAGAGCGGCTGTAATATAGCTGGAATCCACGCCGCCGGAGAGAAATGCGCCTACGGGTACGTCGCTGATGCGGTGCGCCGCCACGGATTCGCGGACAGCGGCATCGATGGCATCGGCACATTCCTCAAAGGATGCGTTTGTCTTCGCACGGAAATCCACGTCCCAGTAGCGGTGCGTCTCCATTTTACCGTCACGGAAGATAAAATAATGAGCGGCAGGCAGTTTGAAGGTACCCTTGAAGAAAGTCTCCTCCGTGGCGGAATACTGGAAGGTCAGATAGGGGCGGAGTGCCTCCGGATTCACCTCGCGGCGGAAGCCGGGATGTTCCAGAAAGCTCTTGATCTCCGACCCGAAGAGGAGATTGCCGTCCGGCAGAACGGAATAATAGAACGGCTTGATGCCGAAATAGTCTCTGGCACCGGCAAGCGTACGGGTCTTCGTATCCCACACCACAAAGGCAAACATGCCGCGGAGCATGGGGATCAGCCCCTCGCCGTATTCCTCCCAGCCGTGGACAATGACCTCGGTATCGCACCGGGTGCGGAACACGTGCCCGCAGGCGATCAGCTTGTCCCGCAGTTCCATAAAGTTATAGATCTCGCCGTTGAAGACTACCACGACAGTGGAATCTTCGTTGTACATCGGCTGTGCCCCGTCCGAGAGGTCGATAATGGACAGCCGCCGGAAGCCCAGCGTAATGCCGTCATCGCCCACATGATAGCCCTCCATATCGGGGCCGCGGTGGATAATCCTGTCCGCCATCCGTTTTATGATATCGGCACGGTTTTCAATCATGCCGCTGAAGCCAACAAATCCGCACATATGTCTATCCTTTGTTATTGCAATACATTATTACCTTATATTATAACACATCCATACCGCAAAATAAATAGGAAAACGGTGAAATTTTCATCTTCCGTATTTTTTTGAGATTTCTACAAGAAATTATGCGAACATTATTGACAATCGTATGACCGTGTGTTAGAATATATTTACACAAAATTCATCGACATCCATTGACAATCAGATGACCGCATGTTAGAATATAGCTGTAAACAAATAGCGCCCATCGGGCAGCAAGGAGGAAAACTTATGAATTTCGGTATGGAACTTACCCAGATTCCCGGAACTGTGCTGGAACGCCAGAAAATGGGCGGCGTCACCGGTCTGGAATTTCTGAACAAAATCTTTTTCATCTCCGACGGCATCATGCTGGCACAGATCCGCGAGATATCCGGCGTGGACGGCTCCACTCTGCAGAACTGGCTCAAGCGCGGCTGGGTCGTCAATCCAAAAAACAAAATGTACGACAAGGAGCAGCTGGCACGCATTCTCATTATCAACATGCTCCGTGACACCATGCAGCTCAGCGATATTTCGTTTCTGCTCACCTATGTGAACGGCGATGCAGCCCGGCAGGAGGATGATATCATCCCCGAATCCCGGCTGTATGACTACATCTGCAAGCTGGCAGATACGCTGACAGGCACACAGCCATTGACACAGGCATCCCTCTCCGCGCTGGTTGCGGAATGCACCGCGGATTATGAGGAAAAGCTGAGCGGAGCACGCCGGCGGCTGAATTCCGCTTTGGAAATCATCATCATGTCCCTGTATGCCAACGTCATCAAACGCCGCGCCGATTCCCTGATCGGTGCTCTGAAGAATACCTGAAACAATATAACATAACAATCGGAGGTACTTATGATTCAGTGGTGGAACAGTCTTGATCTTTTTGCACGGGTATACGCGCTTATCGCCGTACCCTCGACGCTTATTCTGATTGTACAGACAGTCATGCTTTTCCTCGGCATCGGCGTGGACGATGACGGTATTGATCTGACCGGCAACGACCAGATCGACACCCCCGGTGACGGCGGTGCAGACGGTCTGGCACTCTTCTCTGTCCGTGGCATCATGGCGATGCTCTGCGTAGGAGGTTGGAGCGGTCTTGCCATGTACGCATCCGGCGTGAACCGTCCGGTCACGATCATCATCTCCCTCATCTGCGGCACAGCAGCTCTGTTCGCCATCGCTTATCTGATGAAAGCGGCAATGAAGCTGCAGTCCAACGGCGTGATCGATCTGGGCACTGCTATCGGCAAGACCGGTCGGGTCTACATTCCGATCCCCGCAAACTCTCAGGGCAGCGGTAAAATCACACTGACGATTCAGGAGAGATTCATCGAAGCCGACGCCATGACCACCGCCGACCGCAAACTCGCCACAGGTGAACCCGTGCGCGTTGTTGCCACAGACGGCACCGGTATGCTGGTCGTGGAGCCCCTGTCCAAGTAAAATACTACATAAGAGGAGGAGTAACGCATGCTGCACATCAAAGGCTATCTCTGGATTCTCTATTTCATCCTGGGCGTGTATGTTTTCCTGCTCCTTCTGGAACTGCTTCACTTTGTATATAAGCGGATCCGGCTGTATATCCGTCTGAAGAAGACGGGCGCCGAGATTCTGGGGCTGCATCCGCTGTGGCTGTTTTTCTCCCGTTCCCGCAAGGCGGATTTCCTCCTTCGGGGAAAATCCGGCATCACCTATGCGGTACGCTTTGTGGAGAACTGGCGGCGCGGCACGGAATATGCTGTTCCCACGGCGGATCAGTGGTATTATGCCCGCTACATTCTCCTGCCCTCCGTGAACGGAAACGCGGCGCGTCATCCCATCCATCTCGGATTCAAACGGAAAATCAACGGCATGGATTTCCGGTGGTGGATGAAGCAGGAGAACATCGAAGCCATTCCGCTGTGGCTCTGCTATCCCCGTCCGTTTCGCGTCGTGGATCGGCTGTACGATCCGGCAACGGAGCAAAACAAAGTACCGGAATACGAGCTGGTCACCGATTCCCGTGTGGACGGCATACGGCTTGTGGACGGATCGACCGTCATCGGAATGCTGATGCGGGAGACCCCGGAATTCTGAGGAGGTATTATGACACAGCATCAGAACGTGATACAGCGCGAATATTACTATCAGGGCACCGTCACATGGAAGGACCGGCTGGGATATGCCGCCCTCACCGTATTCGGTCATTTCGCCGTGTATATGTTCACCGTGTGGGCGGCGAACGGTCTGCTGGAAATGTGGCGCGGCACGGCGACCTATGTGGTTTTCCAGGTGCTTCTCACGCTTCCCACTGTGGTTATTCTGCCCCTTGCGGGAATGCATTTCTATCTGAAAAAAATAGTTCCGCCGCTGTACTCCATGGCGGATGATCCGCCGGCGCGGCGAAAAAAAGCAGTATCTCTGCTGTTTTTCGGAGAAGCGGTACGGTTTCTGCTGGGACTGCTTCCCACGCCGATGACCCTGTTCGGCACCGTGACCTCGCCCGTTACGATGATGCTGTACACATTGGTTTATCTGAATCCTGCCGGGCGGTTTGATCCGGTTTACCTGCAGGGGGATATCCGCTTCACCGATATTCTCGTATTCGCTGTGATCTATCTGGGCTATTTCGCCCTGCATGAGCGGATCCTGCAGCGGATGTGTAAAAAACGCATCCGTTCCCATATCCGCTGGCTGGAAGGGACGATGGCGGAATACGAAAAAGAACAAAACTACCGTCCGACGAAAACGAGTCCGAAACATCCGAAGGAGGAGGAATCCCATGAAAACATTCTTTGAACCCACGCTTGAAGCGCAGCTGAAATCCCTTGGCGAACGCAGACGTCTCCGCACAGCGATCATCACCGCACTCTGGTCAGCGGCGGTGATCGGTGTATGGATCGGATTTCTGCTGTACTCCAAAAGATCCGTGATTGATTTCACAACCGTATTTGTGCTGATCCTGCTGGCGCTTCCTTTTCTTCTGTTCGGCGCACATAAAACACTCTTTGGAAAAAGCTATTACGCAACAGTAACGGATGCCCGCTATGCCCAGAGAATGAAAAATATGGGAACGGGCGGAACCCGTAAAGAATTCCGGGAAGCGGAAATCGAAGTCGCCGTTATCACGCTGAAAACAGATACCGGAGAAACTGTCCGCATGGAATTTCCGGAAGACAGCGTCCGGGATAAGGAGATTTACTATAAGTCCGGCGACCGGGTAATGAAGATCAACGGTCTGAAATTCCCCGTCAAATGTCCGCTCGACTGTGTTGAGCGTATCCTGTGCCCCCGCTGCGGTCACTTTATGAAAACCGGTCTGCGCAGCTGCGGCTGGTGCAAAACGTCCCTGGAAAACTGATCAACCCGGAGGAATCCCATGAAATACCTTGATAAACGGGACAACGCGGATATCCTCGCCCGCATCCGCCGGCGGTATCTGATCAAAGGCGCCGTCAGCGCGGCACTCTCTCTTGTGTTCGTTTTATCCTTTCTCCTTCTCGGATTCAGCGCGTTTGCCGATCGTTTCGGCATCGGCAATGCGGGGACCGTGGTCTTCCTCCTTGCCATTCTGCCCGTATTCCTCACGGGGATGGACCGGGAGATAGCCGACCGCTCCTGGGAGGGCGTGGTCGTCAGCGCACGGAAAGTCATTGTGAAAAAGCGGGAAAAGCTCACCGCCGCCGATCATCTGGATCCGTACACGGATTTCATAAAGCTGATCATCGAGCTGCCCGACGGCGGGAAGAAAACTCTGTTTGAACCCATTGACGAGCTGTACCGATTCCCCAAAGGCAGCCGCATCCGGCACATCCGCGGCACGAAATATCCCCAGCTTCTGCTCGCGGAGCGCGCATTCACCGACTGCGTCATGTGCGGAAAAACAGCGGAAAAGACAGATTCCGCCTGCCCGCACTGCGGATATTCTCTTATACATTATACCGAACCGGCAGAAACGGAGGAAACGATGTGAAATACCTTGACAAACGGGACAACCGCGATATTATCGAACATATCCAGCGGCGGTATTTTATCAAAGGCTCCGCCTGTGCGTTTCTCTCGCTGGGTGTGCTGATCTTCTTCTATGTGTACGGCTACGCCTACTTCGCGGATCGGATGGGTGCAGTCAACGGTATTGCCGCCTGCATTCTCGGCATGGTAACGCCTTTCTTCCTTTTGAAGTTGCACAAGGATGTGTTCGACCGCTCGTGGGAGGGGAAAATCACTTCGCGGAAGATCATTGGAATATCCTCCGCCGGAACACGGTTCAATAAACTTACCCGTTCCGCTGAATTCAGGACATCCGTACGGCAATATGTTACTCTCACCGTCCACACGGAGAATGATATCATTACCCTACACCGTTCTGCCGCTGAACTCGCCCGCTTCGGGGCAGGCGAACGCCTGCGGCATATCAAAGGGACAAAATACCTGCAGGCATGCCGTCCAAGCGGTGTGCGCGACTGCGTGATGTGCGGCGCCATCATCCGCGAAGACGGGAACACGTGCCCCCACTGTGGATTCTCTCTTGTAAAATTTGAGCTGCCGGAGGATGCGTCATGATGTACCTTGACAAACGGGACAACCGCGATATCATCGAATATATCCAGCGGCGGTATTTCATCAAAGGTTCCGCCTGCGCGTTTCTCTCGCTGGGCGTGCTGATCTTCTTCTATGTGTACGGCTACAGTTATTTTGCCGTGCGCATGGGGGATGTCGGTGCTGTGGTCATCACTCTCGTCTGTATGGGGCTCCCGTTTTTCGCGCTGGGGATCCACAAGGAGATATTTGACCGTTCCTGGGAGGGAGAGATCGTCTCCATGAAATCCCATCTGGTCAACAAATCCGGTGCAGCCAGCCGTGTCGCGGTGTCCATACATGAATACATCTGCCTTGCCGTCAACACAGGGAACGACATCGTCACAGTTGACCGCCCCGTGAGCTATCTGAGCCGCTTCCGGAAAGGCGACCGCCTGCGGCATATCAAAGGGACAAAGTACCTGCAGGCATGCCGCCCGAATGGTGTGCGCGACTGCGTGATGTGCGGATGCATCGTACGCGAAAGCGGAAACGAGTGCCCCCACTGCGGATTCTCTCTTGTAAAATTTAAGCTGCCGGAGGATGCGTCATGAAATACCTGAACAAAGAAACCAACGCGGATATTATCCGCACCATTATCAGGCGGTATATTGGCAAAGGAGCGGTCTTCGTACTGCTCTCCACCGTGATTCTCGTATTCTTTTACGTCTATGCATTCGATTATTTTGCCGAGCGGCTGAGTTCCGTCAGCGCGATTGCCGCCATTGTACTGTTCTTGGGTGGTCTGTTTGTGCTGATGGGGCTCCACAAGGACGTATTCGACCGCTCGTGGGAGGGGGAAATTCTCTCCATTAAATCGCAAATGGAACGAAGCAAAAAGGAAAACGTGGCCGCAAACAATAAAACCGTCAGCGTTAACCGTCACGTAGTATTGGAAGAATATATCACACTCACCGTCAATCTCGGGCACGATCTGCTGATCTACAAGCGTCCCGCCGCGGAGCTGTCCCGCTTCAAAAAAGGCGACCGTGTGCGGCGTGTCCGAGGTACAAAATATCTGCAGGCGTGCCGCAGAGACAATCCCCTCCGCGACTGCGTGATGTGCGGCGCGATCATCCGCGAAAGCGGCGACACCTGCCCGCACTGCCACATGTCGCTGGTGAAATTTGATCCGCCGCGGGCGTGGGGGAAGAAGGAGGAGAATAAATGAAAATCAATTTTATTGAAAGATTCCGCTATGTCTTGGTTCTGCTGATTGCGAACGTAGCATCGTTTTTCGTAATGTCCTTCCTCGCTGCTATACTGGTAGCTGTCTTTGAGGGAGAAAAAACGCCTGTACTCCGCATTCTGGCAAATTTCACGTATCTTATTTCGTTTGCCGTGGTGTACATTATTCTGTACAAAACACTGAAAAATCAGGTCAGCGAACAATTTGTCCCGTCGGATGACAAATGGATGTGGCTAAAATCGGGATGCAGTTATACTGCTCTCGGTGAGGGTATTCGATTTCTGATCAATATGTTTCCGATTGATTTTGTATTTCTTGTTACCTCCATCAAATTCGGACAGTTGCTGGCTTTGCCGTCCTACCTTCTGTATAACCGGACATATCTGGCATCCAGCGGACGCTCCGCGGCAATCTTTAAGGAATCCGCGTACATACCGATGGACTTCATCGCGTTTGCGCTCTGTTACCTTGTCTATCTTGCCGCGCACATGGCGATCGTACTGCTGATCTACCGCCATTTCTGGAAAAAAGCCGAAAAAGAACACACCGCCATGCTGCAGACGCGCATGACACAGAACAATCCGTAACAGGAGAGGTATGCCATGAAAACAAAAGTAAAATTTGCCGCAACGGCGTGTGTGGAATTCGCGGTAGCCATGCTACTGGCGCAGCTGGCAAACACCCTGCTGTACAGAGGTATGCGATGGCTGCTTGAATCTATTGCGCCTACTTCAATCGGTGCGGCAAATGCACTCTCCGTTATATCCTACTTTTTTACTGTACATCTTTTCCCGTATTTCCTTATTTTCTTTTTCCTTCGTGCAAAGGTCGGTGAGCATTACATGGGTGATGTTCCAAAACCGTACTGGATCAAATCTGGTCTCATTTATATGCTTCCTGGTGAAATTGTCCGCGGTCTTATTTGCCTGCTTCCTTCCCGTTTTTTTGCTGGAAGAATGTTAGCACGCGGTTTCTACAATGTTTATTATGCCACATACCGCGTATGGAGTGGACGATACGATCTGATATACCTAGAACCGATTCCGCAGGACTATCTCGCAATACTCGGGCTGTATTTTGTATACATCATACCGGGCATATTGATTCTTATGGCGATCTACCGCCACTACTGGAAGAAAGCCGATAAAGAGCATCAGCAGTGGCTGGAGACACGCATGACACAGAGTGAATATTAAATTATACTGAAATCCCCCAAGGAGGAAATCATGGAAAAGAACACAGCTGAAATCATCAAAAAACAGATCTGGGGAATTGTTAAGTCGGGAATATTGTGTTTCTTGTTGTATTTGCTTTTGTCAATACCAATGAATATCATATTTTATTCCGACGTACCGGCTGATGGAAGTCGAAATTTTACCCCTGTTCATATAGCTACAGTTTTCATTTATGCAGCAGCATTCTATTTAGGATATGTAAAAAAGAACTGCGAAACCTACGAAGAAAACATGAAAGACACATTCTCCTTCAAAGAATGTCTGACAGACTACCTTCGGGATGAAGGAAAATACTTATTCCTGATTTACGGAATACTCGTTGTACTGTACGAAATAAGCGCTCATATTATACCTGCCCCCAATTTTCTGAATCTTCCGTTATTTTTTCTGTTTTCCGTTGCGCCAATTATCCAGATCCCGATTCTGGATATGATCGCGGCGTACATTGTAACCATGGTCGCCGTACTGGCGGTAAGCGTATATGCCCGGTACCGCGTGTATAAGCACTGGCACCCTAAAAATAAACACAGTCTGTAATTCAAATCCAATTTCAGGAGGTTCCCATGAAACGCACCGATTACACACCAGAGATCATCAGGAAAAAAGTCCGCCAGCGTCTCGTATGGAAAATTATTGCCCTCATCGTGCTGGAAATTGCGGGCATAGTATTCATGCGGCTGTACGGCGAATGGTATTTCGGCAGGCTCAGCGAGGTCAACGTCTACGTTGCCTACGCGGTGCTGGCTGTCGCGCCCATTCTGCTCTGCGGCATTCTGTACGACATCGTCGACCGGGACTGGACGGGCGAAATCCGCAAAATCCGCACATCCGTTGTCAGGAAATGGTCCGGCGATGACACCGGCGATTTTAATTCCAACAATTTGTCTGTAGGACGGAACAATCGCTACAGCGTTTCCGTCAATATCCGTATGAAGAACGGCGAAGCGGCTGACAAGAATCTGGGCATCATTCTGGACAGCGATCTGGATCGCATGCGGGAAGGCGATACGCTCACCCACTTCCGCGGCACCAGACTGTACCACACAGTATCCTGCGACAGATCCCATCCGGATCATTTTATCGGCAGACTGTGAATCTTTCCCTCTATAACCTACGTTATCCCTGCATTCCAAATATATTTCATTTCAAAAGGAGAAACCGCTATGTTCAACTCCCTCCCTCTTCTCGCCACATCCGTGACAAACGGCAGTGCCATGGTGCTGATCCTCGTCTGTGTCATTGCCCTGCTCCTCTTCACCACCGTATGTGTAATCCTCTCCCGCTACAAACGCTGCCCCTCCGACAAGATCCTCGTTATCTACGGTAAAGTCGGATCCGGTGCTGACGGCACCAGCCGTTCCGCCAAGTGTATCCACGGCGGCGCCGCATTCATCTGGCCCATCGTGCAGGCATACGAGTTTCTCGATCTGACGCCCATGTCCCTGTCGGTTGATCTGCGCAACGCGCTTTCCCGCCAGAACATCCGTGTGGACGTTCCCTCCCGCTTCACCGTCGGTATCTCCACCGAAGTGGGCGTGATGCAGAACGCCGCTGAGCGGCTGCTGGGCATGAAGCTGGACGAGATCAAGCAGATCGCCGAGGATATCATCTTCGGTCAGATGCGTCTGATCATCGCCACCATGGACATCGAGGAAATCAACACCGACCGTGACAAGTTCCTGGATGCCGTATCCAGCAACGTGGAAACCGAGCTGAAGAAGATCGGTCTCCGTCTCATCAACGTAAACGTCACCGATATCACCGACGAATCCGGTTACATCATGGCTCTGGGTAAGGAAGCATCCGCCAAGGCGATCAACGACGCGAAGATCTCCGTCGCTGAGGCTGACCGCGTAGGTGCCATCGGTTCCGCAGAGGCTGAGCGCGAAATGCGTATCAACGTCTCCAAGTCCAACTCCGAAGCCATCAAGGGTGAGAACGAGGCTAAGGTTCAGGTTGCCGAATCCAACGCAACACTCCGCGAGCGCGAAGCAGAAGCCCAGAAGCGCGCTACCGCCGCCGAGAATATTCAGGCGGCAAAAGCCATGGAAGAATCCTACGAAGCACAGAAGGCTGCCGAGCAGGCACGCGCCTCCTTCGAGCAGGCGAAGATGGAAGCCGACATCATCGTAAAGGCACAGATTGAGAAGCAGAAGCTGGAGCTGCAGGCTGAGGCTGAGGCTGAGCAGATCCGCCGCCGCGCCAAGGGTGAAGCTGATGCAATTCTGCTGAAGATGCAGGCAGAGGCAGACGGTGTCCGCCAGATGCTGACCAAGCAGGCAGAAGGTTTCGCGGAGATCGTGAAATCCGCCGGCGGCGATTCCGACGACGCAATCCGTCTGATGATCGCCGACAAGATGGAAGAGCTGGTCAAGATTCAGGTACAGGCTATCCAGGATCTGAAGATCGACAAGATCACCGTCTGGGACAACGGTTCCACCTCCGCGGACGGCAAGAATGCCACCGCCAACTTTGTCTCCGGTCTGATGAAGTCCATCCCGCCGATGAACGAGCTGTTCGACATGGCAGGCATGCAGCTGCCCAAGTATCTGGGCGAAGCCAAGGATGCTCCCGCCGCAGACGCACAGGCTCCCACAGACGCACAGTAATTCCCATACAGAGGCAGGCTTCCATACTCCGGTATGGAAGCCTGCCTGTATTTGTATCCAAATTGGCTTCCGCGTGAATAAATCCCCCTCTGATTGGCAAAAACAATACGGAGGTGATGTTATTTTGCGGAAAACGGCAGAATGGTCGGTGATTTTTCTTATCGGTGCGGCGGCGTACAGCATGCTGGAAATTCTCTGGCGCGGATACACCCACTGGAGCATGACGCTTACCGGCGGCGTCTGCTTTCTGGTATTATACGCTCTGCATATCTACGGCAGGTGGATCCCTTTTCTGAGCCGGTGTATTATCGGTGCTCTCGCTATCACGGCAGCGGAATTTACTGCGGGATGCATTGTCAATCTGTATTTGGGATGGGAAGTCTGGGACTATTCCGACGTGCCGCTGAATATCCTTGGACAGATCTGCCCGCTCTATTCCCTGCTCTGGTGCGGACTGTGCGCACTGTCCTCCCCCCTCTGCCGGAGACTGGCAAAATCACTGATTAGTGACAAAAATACCGATTCCTCTTGCAACTCCACGAAATCCGTTATATAATGTATGCAGTAACTAAAACGGAGGCTGCATGAGTGAGAAAAAACAGTGTCCCACGGTTTTTTGACGGCAGTCTGCGTCCGTTCCGGGTATTTCTGTGGATCGCCGCGGCAATCGTCTGCGCCTGCATTGTGTATATCACCCAGAACAAGCCCCTGCCCGACGGCACGGTGGAAATCCGTTTTCTGGATGTGGGACAGGGCGACGCTTCTTTTATCATCACGGAGGAAGGCTGTATTCTCATTGACACAGGAGAAGCCCCCGCACAGCAGGAAGTGTATTTTTCCGTCAACTCCTTCGGCAACCGACTGGAATATCTGATCATCACGCACGCACACACGGATCACATGGGCGGTGCGGCGTACATACTGGAGAAAATGGACGTGGGCACGGTGATCCTGCCGCGCACGATTTGCCCGGAGGATTCCTATGTGCGTTTTCTGGATGCGGTCGGCGAATCCGGCGCGGCTGTGCTGTTTGCGGAGCCGGGTGTCCGATTTACTCTCGGCGGTGCCGAATTCCAGGTACTCGCTCCGACACAGTCCTATGAAGAAGAAAACAACCGCAGTGCCGTCATCCGCATGGATTTTGGCAGAACCAGCGCACTGTTCACCGGGGATGCGGAAGCACTCAGCGAGGAGGATCAGCTGAAGCGGTACAGCAGTTTCCGCGGATGCCTGCTGGATACAGATATTCTGAAAGTGCCCCACCACGGTTCCTCCACTTCCTCCACAGACCTGTATCTGAAAGCCGTATCGCCCCGCTTCGCGGTTATCTCCTGCGGCAGGGACAACACCTACGGTCATCCGGCGGATGAGGTTGTTTCACGTCTGGAATCTCTGGGCGCAAAAATCCTGCGCACCGATCTCTCCGGCACAGTTTCCCTGATCACGGACGGTGCGGAAATCAGGCTTGCCTCCTGAGTACAAAAGCGGAGGAATCTCCCACAGAAGATTCCCCCACTTTCTTTAGCGGATCTTATATTTCAGCCGCAGATTATCGGCAATCATGGCAATGAATTCCGAATTGGTCGGCTTGCCGCGGCTGTTCTGCACGGTATAGCCGAAATAGGAATTCAGCGTATCGATATCCCCGCGGTCCCACGCCACTTCAATGGCATGTCGGATCGCCCGCTCCACGCGGGATGTGGTTGTGGAATACTTCTTTGCCACAGAGGGATAGAGCACTTTCGTCACTGAATTGATGATATCGCTGTCGCTGATCGTCATCAGGATCGCCGTGCGCAGATACTGATACCCTTTGATATGGGCGGGCACGCCGATCTGGTGGATAATTTTTGTCACCTGCGTCTCAATATCCGGCGGCGTATTATCCTGTGCGGGTGCGGCAGGTGCCTGTCTGGTACGCGTCAGCGTTCCGATGTACTCGGCAAGACTTTTATAATCGATGGGTTTCGGCAGACAAAGAGAGGCGCCTGCCCGACTTGCTTCCACGAAAATATTCTGATTGGACACCATCGATGCGATGATGAACACCGGCGCTTTATCCGGCTCATAGCTGAGCTGGGATGCCTGCCGGATCAGTCCGATTCCGTCCAGTTTGGACAGCCACACATCCGCGATCACCACATCCGGATGACTGCGCTCGATCACGCGCAGCGCTTCCTCGCCGTTGCCTGCTTCTTCCGTTCTGGTATATCCCGCACGCGCCAGCGCCTCCCGGCAATTTTTGCGCGTATCCGTATTTTCATCTGCAATCAGAATTCTAACCGTGTACTCCATGTTTTTTCCTTCTCCTTTATCTTTGCAATTGCGCTTTTATTTGATGACCATATTTTACCATATTTACGTCTGAATTACAATATTTTCCAGCATAAAATATTGCACGAAATTTCCTGCCGGTTTTTGTTAAAAATAACCATTTTATATAAACACATCCATTTCCAGAAAGGAGAACGCCATGTCCTGTCCGTCCCTGCTCACCTGTACAGTCCGGAAAAATGCGCCTGTTTTTGCCTCTGAGACAGTTTTCACCGATCTGATGCTGCGGGATGTTTTCAGCGAAGATGTGATCCGCGTACTGAGCCGCGGTGCCGATGCCGGCGAAATCGCCGCCAGGCAGGACGTTTTCCGTGCGCTTGAGAACAATCCATCCATGGCGGAGCGTTTTTCCGCCATGTCATCGTCCGCCGCCAATCTTGCCCGCCTGCTCCGCCGCTATGACGATCTGCATGACAGCACCGGCGCGGTGATGATATTCACCCATCTGGCAAAAGAATTTCTCCGTTTTCTGGATCTGGCAGAGTTTCCGTCTCCCCGGGGACAGCTCCTGACGGAGTTTTCCGCATACATACACAATCTCAAAATCCATCCGCTCACGGAGGAAATGCGCCGTCTCTGCGCGGATATTCCCGATTTCTCCGGCCGCACACTGCGCATACGCACCGTGGACGGATCTCTGCAGATGACCGCTGTCACAGGGAATGCCGCGGCGGCACATTTTGAAGCCAATCTTACCGCGATGGGACTGCCGCCCACACCGGATAGACAGCGTTCCCCGCGGCAGATGCCCGCATCCTTTTCCGACGGACTGGCAAAGTTATACCCGACGGAATACGCCGCTGCGCAGGTACTGCATGACCGATGCGCACCCTATCTCTTCGGAGAAGAGGCGGATATCCGGGCTTTGCCCGCGCTTTCCCGCGAAATCGGCTTTTATGCCGCCATACACAAATTCACACAGCAGATGCGGGAAGAGGGGTTCCCCATGAACCTGCCGCAGGTCTGCGAATCCCGCCGGATCTGCCTGCGGGGCGTCCGGGACATATCCCTGCGCCGCCGCGGACTGCGCGGAGAGAATGTGGTACCCAACGATCTGATGCTCACCGCGGAAGGCGGGGATAATTTCTTCTGGCTGACAGGCGCAAACGGCGGCGGAAAAACCGTATTTCTCCGTGCGGCAGGCATTGCGGTTCTGCTGGCTCAGAACGGCTGTCCCGTCCCCTGTGATGGCGGCGAGACCGCCTGTTTCACCCGTCTGATGACCCATTTCCCCCTGAATGAAGATTTCAGCGGCACCGGTCGTTTTGATGAAGAGATGCAGCGTGCTGAGGCGATCATGGCGGAAGCCACACCGGAATCGGTCATTCTTCTCAACGAAACATTTTCCGGCACGGACGAGGTGAAATCCGCCGCCTCCAGCCGCATGCTTGCCGAAACACTCCACAGCTGCGGCGCGTTCGGCATATATGTAACGCATCTGCATGAGCTGACGGGAAGCACCATTCCCTCCCTGGCGGCCGTCATTGACGAAAGCAGCGGCAACCGCCGCACATACCGGATCATCCGCGCTCCCCGCACCGATTCCTCCCACGCGGCGGATATTCTCTACAAATATTCCCTGACGCGCGGACAGCTCGCCGAAAGGAGGAAACACCTTGGAAAGCCATAAAATCAGCCTGCTCGGCACGGGAGATACGGGAGAAGTCGGCAAAGATACCGCCGAATCGCTGTCTATCCCCCGACTGATGCGCCCGCTTGGCGGTGAGGGGGCGGAAGTATCTTTCTTTCTGGAAACCCTGCGTCATCCTCCTCTTTCTGTGGAGGAGATCCGCGGCAGACAGGCGGTGATCGCCACCTTTGTCTCTCATCCGTCCATGCTCCGCGAATTGCTCGTACTGTTTGATGAATTCGGACGCATCAAGGGGAACTGGGATGCGGAACGCTCCAAAAGCTTTACGCTCCGCCGTCTGAACACGGGGGACGCGACTACGGAATTCTACAATGCACGTCTGTCCTTGCAGCTGAATGCCCGTTATCTGAAAATAACGCTCCTCCGTCTGCAGGCGATTGCACAGCTGCTGGCAAAGTACCGGCACGAATCCGCTTTTCTGCTCGATCTGCAGAATGCGGCGCACGCCGCCTCCCTCTCTCCTGCGGCACAGGAACTGTACGCCTTCGCCGATCAGATCGAGGGCAGCATTCTGGAAGCCGTCTCCTACGACATGGAAGCGGAATCGGACGATGAGGTGCGGCTGATACACCTGTTTCTGAGCGATTTCCGCCACACCTCGCTGAGTGCGGAAAAAGAATCTGCCGAAAGCGGCACGCTTGCTTCCTTTTTCCGCCGCGCTTCCCGGCAGAAAGCCGCTCCGGCACCTCTGCCGCCGGAAGAGTTATCCGCGTACATGACACCGTCCGCGGATCTCCGTCACGCGCTCCGCATGGAGGCGATCGGCGAAACGGACCGACGGATCACCCACGCGGCACGGGCACTGCTCAGCCGCTTCGGCGATGTCCGTCGGGATCTGTATTTCTATCAGCGGGCGATCAGCTACTGCACGCGCATGGCTGAGCGGGGAATTTCCATGATCTATCCGGAGATTCTGCCGGAGGATGCCTGCGTCATCCGCATAAAGGAACTGCGGGATCCGCTTCTGCTCAGCGAATCTTCCCGGACGGATGCGGTTGTGGCAAACGACATGGATCTTTGCCGCGCCGGCGGCATCAGCGGTATGCTGATCCGCGGTGCAAACAGCAGCGGCAAAACGGTATTTCTCCGCTCCGTGGGTACGGCTGTGCTCTTCGCACTGAACGGTCTGCCGATTCCCGCCGCATCGGCGGAAATCAGCGTCCGCAGAAGCATGCACACCCTGTTCGCCTCAGCGGAAAAAGAGCTGAGCACCGCATCTTCCGCCGGACGCTTTGAGGAAGAAGCGGCAGCTATGGCGCAGATTCTGGACAGCGTCAGCCAGTCCTCTTTGATTCTGCTGAACGAGACGTTCCAGTCCACCGCGTATGCGGAAGGAGCGGCAGGTATTGCACCGATTCTGGAGCATATTTCCCTGCTCGGCGGCAGCTTCATCTTCGTCACACATCTGACGGAGCTGTTCGATACATACCGAAACACGCCCGGTGTCCGACTTGCCGTTTCCGGCAGCGATCCCCGGACAAGATATAAGATTTTACCCGACACAGTAAAGGAGTAGTCTATGGAAAAAGTGATTCAGCCCTATGGTTTCACCACAAAACTGGAGTTGGAAGATGTACGTTTCCGCGAAGTGCGTGAAGAACCGTTTGATATTTACGGTTTGTACGACGCCCGCAGCGAGGGGGTATTCCGCCGTCTGCCCGAGGATGTGGCAAAAGCCACCAGTCCGGCTGTAGCAGGTCTCTCCGTCCACACAGCAGGCGGACGCATCCGCTTCTGCACCGATTCCGAATACGTGGCGATCCACGCAGTTATGCCCGTGATGGGCGCCATGTCCCACTTCGCCTTCACCGGCTCTGCAGGATTTGATCTGTACATATGGGAAGGCTCCCGGTATTATTTCTTCAACAGCTTCCGCCCCGGCATTGATCCGTCCGCGAAAATGATGGAGAACATAGTGCATCTTCCGGGACGCAAGCTGCGTCAGATCATGATCCACTTCCCGCTGTACAGTTCCGTGGAAAAGCTGTACATCGGTCTGCAGGAAGATGCCATTGTGGATCACGGTCTCCGCTACCGTTTTGACAAGCCGGTTGTCTATTACGGCTCCTCCATCACCCAGGGCGGCTGCGCATCCCGTCCGGGTACGTCCTACCAGTCCATCATCTCCATTGATCGGGACTGCGATTTCATCAATCTCGGTTTCTCCGGTTCTGCCAGGGCGGAGCCTGCCATCCGTCAGTACATCGCATCGCTGGATATGTCCGTATTTGTTCTGGATTATGATCATAACGCGCCCACAATGGAGCATCTGCGGGATACCCATGAGACATTCTACCGGGAAGTCCGTGCCGCCCATCCGGATCTGCCCATCGTATTCGTCACCGCACCCGAGACCCAGTGGTATCTGCAGATGGATGCCGAGCGGGCACAGCGGCATGTGATCGGTCGTGAGATCATCTTTGAGACTTACATGAAAGCGTTCCACGAGGGAGATCTGAACGTCCGCTTCATCGACGGTGACACTCTCTTTGAGGGCAATCACCACGACATCTGCACCGTGGACGGATGCCATCCCACCGATGCCGGATTTCTGCGCATGGCAGACAAAATCGGTCATGTGGTCGGTTCCCTGCTGCGCTGAGAGCAGCATCACAATACATACATTATTTCCGAAAAGGAGAAATTCATATGGAAACTGTCATTCAGCCCTACGGCTTCACCACACAGCTGGATCTGCCCGACGTCCGCTTCCGTGAAGTACGTGAAAAACCGTTCGATATCTACGGTTTGTACGATGCGCACGCGGAAGGCGTGTTCCGCCGTCTGCCTGCCGATGTTGCCGAGGCAACCAGTGCCGGTGTCAAGAATCTTTCGGTACATACCGCAGGCGGTCGCGTCCGTTTCTGCACCGATTCCCAGTACATCGCGCTCCACGCCATTATGCCCGTAATGGGACACATGGATCACTTCGCCTACACCGGTTCCACCAGCTTTGACGTATACGTCTGGGAAGGCTCCCGGTATTATTTCTACGCCGGCTACCGTCCCGGCATTGATCCTTCCGTCAAGAAGATGGAAGGCGTTGTCCGTTTCCCGGACCGCAAACTCCGTCAGATCATGATCCATTTCCCGCTGTACAGCTCCGTTGAGAAGTTCTACATCGGTCTGCAGGAAGATGCCGCGCTGGATCACGGTCTCCGTTACCGCTATGACAAGCCGGTTGTCTACTACGGCTCCTCCATCACCCAGGGCGGCTGCGCTTCCCGTCCCGGCACGTCCTATCAGTCCATTATTTCCATTGATTACGACTGTGATTTCATCAACCTCGGCTTCTCCGGCAACGCCAAGGCGGAGCCTGCCATCCGCGACTACATGGCATCGCTTGATATGTCCGTATTCGTCATGGACTACGATCACAACGCCCCCTCCGTGGAGCATCTGAAAGAAACCCACGAGCCGCTGTACCGCGCTGTCCGCGCCGCCCATCCCGATCTGCCCATCGTGATGGTCACCGCCCCCGACACACAGCAATATGTGCATGGAAGCGGCGACTACCGCAACGCACGCCGCGCAGTGATCTATGAAACCTATCAGAAAGCCCTTGCCGAGGGGGACAGAAATGTCCGCTTTATCGACGGCGAATCCCTCTTTGAAGGACGCTATCACGACGTATGCACCGTAGACGGATGTCATCCCAACGATGCGGGCTTCATCCGCATGGCGGACAAGATCGGTCACACGGTCGCTTCGCTTCTGAAGTAAGAGCTGTATACCGGAAAGGAGAATTATTATGGGAGTCATTATTGAGCCTTACGGCTTTACCACCAATCTGGAGCTGGAGAACGCCCGCTGGCGAGAGATCCGCGAAAAACCGTTCGATATCTACGGTCTGTATCAGCCGCACAGTGACGGTCAGTTCCGCCGTCTGCCCGCCGATGTGGCGGAAGCCACCAGCCGCGCCGTCACCGGACTTGCCAAGGCAACCGCCGGTGCCCGCATCCGTTTCTGCACCGATTCGGATTTCATCGCGCTCCACGCGGAGATGCTCACGATGAACCACATGGATCTGATGGCACGCACCGGCTCCGCCGGATTTGATCTGTACGTCAAGGAAGGCGCCCGCTACTATTTCTACGGCATTTTCCGTCCCGGTGCCGGCTCCGAGGATTTCAAGGGTCTGGAGCAGGTTGTCCGCTTCCCGGATCGCCGTCCCCGTCAGATTCTGATCCATTTCCCGCTGTATTCCCAGGTAGATAAGGTCTACATCGGCGTAGGTGAGGATGCCATGCTGGATCACGGCGAGCGCTACCGCTTCGACAAGCCGGTAGTATATTACGGCTCCTCCATCACAATGGGCGGCTGTGTTTCCCGTCCCGGCAATACCTATGAGGCTATCATCGGCATGGAGTACGACTGCGACTATGTGAATCTGGGATTCGCCGGTGCAGCCAAGGGCGAGGACGCCATCCGCGACTACATCGCTTCGATGGATATGTCCGTATTCGTTCTGGATTACGACCATAACGCACCCACAACGGAGCATCTTATTGAGACATACGAGCCCTTCTACCGCGCGGTCCGCGCCGCTCATCCGGATATGCCGATCATCATGGTCACCGCACCTGATACCCATCAGTATATCCACGGCGCCACAGGCCGCGATGCCCGCAGAGCTGTCATCTACGGTGTATACGAAAAAGCGCTGGCAGAGGGTGACAGAAACGTCCGCTTCATCGACGGCGATTCCCTCTTCGAGGGCAAGCATCACGATATCTGCACCGTGGACGGATGCCATCCCACCGATGCCGGTGCCATCCGCATGGCGGAGCGAATCGGTCATGTACTTGGCTCTGTGCTGAACTGATCCCGCTGAAACCACATACACAAAGAGGAGGAAACCGGAAACGGTTTCCTCCTCTTTTCGCGTTTGCTTACGCTCATGCCTCTTTCCTGTATTCGATCATACCGATTTTGACGGACGTCTCCGTTTCGGCGAAATCGAAGGTTCCGCTGTACTGCTTTGCCTCTTCCGATTCCGTATCGCCGAATGTGAAGGTGATCTTGCCGTCGTCAATTTCATACGTTCCCTCAAGAGAGGTCACAACCGCGCCCAGCACCAGAACATCCACACGGACCTTTTTGCCGTCAAAGGTATAGGATGCGCCTGTTCCCAGCGTATCCGCCTTATAGGTTCCGCTGAGTGTTTCCGCGCAGCTGCTGAATGCAGCAAGCACGATCACCGCCAGTAGGACGGCGGCTATTGTACGAATGCTTCTTTTCATGGAATTCTCCTTTCCCTTTTACTTCCGCCCTGCGGGTTCACCCATATTTTACCACACTCTGTCAGAAGATGCAAGAGCGAAAAATGTCGCATTGCGGATTTACCCAAAAAAGGAGATCCTCCCATGAGCAATGTCATTAACTTAAGCACATACTGTATACAATATGCACAAGTGCAGCTTTTTTCGCCGCTAACGCGGCGAGGCGGGGGAGGAACCATCTCACACGGCGAAGTTTCCTCCCCCGCCACCCCTGTCTCCTTGCCTCTACCGAATCCTATGGACATCTTCAACAAAAAAAGACGCCCGGAACTTCACCATAGG
>SVTS01000031.1 GCA_015063645.1 Oscillospiraceae bacterium | reverse complement strand
CAGAAGCTGTGCGCTGTATTCACTCAGCGGCCGACGGTATTCTGTCTCGTCCAGTACGTATTTCAGCCCGGCAGTGATCTGTGCCTGATCCGCGGAGGAGAAGCCCGCCACGGACAAAAACATGGCACGGATATCCGCCTGTCTGGCGGAAAAGCATCTGTCCTCGTATTCCAGCAGGACGATATCGGGGGAATAGGCTGCCGGAGGTCTCCAAAGAAGCATGGTTTCCGCAGGCACATCACTGCCCAGGGATTTCATACCCACAAGGATGTTCTGCGCATGCCCCAGCGCCTCGGCGGCATTGTCGGACATATACAGCATTCCCCAGGGGATCTCTCCCAGATCCTGAATCCGGCGGGAAATCAGAGATGCCAGCAGCACCGGATCGCAGTACAGATCAGCGCCGGAGGCGTTTTCGCTGTCCAGCTCACGGATCTCTGACATATAATGTCCCAGGGGAGCGATCACATATACATCGGGAATATGCACCACCGCGCTGTTGTACACAAGGCGCAGTGTATCGGCGCACAGCGCCGCATAGCCTGCAGTGTCGGACATATCCGCGCCGTTGTAGACAGCGGCATCCATCCGTTCTCCCACGATGAATCCGCTCACCGCGCTGTACCGCTGCGCAATAAAGTCCGTTACAGCACAGAGCGCGGAGGCACCCGCCTCGTTATGCACATCAAACGCGTACAGCAATGCGTTCTCGCAGGATTTTGTATATCCTTTTGCGGACAGATCCGACGCGCAGAGCAGCCGCAGATATACCTCCACATCCGCCGCCAGACAGAAATTGATCTCGCTGTCCAGTTCGCGGATATACGCATTATCCAGATAGTAATACTGTCCGCCGCGGACGCAGAGGCGACCGCTTGTCAGACCGTCTTTTCCGCCCAGCAGGCGGTCCGCATACACATCCAGAATGACGGAGGAAGCGTTCGATTCAAAGATGCCCGCGTTATCCGCACCGTACAGCCCGACGGAGGACAGCGTACTTGTCGCAGGCTCCGCCCCCCGTTCGGGATAAAGCGCCGCGCTTATCGGCACGACGCCGGTATCGCTCAGGACTGCCAGCTGGTAGCGGCTGACCGATGCCATGTGCTCCCGTCCGTTCATATCCACGCCAAAGGTGAACTGGCTGGACATCCGCATGGTCGCCACGGGCGCCCCATTCAGAAGCACCGCCTGCGCATCCTCCCATAAGGGAATTTCATACAGCGCCAGCTCGCCGTCGATATACTGTGCCGTCACAGATGCGGAGAGCGTCCCCGCAAATTCCAGTTTCCGCAGATCATCGCTGAACGCGCACTTGCGGATCCGCGCGGGATATTCGGTTTCATCCGTCTCCGGGATCGACACAAGGGACACGGAGCGCAGTGTCACATAATCCGCCGCGTCCGGCGTCAGGCTGTGAAAGCTGAGGCGGTAGGCGCGAAGTTTGATATCGGAATCATAAGGCAGGAGATAGACATTCTCTCCGTAATAAACGGAGCATGTGGAAGAAATGGTAAACGGTGCATCAGCTGCGGAGCCGTCCGCCACCGCAAGCGAGATCACGCCGCCTTCCATGGCATTATCCAGAACGACACGCACAGCGGATACGCCGCTTCCGGCGGTATATTCCTCCCGCACGGCATCGGCGATCAGCGTAATGGCGCCGTCACGTCCGGGATCCAGCAGATACACACCGTCCCGGTACACCGCCTCACCGCTTTCCGCGGTAAATCCGAATGTAAGGAACGTATCGGCGATCTCCATATTCGCCGTGCCGCCGGCACTCAGGGGACCGATCATAAAGCTGTCCACACCGCTGCCGCCGTCTGTTACGGTGATCTCACACATATGCAGATTCGTGCGCAGCCGCCACGGCTCGATATCCACCGTCACGGTGTACCATTCCCCCGCGGGGATCTGTGTTTCGGCGCTCATGGAGGAAACGCCCGAATGCATCGAGATGCGTACCGTATGCCTCACCGGCTCCATCCCCTCCTCCGGTTCCGGAACTGAGGGCGCAGGATCTGCTCCGTCAATAAAGACGGAGAAACGCAGTTTTGTCTGCATCATCAGATTCTGTCCCACGTCCCCGCCGAACAGGCACATGACGCCGTATGTTCCCGCGGTATTTTTCTTCAGCCGGGCGGACAGCGCATAACCGTCCCCCGCATTCACACGTTTTACGTCGGTAACGCCTGTGGATGTCATCCACTCCGAGGAGGAATCCCCCCGGAAATCATCCAGGAGCACTTCCGATTCCAGCGCCTCCGACTGTCCGACAGGCACTGCATGGGACTGGCAGAATACATCTGCCGCTCCGACGGCGGATGGACACAGCAGGACTGCGGTGCAGAGCATGACCAGCGCCGTCATCAGTATTCGTTTTATCCGTGCGGTCATACCGGCACTCCTTTCCGTCAATTCATGTATCAAAGCCGCAGCGGGCGGCTTCCTCATAATAGACTTTTTCGATCTGCCGCGTCATGGCGGCAGCAGTAAATTTTTCGGCAAAGATCCGTTTTGCACCCAACGACAGGCGATCATACAGAGCCTTGTCGGACGCGATACGCAAAATCACCTCCGCCATAGCGGCGGGATCCCGCACGGGGGTGAGAATGCCGTTTTCCCCATCCGCCACAACACCCGGATTGCCGCCGAAGCGGGTTGCCGCCGTAGGCAGACCGAGGCTCATCGCCTCAAGAAGAGCGAGAGACGTGGCTTCCGTTCCGTAGGAGCAGTTCAGCGACAGATCCATGATGCTGTAATACGGTACCACATCGGAACAGAATCCGGTGAAGATCACGGATTTTTCCAGCCCCATTTCCGCCGCCTGCCGGCGCACATCCGCCTCGGCGGATCCCGTGCCCATAAGCAGGAATTTTATATCGGGACGCTTTTCCAGAACTGTTTTGGCTGCGGCAAGCAGATCGGCATGTCCCTTATACGGCTCCATTCGGGCGGAAATACCGCAGACGAAATCCCGCTCGCCGATCCCCAGCGACTGTCTGAGCGCGGCGCATTCCTCAGCCGAAGAGCGCGTCAGCGGTTCCACACCGTTGAGAATCACGGTGATCTTATCTGCCCGAACGCCGGTGGCGGTCAGATTATCCGCGGCGGCATCCGCCACGGCGATGATGCGGGTGGCGAGGGTATTGTTCACAAGTCCGCTGATCTGCTTTCCGGGGAAAGTCGTCAGCCGCTTTGAGGGCTCAAACACGCTGTGGCGGGTGTAGATGCGGCTTTTCACGCCGCAGAGATATGCCGCCATGCGCGCATCGAATGCAGAATGGGTATGAACGATATGGGGCTTTTCCTCCCGGATGATGCGGCGGAACGCGGCAACGGCGCCCTTCTCCCGGGACGCATCCCGGCAGAAATCCGTCTCGATATACCGGGTGCCCGTTTCGGCGATCGCCGGAATCAGCGCGGAGCCCCGGGGCAGCACCACGGCAACATCCAGTTTATCGCGGTCGAAATGCCGCAGGCAGTGGAGCAGCAGTCTGCCCGCACCGCCGATATTGGAATCGGAAGTAAAATGAAGAACACGAACCATCAGGATTTTCCTTTCGCGCCGGGGCGCACTCTGGAGAGAATAAATCCGGCTTCCTCCGAGCGGAGAAGCACAGAGACAAGTGCATAGAGGACCGCGCCGACCGGCACGGCAATCACACAGCGCAGCAGTGCGCCTGCGGGAAGATACGGCAGAAGAAGCAGGAGCACACCGCCCATCACCACGGCGGCGAGGACGGATTTTCCTATATCCGCCAGATCACCAAGCGGCAATTTGCCGCCGCTGCGGCGCTTCATGAAAATGGCATTGCCGAGGCACTGGATCCCTGCCGCAAGTCCGGAGGCAAGGGCGATGCCGCCGATGCCGAAGGGGGAGAGAACGGTCACCAGCACGATATTCGCCGCCATAGCGGCAAGCGCGGTGATCATGGGAATTTTCGGCTGGTTTTCGGCAAAAAACGCCTTGGTCAGCACCTCATTCGCCGCCATGAACAGCATGCCCACGGCGAACATCCGCATAGCCGCGGCAGTCAGCGCCGTATCCGCCGGGGTGAATGAGCCGCGCTCATACAGCAGAGCGATCATCGGCTCCGCCAGCACGGCGACACCTGCGGCCATGGGGGCAATGATAAAGGACAGCGTTTTCACGGACGTCATCATCAGCCGCCGGGATTCCCGCACATCGCCGGATGCGGCGGCACGGGAGAAATAGGGGAAGAGCAGGTTGGTAGCAACAAAGGAGAACACGCCCACGATAATGGTATACAGCCGGTTGGCGTAACCGAGCGCGGTAATGGCACGTCCGTCCGCAAGTCCGGAAGCAAAACGCGTATTGATCAGGGAGCACACCGGCTGTGTCCATGTGCCGATCAGAATCGGCAGTGCCAGCAGCAGACTGCGGCGGATGTGAGGGGAGAATATCCCCGCTGAAAGGGACACGCGGAAACCGAAAGAACGCAGTTTCGGAATCTGCACAATCATCTGTGCCGCCCAGCCGCAGAGCATGGCGATCGCCAGTCCGGTAACGCCGAAGCGGTCACCGAAGAACACCAGATACGCCACCATGATGGAGTTGGACACAAGACTGATCAGGGCGGGAATATTGAATTCACCCATGGACTGCAGGATGCCCACAAAGGAGTAGGCAAGTCCGGTACAGATCACCATGGGGAACAGAATCCGCGTCAGCGACACCGCCAGCACGTGGGTCTCCGCCGGCAGATCGGGCGCAAGCACCGTCACCAGAGGAGACGCAAAAATCACGCCGAGCAGGGTCAGAGTGGAGCTGAGCGTAAAAATCAGATTCACATAGGACGCGGCGTAGCGCATGGCGGCGGGCTTTCCCTCTTTCACCAGAAGTTCGCTGAACACGGGGATAAAAGCCGCGCTGACCACACCGCCCAGCACCAGATCAAAGAGCAGAACAGGCAGGCGGCTGGCTGTCTCGTATGCCACGGCGGGCGCAGTGGTGCCGTAAGCATCCGCCACCAGAATATCTCTGAGAAGCCCGAAAATTTTGGAGAGAAGGATGATCACAGCCATCACGGCGGCTGTGCCCAAAAGACTGTTTTTCTTTTTTTCCATACTCTCCCTCCTTTTGTGCCGGTATATGAGTATTCCCCCGTCTGCGCCGGATTATGGCGCAGGGGATATGTATACATAGTATATTATACAGTATCGGGCATATTTTGTCAAGGTACGGCGGCAGCGACCGCTCCAATTTACATCTGAGCGACTGTTTTTATTCAGCTTTAAAATGCAGAAAAGTATGCTTTCAGCGCTTGACAAATGGAAGCTGCTCCCCCGAAAAATCAGCCGTCAGGCAAAAAACAGGAGCAGAGATTCATACTCCTGCTCCCGTTCTTTTTGAAATACCGGAATTTTGTCCTTTGTTCAGCTGTTTTCCCATGTCAGCAAATATCTGTAATGCAGCCCGTATCTGAGCGTATATCCGCACAGTTTTTCTCCGCAGATCTGCCGAACTTCATTCATTGTGGGGAAATCATACGATACATCCATTTCCAATTCCTCTGACGTGGACATTTGCCGGACAGACGAGATGATCCGGCTCGGAATAACTCGCGCAGCCTCCACCATCCAGTCCAGCAAACCGGAAGGCTTCGCAATTCCTACAATAATCAGCACGCCATTCTTTTCCAACAGTTCTTTGGCTTTATCAACAGCATCCGCCATATTCATATGATGAATGGAGGCGACGAAAATAACCGCATCGAATTTCTGACCGTTTGCCTGAAAATCTTCAAAAGTTGTCTGCAGGAACGCGGCATTGCTGTTTGTATTCTGACTGACTGCTTTCTGAATACACAAACCGGACGGGTCTATGCCAAGAACAGCATTATCCTCCGTTCTCAAAAACAGAGAAAGGGTTCCGTTGCCGCAGCCAACATCCAGTATGTTTTTCCGCTTTCCGACTTTTTTGGAAATCCAGCGGTTATAGGCATAATTGTGATTCCAGGGTGTTTTCAGGCTTTTCATTTGTCAGCTTGCTCTCCGATACAAATTTCGCGGTCTGTTTTCACATATACAGTATACAGTACAATTATGAATAATTCAATATCCGGAAAAGGAGCACGGAATGAAGGGCAATGGGATAATCAAAATCGGAGGGATTCCGACGAATCCCTCCAGTTCCTTTATCTTGCCATTTCGCTCGTCTCGCCGCTGTCGGCGTGGGCTTCGATGATTTTGCGGATTTCTTTTTCACTGCACACAGTCATGTCGCCCGGGATTGTGTTTTTCAGTGCACTCATGGCATTGCCCCAGCGCGCCGCATCATCCACATTGCCGTACTGCAGAATGCCGTACAGGGCACCTGCCACATAGGCGTCGCCGCTGCCGATGCGGTCTACCACGTCGATATTCTCATACGCCGCTTCGGTGAACTGCCGGTCTTCCGCACAGTCATAGACCGTGGAGGTAAAGGAATGCTTTGTGGGCGAGATCACCGTCCGCTGTGTGCTGGCGATACAGCAGAGATTCGGATACAGCTGTGCAAAGGAGCGGTGGATCTCCGCAAGCGTGCCCGTCTGGGCAAACATGCGCCGCAGTGTCTCCTCGGAGATGAAGAGAATATCCACCAGCGGAAGCACCTGTGAGATCACCCGCCGGGCGGTTTCTTCATCCCACAGTTTTGCGCGGTAATTGACGTCAAAGGAGATCGCCGTGCCGCGCTCTTTGAGCACATGGAGCAGTTCAATCACATCTGCCCGCAATCCTTCATCCAGCGCCAGCGTGATGCCGCTGACATGCAGGATGCGGATGCGGTCCAGAAGTGCCTCCGGCACTTCCCTGTAGCGGAATGAGCAGAACGAGGAACGGGCGCGGTCATAGGTCACGGCGGGAAGCCGCGGATATGCACCGCTTTCATAGTAATAGATGCCAAGGCGTGCGGTAGGGGAGGAATCGTACACAATCCCGTCATCGCTGGTACCGGCATAGCGGATTTTATGCTTGACAAAGCTGCCGATACCGCCCTCCGGCAGTTTGGTCATCATACCGGTGCGCAGCCCCAGCTGGGAGATGCCGGAAACCACGTTCAGCTCGGCTCCGCCGGCGCGTTTTTCCAGCGTTTCGCTCTGGGAAAGCCGCTCCTTACCGGGCGGCGACAGGCGAAGCATGACCTCACCCAGACCCATTACATCAAACTCCGCATTTTTCAGGGAAAGTTTCATGGCAATCCTCCGTATCCGTCAATCAGATAATATTCACAAGAATATTATACCATTTCACGGGATGGAACGCAAGACAAATTCAGCAGTTTTACCAATTATTCCGGAACAGCATCGTTTCCGAATTGAATTATATATTCTTTCAGCATACGGTTTGTATCCAGATCCGCGTCACCCACGGTACTGGAGCAGAACACAACTCCGGCAAACTCGCCCGATCTCAGCCCGTCGAATGCCAGCTGCAGCTCTTCTTCAAAGCGTGCCGGATCCATGGGCCTGGCTCCGCCGCCGTAGTCCCAGAGATAGACGCCCAGCATCAGGGGCTTATCACCGATGAGGGCGCGCAGGCGCTCAATATCGCCCCGCATATCCGTCATCCGGCGGCATCCCCAGAACCAGAACGTCACGCCGTCGAAGCAGTCCAGATACGGGGTGAGATCCTTATCCAGCTGATGGCTGTAGAGCACACACCAGAAATCCAGTCCCCGTGCGTTAAGTGCGGATTTGATTTTTGCAAGCACTTCCGGCGTGAAACGGTCCAGCCGTTTCGGGGAGAAAAAGTCATCCACGATACCGCCGGTGATATGCGCGCCCGCGTCAAGTGCCGCCAGGATATCCTTTGTATTGCCCAACTCATCCTCCGGCATAGGAGTGCTCGCATCGCCGAGTACGGACCATTTCACCTCATCCAGCACCGCGAACCGCTTCGCCAGATGATCAAAGGGCGGCTGGATATTGCCGCCGTAGGAGACCATGAAAGCCCGGCGGATGCCGTATTCTTCCGCAAATTCCTCCGGGGTCATATGGCAGTCCAGACCGGTGCATTTGTTGTGCGAGCCTTCCAGATGTCCCCAGTTCCAGAGTTTATCGATCAGTTTTGCCATGGCTGCCCTCCACTCTCAGGCGCGGTCTGTTTTCCTCGCAGACGCGGATAAAATTCTCAATAAAAGCATTCTCCAGCGGATCACCGGTGTGGAAGGACTGCTCCGGATGCCACTGGGTAGCGTAGATCTTCTTCTCTTTCCATTCCACCGCTTCGATGGTACCGTCCAGCGCTCTTGCCGCCACGCTCAGTCCGGGTGCCAGATCGTCTATACACCAGCTGTGATAGGAATTGACAGTCACGCGGGTCTTACCGAACACATCGTACACAAAGGATCCCGGCGCCACGTCGATCTCATGGGTGTTCTTCTCGTGATCGTAGTGATGCTCAATATCCTCCACCTTTTTCAGCGTGCCGCCGAGGAAGACGTTCAGCGCCTGCAGACCGCCGCAGATACCGAAGATCGGCTTGCCGTGGTCGTAAAAATACTGCATCATCTTCGCGTCAAAGGCATATTCGTCTACCGTTTCCGGCGGATCGAACGGTGCTCTGCCATAATAGGTCGGATCGATATTTGTTGCACTTCCCGGCAGGAAAAATCCGTCGCAGATACTGCACGCGGCTTCCATATCATATTCCGACATAACGGCGTGCAGACCGATCTTATACTTCTGCGCGAAGAGATAGTAGTCATGCATAATGTAATAGCGGTGATCCCAGGCACCGCCTTTTTGCAGATCCACATAGCGGAGTACGGTAGCAAAATTCATGATTTGTTCCTCCTTTTGTCCGCGATGCCCTTCACAGAGCGAAGTACGCCAGAGAACACCGTAAATACGATAATTCCACCGATCGCCTGTATCAGATTCCCCACAACGGAAGCGGAAGCCGCCATTCCATAGCCGAGAATCAGCGATTCGTAGAGAAAATAGCCCAACACCATCTCCGCTTCCGCGATAGCGGAAGCAAGAATAACGGAAAAACAATTCTTTTTCAGCACGCCGCAAAGCAGTGCCGCCAGCAGTGCGATCAGTCCCTTGATCACAAAGGTACCCGGCACATACGCGGCATAACCGAGCAGCAGATCCGCCAGCGCGGAGCCGATTCCCGCCGCGGCAAATCCGTACAGCGGTCCCAGAAGCCAGCCGGCAAGCAGGGCGAACCCGTCGCCCAGATTGATATAACCGCCTGTCGCGGGCATGGGAATAGTTATCAAAATTGTTGCAACACAGATCAGCGCGGCAAAAACAGCGGCGCCGGCAAGAGAATACAGGGATTGCTTTTTCATGGAGATCTCCGCAATAAATACAATTTATTCCGCGCTCATCGGATGTGACGCTCGAGAACACGGGAGAGCGCCAGCGCCAACGCGATTTTCACCGCATCGGGCAGGATAAAAGGGAGCACACATACCGCCGCTGCCGTGCCGACGGGCACACTGCCGCGGGAAAACACAAAAGCATACCAAAGCGTACCGGCGGTATAGCAGACCAGCAGACCGCTCATACATCCGAGAATCCGCATCTTGGTGCCGCCGCGCTCCGCGGCGCATCCGGCGATCCATGCCGCAGGCAGAAATCCGAGAGCATAGCCGCCCGAAGCACCGAAAAGATGCCCGATACCGCCGCTGAATCCGGCGAAGACGGGGACGCCCACGGTGCCCAGCGCCAGATACAGTCCCACAGCCGCCGTTCCCCGGCGTGAGCCGAGGCACAGCGCCGCCGTAAAAACGGCGAACGTCTGCATGGTAAAGGGAGGCTGAGTCGGGACGGCGATCCATGTGCATAAAACCGTCAGTGCGGCAAACAGGGCGATATACGCCATGTCCCGGGTACGGTGCATCACGCCTCGTCCATAGTGCGGCGCACCTGCGCCAGATATTCGCCCACATAAGCGGGCGCGTCCTTGCCGTATTTCTCAAGCAGGGCGGCGGTGCCTTCGATCACCACGATGCCGCCGGCGGCGGGAGAAAGACGTTTCACCTCGCCCAAGTCAGACGCGCTGACCACGCAGGGTACGTCCGTCGTACGGCGGACGATCTCGGTGAACTTTTCCAGCACAACGGTGAATCCGCCGCGCACGCCGCTCTCGCCGGGATTGGACACTGCATAGAGGAAGCCTTCCGCATCGGCTGCGATGGCGGCGATGCGCTCATCGGATGCCGGAGCGATCAGCGGAATCAGATCCACGCCGTACTTTTTGCAGGCAGGATGGAATTCGTCCCTCTCTTCAAAGGGGATATCGGTAATCAGAATGCCGTCAACGCCCACTTCGCTGCAGGCGGCGGCGAATCGTTCCATGCCGTAGGAGAACATCACATTGGCATATGTATACAGCACAACGGGTACATCCACGTCATGACGGTGTGCACGGAGAAAATCGAAAATCGCGTCGGTGGTAGCGCCGCCCCTGAGGGCGCGGATGCTGGATTCCTGCACCACGGTCTCCTCCACGGTGGGATCGGAGAACGGAATGCCAAGCTCGATCATGGAAGCGCCGTTTTCCACAGCGGCGCGCATAAGGGCGGCGGTAGTTTCCAGATCGGGATCGCCGCAGGTGATGAAGGCGATCAGCGCCTTGCCGTTTTTGAATGCGGATTTGATATTACTCATGGATATCCTCCCCTCTGTAGCGGGCAATGGCGGCACAGTCCTTGTCGCCTCTGCCGGAAACGGTGATGATCATGATCTGATCTTTGGACATGGTGGGAGCCAGCTTGATGCCGTAGGCGATGGCATGTGCGGACTCGATGGCGGGAATGATGCCCTCCACTTTCGCCAGATACTCAAAGGCATCCACAGCTTCGTCATCGGTAACGGGCACGTACTGTGCACGGCCGATATCGTACAGATATGCATGCTCCGGACCTACGCCGGGATAATCAAGTCCTGCGGAGATGGAGTAAACAGGCGCAATCTGACCGTATTTATCCTGGCAGAAATAGGATTTCATACCGTGGAAAATACCCACGCTGCCCGTATTCACCGTTGCAGCGGTTTCAAAAGTATCGATACCGCGTCCGGCCGCCTCGCATCCGATGAGCTTTACGCCCTCGTCGCCGATGAAGTGATAGAAACTGCCGATGGCATTGGAGCCGCCGCCCACGCAGGCGAGAACGGCGTCGGGCAGTCTGCCCTCTTTCTCCAGAATCTGCGCACGTGATTCACGGGAAATCACCGCCTGGAAATCACGGACGATGGTCGGGAACGGATGGGGCCCCATCACGGAGCCGAGGCAGTAATGGGTGGTATCGATGTGGTTCGTCCACTCGCCCATGGCGACGGAAACCGCATCCTTCAGCGTAGCGGTACCGGACGTTACGGGAATGACCTCTGCGCCCAGCAGACGCATGCGGTACACGTTCAGCGCCTGGCGGATGGTATCCTCCTCACCCATATAGACCACGCACTCCATACCCATCAGCGCAGCGGCGGTTGCGGTGGCAACGCCGTGCTGACCGGCACCGGTCTCGGCGATCAGGCGGGTTTTGCCCATCTTCCTGGCGAGCAGAGCCTGACCGAGCACGTTATTGATCTTATGCGCGCCGGTATGGTTCAGATCCTCTCGCTTGAGATAGATCTTGGCGCCGCCCAGTTTTTCCGTCATCTTCTCAGCAAAATACAGACGGGACGGTCTGCCGGCATATTCATCCAGCAGCTGTGTCAGTTCACGGTTGAATTCCGGATCGTTCTTGTAATAATCGTATGCCTTCTCCAGTTCGTTCACAGCGTTCATCAGCGTCTCGGGGATATACTGTCCGCCGTGCTGTCCGAAGCGCCCCTTGGGATTCGTCATAGTTCTCCTCCTGTTTATAGCCGCAGTATGCGGCGGTAAAATGCTCTCTCCGGCGGCAAATAAAAAGCGCCCCGGACAGAGAAAATTTCTGTCAAGGACGAATAAAAACCTTATCCGCGATGCCACCTTGATTCATGACCGAAGCCATGCACTCAGCAGGATACAATCATATCCCGGACAACTGACGTATGCCCTCACGTTGCAGAATACTCTCGGATATACTCCGATTTGACTGCACCCTCAGCGGTCCATTTGATGATCTGACATTCACCCGACTTTCAGCGCCGCGGGCTCTCTGTGGAAGCAGGGTCACCTTTATCTCCGCATCAACGGTTTACAGGGTAAGTATAGCACAAAATCCGCTGTCTGTCAAGGGGAATCGGCAAGATTTCCTCAAAATTCTGCGGATGGAAATTTCAGGAAATTATTTCTGCGCCGGGCGAATAATATTCGGAGCGTTTATGCTTGACAGTCCCCAAACGGCAGGGTATAATTACGGTAGAATACCGCACGGAACATGAACAGAATCACGGATTTTACTGTGCGGTGCAGAGACCGGCTGCAGAAAAATGGCACATATAACAAAGGAGGGATACCCATGACAAAAGAGCGTCAGATGCAGTGGAACAGACTGGCTGAGGAAGTGAACATCCTCGGCGGAAACGGCGTGGATTTCGTCTCTGCCATGCAGGATTTTTACACAATCTACTCCGAGCGGGTCATTGAATGGTATGCCGGACTGTACGATTACAAAAACGGCGGTTTTTATTTTGCCGCGTCGGGCAGGGACACGGACGGTTATCTCCCCGACATTGAAGCGACCAGCCATTCCCTCGGCTTCTTTGAAAAATTTGAGGGCGTGAACCATTACAGAGACATCACCCCTGCGTGGATGAGCAAACAGACCTGCCGGTGGATCAAAGGGCTGCAGGATCCGAACGGGTACTTCTACCATCCCCAGTGGACGAGAGAGCTGATTGACGAAAAGATCACCCGCAAGGGCAGGGATCTGAACTACGGCATGGGCGTTCTGCGCACATTTGGCGTATCACCCACCTATGATACGCCGCTGGGTGACAAAGGTGACGGAATTCTCCCGGATGGCTCCCCGGCGGAGTTCACGATGCCCTGCTCCCCCTGCGGTGAAACAAAATCCGCGCCGTCCACGGTTATCTATCCCGAGCATCTGGAAAGCGTCGGAAATTTCCGCCGCTATCTGGAGAGCAATCTGGAAACTGTGGAAAAGCGACCGTACGTCATGGGCAATCTGATCGCCAATCAGGTGGCGCAGATCAAGGTGCGGGACAGAATGCTCAAGGAAGCCGGCGAGAGCGAATCCATCTGCCGGATGCTGATTGACTGGTTCAGCGCCCATCAGAATCCCGAAACGGGAAACTGGTATCATTTCGCCCCCGAAGATGAGGGAAACGCCCGCCGCATTGCATATGAAGGCAACAACAGCCTCTTGAAGATCATCGACGTATACAACCAGATCGGTGCGGAACTGCCGCATCCTCTGGAAGCGGCACGCTCGGCGATGCAGGCGATCGCCAGCCCTGTCTATCCGGAGACGGTGTGCGACATGTACAACACCTGGTTCGCAGTCTCCATGGTGGTCACCAATATCCGGAAATATTCCTCCCGGACGGAAAGTGAGAAAAACGAATACGTCAGTCTCATCCGCCGCGAGCTTCTGCGGAGTGCCCCGGACTGCATCCGCGCAATGAAGGACAAAATGCTCCGATTCCGCCGTGCCGATCACGCATTTTCCTACACGCCCCGCGGCACATCCATCACCAGTCAGGGCGTGCCCGTTGCCCTTCCCGGCTATGACGAAGGAGACACCAACGCCTCCTGTATCGTCATCGGCGGATGCAATGCGTATATCTACAGTGCGCTGGGGCTGAGCCGCGTCAAGCCCTTTGAAAACGCTCTGCTTCACGAATATCTGGCACTGCTGGAAGATAATCACCGTAAAAATATGTAAGTGCGGCATCGCACGGAAAAGGAGAACCGTTATGGCAAACATCCGCATAAACACAGCCGATGTGATCGGCAGAATCAAAGAGGTCAACGGCGTCGGTCAGCCGCCTGCCATGGGCGGGCTGAGATATCCGCTCTTCCACTATCTCACCGAAGCGGGCATTCCCTATTCCCGCCTGCATGATGTGGGCTTCTATCAGGGCGGCAGATTTGTGGACATCCACTGCATTTTCCGCAATTTCGATGCTGATCCCGCCGATCCCGCCTCCTACGATTTTACGTTCACCGACCATCTGATCACTGCGCTGATGGAAGCAGAATGCAAACCGTATTTCCGTCTCGGCGTGACCATTGAGAATTTTGCTTCCGTTAAGCGGTACAATATTTTTCCGCCCAAGGATTTTGCCAAGTGGGCACGTATCTGCGAGGGCATCATCCGTCACTACACCGAGGGCTGGGCGGACGGCTTCTGCTACGATATCCGCTACTGGGAGATCTGGAACGAGCCGGACGGCGGAGAAAACAGCATGTGGGCAGGCACGAAGGAACAGTATTATGAATTGTACACCGTTGCCTCAAAGCATCTGAAGGCCTGCTTCCCCCATCTGAAGATCGGCGGCTATGCCAGCTGCGGCTTCTACGCAGAAACAACCGAAAATCCCTCGGCACGTCAGACGTATTTTGTCACCTTCTTCCACGAATTCCTCGCATGGATCAGGCGTGAGGGCGCACCGCTGGATTTCTTCTCCTGGCACACCTATGACCGCAGTATCGACAGCATCCGTCTGCAGGCGCGCTATGCCCGCCGTGTGCTGGACGAATACGGATTCACGGAGACGGAGACCTCCTGCAACGAATGGAACTGTGCACACCAGAATATCTACCGCGGCACGGCGCTCCACGCGGCGCTGACTGCGGCAGTGATGCTGGCATTTCAGGAGGAGCCGGTGGATACGGCGATGTTCTACGATGCACGCCTCGGTCCCAGCGAATACGGCGGACTCTTCAATCCGCTGACTTGGGGACCGCTTCCCTCCTATTATTCATTCATGGCATTCAACGAACTGGCAAAGCGCGGTGCGCAGGTTCGTCTGGAAGGCGCGGACGGACTGTATGCCGCTGCCGCAGCTGACGGTGAAACCGTCGCCGTGATGATCGTCAATCCGGAAGGAGCTCCCCTTCCGCTGAGCATCACAGGTATCGGTGAAGTGACCGAGTGCCGCGTGATCGACGAGGCGCGCACGTGGGAAGTATGCGATCTTCCCGCCGAAATCGGCACGAACACTGTGCTCTGCATTATCGCAAAGAAATAAGGTTTCCGGCATACTCTGCCCCCTATCCCCGCCGCGGCACTTGACGGATACGCCGGCGTGGTGTATAATAAAAGAAATATTTCAAACAACAGGAGCACAGTATGGCAGTAGTCACAATTGTCGGTTCCGGCATGATGGGATCGGCGCTGGCATTTCCGGCAAGAGAAAACGGGCATGAGGTACGGCTGGTGGGCACCCCGCTGGACCGGGAGATCATCGATGCCTGCCGCAAGACGGACCGTCACCCGAAATTCAACAGGGATTTCCCCGCGGGAGTAAAATATTATCAGATCGAAGAGCTTGAGGACGCGCTGAACGGCGCAGATGCCGTCATCGGCGGCGTATCCTCCTTCGGTGTGGACTGGTTCTCCGATTACGTTCTGCCGAAGATCAGCGATACTACACCGGTGCTCACGGTCACCAAGGGACTGATGGACACCGAGGACGGCAAACTGCTCACCTATCCCGACGTATGGGATGCACGGATGCAGAAGCTGGGCAAGCACATGAATCTGAACGCCGTAGGCGGTCCCTGCACCAGCTATGAGTTGGTGGCACACGATCAGACGGAAGTCGCATTCTGCGGCAAGGATATGGAGACGCTCCGCTATCTCCGTTCCCTGATGGCGACGGATTACTATCACATCAGCCTCTCCACCGACGTGATCGGCATCGAGAGCGCGGTGGCGCTGAAGAACGGCTACGCCCTGGGCATCGCCCTGACGATCGGTGTGAATCAGAAGAATTTCGGTCCGGACAGCGAGCTGCATTTCAATTCACAGGCGGCTGTATTCGGGCAGAGCGTCCGCGAGATGGCGAAGCTGCTGCGGTATCAGGGGGCGGACACGCTGGACAATCTCTGCGTAGGCGCGGGCGATCTGTACGTGACCGTATACGGCGGACGCACCCGTCTGGTAGGCATTCTCCTCGGACGCGGACTGACCATCGACGAGGCAAAAGCGGAACTGAACGGCGTCACGCTGGAATCTCTGGTTGTCGCTGAGCGTGTAGCCCGCGCGGTGAAGAAATGCGCCGCGAACGGCATTCTGAACGCGGCGGAATTCCCGCTTCTGATGCATGTGGACGACATTCTCGCCGGCAGAAGCGCTGTGGATATCCCGTGGGAAAAGTTTACGTTTGAAGTATAAGGGAACGGCGGGGGAGCTTTTTGAAAAAAGCTCCCCCGTACCCCCGCAAAAACTTTTTCACATATTAAAAAAGGAGTACGGTGGAATTTTTTCGTATAAATTCCGCTGTACTTCTTTTTGTATTTGCCATAAAAGTTTCTGGAAGGGGTACGGGGGAACCTCTTTGAAAAGAGGTTCCCCCGCTAAAATCAGAACATATTCAGAATGTGCCGCAGATCATCGGTGTCTCCTGAGAAATTCCCGCTGCCGGCAATCAGATTGCTGAGCCGGTTCAGCGCCGCCAGACGTTCGCTTTCTTTCGGTTTGAGATCGTCGTACATCTTCTCGTACAGCTTCAAAAGCTGCTGATTGGTGGTCTCGCGGCAGCGGACCACGTCGCCGATGGCATGCGCCTGTGCCTCGCCCGCCACATCGCCGGGACCGCAGCCGGTCTTTATCTGACCGAGCCGCTCAATGGCAGTATTCAGATATTCCGTCTGTTTTGCGATCTCGTCGATCTTTGCGAGCAGATACTCTATGGTGAGCACCGGGGTCTGCATTTCCGTATTCTCTGACATGTTTATGTCCTCCAAATCATCATTTTCAGAATCCGGCGGACATATAAGGCATATCGTGTCGGACGACAGGAAGCGTGCCCTGCCGTTTTTCACGAGCCCTTTTGCCCGCTTCGGATAGGTAGCTTCGTATTCGTTTCCGTTTTCATCCACGACTCTGATGTTTTTTTCGATGGGTGTCATCCCCTTTCGTGATGCAGGCGGTCCGTGTTTTTTGTGATGGGTGTCTTCCCCTCCGCCGGATATATTGTACCACAACTGCACCTTGGAGACTGCCGGAATTCCGCAGGCGGCGGAACGCGGACGGCGTCCGCGCGGCAGGCTCGCGTACACAGCAAACTGCCGTACAGTTCAGCTTTCTGTATGCTGTGTACATTGTACCACAAAGCGTACTCCCGGTCAAGCGAAAAAGGCAAAATTTGTTGTTTGCTGAAAGGGTTGTTCCTCTTATGATGGTGTTTTTCCATCGAAAAATCTTTCTGCCAGCAAAATGAACAAAAAAATATTCTAATTTTGTCTGATATGTCCATTGCACGAGGACTTAATTTGTAGTATAATTATTGCAGTGAAAATTCACTATTTATTAACAAAAAGGAGTAAACCCCATGAAGAAAATCCTCTCTGTAATGCTCTGTGCCGTTATGGTTCTGACCATGGCAGCAAGTGTTCTGGCTGTAGATTCCGCCAAGAACGCAGGTACCGTTGCAGGTACTTCCGAAACCCTCACCCTCGACGCCAAGAAAGACGCCGCTTATGCAAAGGGTCTGAAGCTCGTTGCCGACTCCATCAAGGACGGCACCAAGGCTCCCGGTTCCGTTACCTATTACGTAACCTACACCAAGGACGCTCTGTGGATCTTTGCCGAAGTTAAGGACTCCACCCTCGACGTTAAGAACGCCGACGAGAAGAAGCCCTCCTACAAGGCTGACTCCATCGAGATCATGCTCGACCCCACCAACGAAGGCAAGAACGAGCCTGACGTAACTCCCTGGCAGATGCGTATCGACTCCTACAACCTCGTTTCTGCCCGCAAGGGTCAGAAGGGTGCCTCCCTGTACCTCCGCAAGGCTGAAGGCGGCAACGCTGACTTCTTCGAAGCTAAGTCCGTTAAGGTTGACGGCGGCTTCAACGCTGAGTACAAGATCCCCATGGACGGTCTGAAGGAAGGCAAGAAGATCGGCTTCAACTTCTGCTACAATGACTGGACCGCTGACGGCAAGACCAACCGTACCGGCACCACCCTGCTCAACAAGAGCTCTACCTCCTGGACCGCAGAGTACTATGATTACATGGTTCTCGGCAAGATCGCAGCCCAGACCACCGCTGCTACCACCAAGGCTCCCGCTCAGAAGCCCACCTCTCCCGCTACCTTTGATGCCGGCATCATCCTCGCAGTAGTTGCCGCTGCTGCAGGCGCAGGCGTTGTTGTGTCCAAAAAGAGAAAGTAATAGAATTTACGGGGGAACCTTTTGAAAAAGGTTCCCCCGTACCCCTTTCCAAAACCTTCAGGGCAAAACAGGGATACAGACAGACGAAATTTCCAGAACGTATAATTTCGTCTGTCTGTATCCCTGTTTTTATATAAAGTTTTTCGGGAAGGGGTTCCCCCGCATACTCACATCTCCTTGAATACCCCGTATATCGGCTTCTCCGATCCGTCCAGACGGCGCAGTCCCAGAAGCAGACCGCCTTCGTCCGGATTATCCCGGTGTGCGTGATAGATGAAACTGTCAATCTGCGGCATTTCCTGCACAATTTTCCACGCGCGGCGGAACGCTTCCGCCTGCAAAGCTTCGCCGGTCGGCGTTGTACCGGAGTGGAACCCCTGCTCGGAGAGGATGATGTGACGGCTTTCCCCCCGGTACTGCATCTCGGGCAGTGCCAGAAAATCCCGGAGCACGTCCAGATTCTGAAACGTCACGCGGCAGGCGTCCGGAGAATGGGGCGCAGTATCATCATGCCAGAAATCCGCCCGGAAGAGATCCTGCGGATAGGGATGATGGGCAACATGCCAGGGAAAATTCCCCTCCAGCTCACAGCAGTGGGATACCGCCGCCAGCAGATCCCGTCCGGAATAGAATCTTGTGGGAGATGCGGGATCCATTTTTCCCGCCCAGAAGTGATCAAGAGACGCGTACACGCGTATATGTGCATATACGGCGGAAGCAGTCTGCCATGCGATGCGGAGCGCGCTGGTATACTGAGCGGCGTAATCGCCGAAAGGCACGTCGCCCGCATTTGCCCAGATCCACTGGGAATTGACCTCGTTGCCGATGATCATACCGACCGCCCGTCCGAATTGCGCATCCTCACGGGTATACCGCTGGGCAAGAAATGCCACAAACGCCCGGTAATACCGGCATCCCTCCTCGGTCATCACGTCAAACAGAGCGATATTGCCTTCTTCTTCATAGGTGGGATGGGCGATTTTCTTCCAGAACCGCTCACTCACCTGTGTCAGCCATGCGGGCGCGTTGAGCAGGATCAGATTTACAGTGACACCTGCGTCGGAAAGAGGCCTGATGCAGCCGTCCGTATGCTCTGCGATGCTTTTCCGGATATAGTAATCCTCACCGTCGAAGCGGAAATAGATTGTATTGGCACCCTCGGGATACTCCATCATGAAATCGCCCAGATTCACGTTCAGCGCAGCGTGGCGGATCCCCAGCGCCAGCGCATCCTCCGTATCGGTGACCTGCAGTCCCTTTTTGGAATCCGCCGCCGGATAAGAATAGCTGTATCTGGCTTCGCCCATATCGCTGACGTAGCGTGCGCCTTCCAGATCCCCGGTTTCGTCAGCGACGGTATAGCAGAGGTATGCCCCGTCCCTGCCGGCGATGCGGCGGGATACAGTGAAAAAATCCCCCTCCGCCGTCACGGAAAGCGAGCACAGCGGTGCTTCTTCCAGCAGTGCCGGGGAAAACATGGCGACACTGAGACGACGCCGGCTGACCGATTCGCTCAGCGCAAAGCGGATCTCCTCTTTCGATGCGGTGATGACGGTGATTTTCATGATACACATTCTCTCCTTCGGGTGGAAATTTGCTTTTTACATTATAATATATAATTCCACCGCTGTCAAGTCGGATTTTGCGTCGGGAAAATCTCCGTAGTCAATTGACAAATATCGCTTTTGCATGTATAATTATTGTGTATATTTACGCGCATTTCAGATCTGGAGAGACCTATGACTTTTTCCTCTGCCGCCTTTCTGTTTTTATATCTTCCCGTTGTATTTATACTGTATCAGATAACGCCGACGCTGCGGGCGAAAAATATTCTGCTTGCCGCAGTCAGTGTGTTTTTCTACGCCTTCGGTGAGCCGGTATATGTACTCCTGCTCCTCCTTTCCGTGACTCTCAACTACATCCTCGCACGGATGCTTGGCGGAAAACACCGGAAAGCCGTACTGACAGCGGCGATCATACTCAATGTGCTGATGCTGGGAATTTTCAAATACGCCGGCTTTGCGGCGGAGATCGTGAATCTGATCCCCGGCGTGCAGCTGCCCGTGCCGCATATTGTTCTGCCCATCGGCATTTCGTTCTACACGTTCCAGATCCTCTCCTATGTGATCGATGTATACCGCGGCGACACGCAGGTACAGAAAAACTACTGGGATCTGCTTTTCTACATTTCTTTCTTCCCCCAGCTGATCGCTGGACCTATCGTCAAATACCACGATATCGACGAACAGATCCGTGAGCGCAGTGTGACGGCGGAAAAATGTGCCGCCGGCATCTGCCGCTTCACCGCCGGTCTGGCGAAAAAAATGCTCCTGTCCAACACCTGCGGCTGGATCGCTGATGCGGCGTTCGGTGCGTCCGATCCCGGCACGGCACTGGCATGGCTGGGCGCATTTGCCTACTGCCTGCAGATCTATCACGATTTCTCCGGTTATTCCGATATGGCGATAGGACTGGGTGCCATGTTCGGCTTTGACATTCCCGAAAACTTCCGCTATCCCTATGCCTCCGGCAGCATCAAGGAATTCTGGCGCCGCTGGCATATTTCCCTCTCCACCTGGTTCAAGGAATACATCTACATCCCTCTGGGCGGCAGCCGCGTCGGCACGGGAAAGATGTACCGCAACAAGCTGATCGTCTTTTTCACCACGGGACTCTGGCACGGCGCCAGCTGGAATTTCATATTCTGGGGACTCTGGCACGGCGCATTCAGCATTCTGGAGGAATTCGTCAAGCCCCACAAACGGAAATGGCTCGCCATTCTCTGGCGTCCGCTGACGCTGTTTGTCATCCTCTTCGGATTTGTGCTGTTCCGCGCGGAGACGCTGGCGGACACCGGTGTATATCTGCGCGCCATGTTTTCTCTCTCAGCGGGATCCGCACCCGTTATGCTTGCCCGCTGTCTGAGCGGCTATAACATCGCTGTTCTGATTCTGGCGGCGATTCTGTCCCTGCCTGTGGTGCCGGCTCTGCGGCGGATGCTGGGCGAAAAGCTGTCGGCAATCGCCGCTTACGCGGGATGCGCGGTTCTGTTCATCGCTTCGGTGGTCAGCCTCGCCTCCTCCACTTTCAATCCATTCATATATTTTCGGTTCTGAGGATAAAGTTCCACTATGAAAAAGATTTTCTGCGCGGCATTCTGTACGTTGTTTTTTGCCGCCTGCCTGTTTTTTGCCGCCGGTGCATTCCTCGGCGGTGAAGATGACATATCGGAGGGACGTGAGCTTGCGGCATTCCCCTCCGTGAAAACGGAAGAAGGCACGTTCAACACCGCATTCTTCACGGAGTTTGATTCATGGCTGACGGATCATTTTTCCCTTCGCCGTTCCCTGATCACGCTGGACGGATGGGTAAAATCCACCCTGTTTGCCACCGGATCGGATCAGGTGATCGTGGGGCGGGATGATTTCCTGTTCCTTGCCGACACCGCGGCGGATTTCACCGGCGAAAGTGCCATGACGGATGCGGAGATCGCCGCTGCCGCCGATGCGCTTGCTGCACTGTCCGCCCGTGCGGCGGATTACGGTGCCAGACTGATCGTGGCAGTTGCCCCCAACAAAAACACCGTATATCCCGAAAAAATGCCCGTCGTCTATCGCAGAAGCGATTCTCCCTCCAACATGGACCGGCTGCACGCCGCGCTGGAGGAGCGCGGGATCCTGTACACGGATCTGGCTGCCGCTCTGGAAGATGCGGAAACGCTGCTCTATCACCGCCGTGATACCCACTGGAACGGTGCCGGTGCTCTGGCGGCGTACAACGCCATCATGGACACCGCCGGCATCGCTCACGAGGACTACAGCGCATATCCGCTGGTCACCACGGCGGATTTCCGCGGAGATCTGGATGAACTGCTCTATCCATCCGCTGAACTCTATGACGAAAACATCCTGCCGGAATTTGATTTTTCCTCGCAGTTCATCTACACATCGAATTATCTTTCCCCGATGGACATGATCATCACAACCCGGGGCAAGGGGGAAGGAAAACTGCTCGTTTTCCGTGACTCTTTCGGCAGTGCGCTGATTCCCTGGTTTTCCGCCGCATGCGGCGAGGTGCACTATGAGCGCGCCACCCCCTACCGCATTGATATTCTGAAGCAGTTTGATGCCGACTGGGTGATCGTAGAGATCGCCGAGCGCAATCTGCCGAAGCTGAGTGAATATATCGCAGTCAATCCGTAACGGACGAGAGAAGGAGGTCCGTATCTTGTCACTTTTCCGCAAAATTCTCATCACAGCCATGGCGGCACTGACCCTGACGCTTACGGGCTGTTCCACCCGGGCAAACGGGTATTATTACTACGAAAAAAAGAGCTTTGAAAACTACAGTCTGTCCTCGCTCTCGAAGGATCATCCCGCGGCAATCGTGTCCGATCCGGACGCGCTGCTCGGGGACAGCATCACCGGCCGTGCGCCCCAGAACGCCGGCACCTCCAAAGAGACAGCCGTGTATCACAAAGCCACGGTCGACATCCCGCTGAAAAACGTCTATGCCGTATCTCTGCCCTCCAGCCGTGTGGTGGAGACGCTGACGAAAGGCGAGGAAATCGAGGTCGCCTACTACACCGATCTGTTCTGGATGGTGAAGAAGCGCGGCGTTTTCCTGGGCTACTGTGAGCCGGACGGCATCTACAGCGGCATCTGGGACAATTACTATGCCTATCTGCCTGAGGAAAGCGGCATGGCCCGCAATGCCGAGGGCGAAATGGTTGCCGCCAACTCCCATCTGGTAGATGTGCGGCTGTATACGGATAAATTCGTCATCAAGATGAAGCTGGCGACGGATGCCACCTCCATCGGCGAGCCGTTCTACAACCGGAATCTCTGCATGCTCCAGTACGATACGCTTCAGAAGCTGATCACGGCGGCAGAGATGTTTGAGAAAGACGGCTACCGCATCGTCATCTATGATGCCTACCGCCCCACCAGCGTACAGCAGAGATGGTTTGACGTAATCCGCGTCCACAAATGGGTTGCGGATCCCTCCGTCGGCATGGGCGGTATCCATGACCGCGGCACCGCCATCGATATGACGCTGATGGACAGAAACGGTGTGGAGCTGGATATGCCCACCGCCGTACATACCCTGACGGAAGCATCCTCCCGCTATGCCTCCATGACGGCTGTGCAGAAGCAGAATGTCAACTACATGACAAACGTCATGGTGCAGTGCGGATTTGACTATATCCGTTCGGAGTGGTGGCATTTCCAGGACACGAACACTGTGAACTATCTGCCCACCGACCATCCCATTGACTCTATTCCTCTCGTCTACATGGAAGGGGGGAACAACTGATGCGTCCAGCAAAAAAGAATCCTCAGAGAGTTTTTCTCTCCCACGCCCAGAACCGGCCGTATCTGCCCGAATGTCCGGCGGATATCGTCAGCGCGGCGTTCTATCTGGATCTGAAGCTGCAGAAAAAAGTGATGAAGCTCCGCATCCGCAACCGGAGTGACCGTCCCATAACTGCCCTGACCATCCTCGCCCGGTATCTGGACAAAGACGGGCACGTGATCGGTGCGGAGAACGGTTTTATTGTGCTGCGCTTCCAGGGGCTGTACTGTGCGCCGCACCAGACGTCTGCCGGATCCAAAACCGTTATTCTTCCCTATCAGGATATCGCCGGCATTGAGGCGTATATCACCGCCGCCGCTGCCGAGGATGGTGTCATACAGGAATTCCAGGTCACGGATTATACCCTCGCTCCTGTGCAGGAAATGCTGGACAATTACCACGAGGAGGCGGACTGCCGCATCATCCGCGCCCGGCTGGGAGATAACTGCGTGTTCATCCCGCAGTTTTCCGGGGAGAATTGGCTCTGCGCCTGCGGTGCCGTGGCGGAAGCGGAAAATTGCAGTGCCTGCGGACTGAAGCAGAAAACCGCGCACATTCTTGCATCGCGTAAAAAGACTGCCGCCTGGCTCCGCTCCCAGCGTATGCGCAATGTTGTTCTGAAAATCATCCCCTACGCCGCTGCGCTGGCGCTGTTCATCGGCGGCGTGCTCGTCCTGCGGGATTACGGTATCCGCTATATCGAGGAGACGCTTCCCGCGGACCGTCTCTCCGTGACACGGCTGTATATGTCCGAGCATCGCTACAGAGAGGCGCTGGGCTACAGCGTGACCAAAAACAATGCTCTGCTCCGGGAGGAGATTCTGGATGAAGCGGTTGCATACTACTGCGAAACCGGCGATTTTGCTGAAGCTGCCGCCTATGAACAGTGCCGGGACAATCCGGATTACGAGACGATTTACGAAAGCGCCGCGCGGGCATTTATCGCCGGCACATTCACGGACTGCGCCGATTATGCGCTGAGCGTAGCGGATGAAGCATTGTACAACGGCGTACTGCGCCGGCTCTCGGAAGAAGCCGCCAGGGCGGGCAAACAGCAGGATGCCTGCTCCTATGCCCTTGCCATGCGCGGAAGCGAAGGGGAAAAATACGCCGATGCCGTACTCTATGACACCATCACGTCTCTGCTGGGCAAATCCCTGTACGAAGATGCGGTGGCGTACATCAGCCATCTGCATGACAAGAGCGGTGTCCCCGCCATCTGCCGCGGTATCGAAAGTGAACTGGTTGCCCGCGGAAAATACGAGGAAGCTTTTACCGTTGCCAGCATCACCGGGGATGCCAGCGTATTTGAGCTGGCATATCCCTCTGCGGGAAGCAGCACGGTCCGCCATTACTACGACAAATTCTATCCCTACATGAATGCCGATGCACGGCGGGATTTCCTTGCCTGCGAGCTGGATGCCGGCTCATCGGTGATCTGCCTTACCTCCGACGGCAAGGCACTGGACTCCGAGCGGGGAATTCTCTGCGAAAAAGCGATCTCCGTCAGTGCCGGTAAGGGGCACGTTCTCGTGCTTCAGAAGGACGGCACCGTCCGGGCATTCGGGGACAACACCTACGGGCAGTGTGACTGCGATACGCTGAGCGGCGTTATTGCCGTTGCCGCCGGTGACTATCATTCCATCATACTGATGGAAGACGGCTCTGTCCGCACATACGGCGACAACACCTACGGACAGTGCGGCGCATCCAACTGGACAGGGGTCATCGCTATCGCGGCGGGGGCACGGCATACCGTGGCAATTCTTGCCGACGGTTCCGTCTGCGGATGCGGATCGGACAAATCCGGACAGATCGCCCTTATGGGATATGAGAACGTTGTCGGGATCACCGCCGGTGATTACTGCACTGTTTTGATCTTCCGGGACGGAAGCATCTCCGTTCTGGGCAACATGTCCATCGAAACTTTCGCCTCCCGGGAATGGGAGGACGTGGTCAGCGTTGCCGCAGGCAACGGTCATCTGATCGCACTTACATCCGGCGGACGGATTCTGTATGCCGGTACGCCCGGCTATGCAGGCACTGCGGATGCATCGCAGTGGTCGCGTGTACGCACCGTCGCCTGCGGATCCGAGTCGGTGTATGCAATAGACGCATCCGGTTATATTTTGTTCTGCGGCTCGGACGTTCCCGATCCGATCAGCGCTGAATGGGAGGCATTGACGCAATGACACAAGATATCAATCAGCAGATCAGTGCCTCCACTCCCTGCAGGAGGCGGAGAATTCTGATAATTTGTGCGGGGATACTCTTGATTTTTCTTCTCTGCGGCGGTATAATGGTATCAGCTGCTCTGCAGCCGCTGATCCGTGAAGCGGGAGCAGCACCGCCTGCCGTCTCGGATTTTGCCCGGTTTTCGTTTTTGCCCCTGCAGCTCCGGGATGATCTGTCCGAGGACAGTTTCCGCTCATGCGGCGAACACACGGTGCATTTCACCCTCTTCGGCATCCCGATGGACACGACACTGACTGTCACGGACACACAGCCGCCTGCAATTACCCTGCAGGATGCTGCCATTCTGGGCGGCGGCACCGTATCCGTGGAGGATTTTCTGACAGAGGTACAGGATGCATCTGCCTGGACGGCGGCGTTATCCCTTGGCAATGATGCATATGAACCGGGCACGCATACCGTTACGGTAACTGTCACGGATGCATTCGGCAACAAAACGGACGGAACTGCCGGACTGACAGTTTACGGCAAAACGGACCTTCTGCAAGCAGAAGCGGGTATTTCCCTCTCCGATTTGCAGAAAAAACTCCGGAATGAAATCGCCGGCGCCTCTTTTTCGGACGCATTCGATTCCTCCGTTCTCTCCGTTCCCGGCGAAACATCCGCAGAAATTCTGATTGACAACCGGCGTTTCACCGTCCGTCTGCGCGTAGAGGACACCACAGCCCCCACCGCTGATGTGCGGGATGTGCTCACGCTGCTGGAGCGCGTGCCTTCCGCCGCGGATTTTCTGGAACGGATTGACGATGCAACCGCGGTCACCGCGGCGTACATTACCCAGCCGGACTGCACCCGCATAGGCTGGCAGCAGGTCGGCATCCGTCTTACGGATGCGGCAGGCAACACCGCCGATGTATCTTCCTACCTGCGTGTATACGACATTCCTGCCTCCCTGATTCTGGAGGCAGGCGTTGAGCAGTACATTGCCATTGACGAGATTCTTGCCAATGAGCCGGACTGCTATCTGGCAGAACGGTATAATTTCCCGAAAATGCCTGCGGGCGTACATGACATTACCGTGGCAACGCCCGACGGAAATGTCAGCGTAACGCTGACGATCAAGGATCTGACGCCGCCCAGAGCGGAACCCCGTCAGGTTGTGATTTATCTCCCGTCCACCACTATACCCACTCCCGCGGATTTTGTCGACTTTATTGAGGATGCGTCGGAAGTTACCGCATCTTTTGTCGGAGAAGTGGATTTTGCCACGCCCGGCAAGAGTCTGGTGGATATTCTGCTGACGGACACCTCCGGCAACACGACCACCGTTACATCTTATCTGGCGGTTGTCAACGATCACACAGCGCCCATCATCACCGGTGTCCGAAATCTGAGCACCTATGTGAACGGACGCCTCTCGTACAAAACCGGTGTCTCCGTCACGGACGGAGACGGAAATGCCACCCTTACGGTGGATTCCTCCGAGGTAAAGCTCAGCGTTCCCGGTCGGTACCGGATCACCTACACCGCTACGGATGACGCGGGCAACACATCCACCGCCACAGCGTACGTTACCGTACTGGAGATCACGGAAGATGTGATCCGCCCCTACGCGGAGAATATTCTGGAAAAGATTCTGAAGTCCGGCATGACACAGCGGGAAAAAGCCCGGGCAATTTACGACTGGATGACCGCTAACATTGCCTATGTGACCTACGCCGACAAGACGTACTGGATGCGGGCGGCGTATTACGGATTCACAAACGGACGGGGCGACTGCTACGTCTATTATGCGATGTCGCGGATCCTTCTGGACTGCGCAGGTATTCAGAATATGGAGATCTGCCGTGACAATCCCGCGAAGCCCCACTACTGGAATCTGGTAAACTGCGGTGACGGATGGTATCATTTTGATACCTGTCCGCACTACAAGCAGTATCCTCTGACCGCGTTCATGCTGACGGATGCGGAAGTAAAAGCGTATTCCGAAACAAAAGTCAAGGATTACTACAGCTTTGACAAATCCCTCTATCCTGCCACACCGTAAATCGATAAGGAGAAACGACCATGAATAAACTGACCGCCGCTCTTCTGCTTTCTGCAATGCTGCTCTGCGCCTGCGCGCAGGACGGCACGGATGACGTTCCCGCTGACACCGCCGGTGACACAACTGCAGAGGCAGGTGAAACTGTCCTCGATACGGCTGTGGAGCCAGAATTCTCCGGCTATGCGCTTACGCTGACGAAGCCCGCGGTACGTCTGATCCCCGGAGCGACGGCAGATATCGAATCCCTCCTCGGCAAGCCGACGGAAAAGCTGGAAGCCCCCAGCTGCATTCACGAGGGAAACGATATTGTCTACTACTATGACGGGCTTGAAATCGTAACCTCCCCCGGCAAAAACGGCAGCACGGTCATCTCCCTGACGCTGACATCCGACGCTCACAAGACGGAGGAAGGCATCGCCGTCGGATCCTCCCTCGCAGATGCCACCGCCGCATACGGCGCTCATGACAGCAAAAAATCCTCCCCCGATTTCGGTCGCTACGTCTTCCTGAAATCCACCACCTCCCTCACCCTCCTCACCGACGCCGACAACATCGTCACCTCGATAAGCTATACGCACGAAGGGTGAGCAGCAAATGAAGTTTCGCGGGGCTCTGCCCCGCACCCTGCCAAGGGACGAAGTCCCTTGGCACCCATCCAAAACAAATATAAGGTGCGCCTGTGCTGACTGACAGTCCAGCTGAACGGGCGCACCTTGTATTTGTTTCGGGATCCAAGGGGCCTTGCCCCTTGGTGGGGTCTGGGGCAAAGCCCCGGAAAACTCCGCTTGTTACGCATCCTCCGGGAGTACAGCTTTGGAGGGGTCGATTTTGCCGTGGGTGCGTTCGAAGTAGGCGAGGTTGGAGCGGATGAGGTGGAGCATCTGATTGTTGAGGGAACGGCCTTCGGCGGCAGATGCCACGAGAAGTTTCTTGTAGAGTTCCTCGTCGATGCGGACTTCAAAAGTAACTTTGTTCTTCATAATGACAGCTCCTTGCGGATTATTTGATTATTATCTATAATTATAGCAATTTCTTTGGACGTCGGTATTGTTTCTCTTTGAATTTTATGTTAAAATTTATACAAGAACAGAGAAGGACAGAAGAATTATGTTATCAGTCACCTACTGCGCGGCGCTCAACGGACTTGAGGGATATCTTGTCACGGTGGAATGCAGCGCCGTCAATAATCTGCCGAAACTGGAAATCGTCGGTCTGCCCGATATGGCAGTCCGCGAGGCAAAACAGCGCATGACCGCCGCCGCGGAAAATTCCGGCATTCCTTTCCCGGAAAGGGAGATCGTGCTCAACCTGGCTCCCGCTGACCGCAAGAAAGAGGGCTCCGCATTCGATCTTGCCATGCTGATTGCCATCCTGCAGAGCGGCGGCGTGCTTGCCCATGATCTGGATTTCTCCGACAAATGCTTTATCGGAGAGCTGTCCCTGTCCGGGCATGTCCGTGCCGTGCGCGGCGTGCTCAATATGGTGCTCTCCGCCGCGGAAAGCGGCATGCGGGAAGTATACGTTCCCACAGAAAACATCGCGGAAGCCGCCGCCGTGGAGGGAATCACCGTCTTCGGCGTGCCCACCGTGGGCGCACTGCTGGATCACCTCTGCGGCAGAGAAGCCCTGCAGGCGGCAAAAAGTGTCCGTGCAGATCTGAACGCCATGCCCGAGGGGCTGGATTTCTGTGACGTCAAGGGACAGAAACGCGTCAAGCGAGCCTTGGAGATCGCCGCCGCAGGCGGACATAATATTCTGATGATCGGCGCCCCCGGCTCGGGTAAATCCATGCTGGCGAAGCGCCTGCCGTCCATTCTTCCGCCCATGAGTTTTGCGGAATCGGTGGAGACTACGAAAATCCACTCCGTTGCGGGCATTCTGGGCAACGCGGGATTGGTCAATATCCGCCCGTTCCGGTCGCCGCACCATACGATGAGCGCGGCGGCGCTGGTAGGCGGCGGCAAGATCCCCGAACCGGGGGAGATTGCGCTGGCGCACAACGGCGTTCTGTTTCTCGATGAGCTGCCTGAATTCGCCCGTCCGGTAACGGAAAGTCTCCGCCAGCCGCTGGAGGACGGATGCGTGACCATCACCCGCGCGGCGGGGCGGTTCACGTTCCCCACCCGGACAATGCTGGTCTGCGCCATGAATCCCTGTCCCTGCGGCTATTACGGCAGTGATGTCCGGCAATGCTCCTGCAAACGGGAGGCTATATCCAAGTATCTGGCGAAAATCTCCGGTCCGCTGCTGGACCGCATTGACATGCATGTGGAAGTTCCCGCGCTGACGTTCGACGAGATGAGCACAACAGAGCGGGCCGAGCCATCCGCCGCCATCCGTGAACGGGTAATCCGCGCCAGAGAATTTGCCGCAAAGCGCTTCCCGGACGGCAATCCCATTCCCAACGGATCGCTGGATGCCGCCGCCACGCGGGACATGTGCGTGCCGGATGACGCGGGCAAAATGATCATGAAGAAGGCGATGGAGAAGATGGGGCTGTCCGCCCGCGGATACGACCGCATTCTGCGTGTCGCCCGGACCATTGCCGATCTGGCGGGCAGTGAACAGATCACCGCCGCGCACGTTGCCGAAGCAGTACAGCTGCGGGCACTGGATCGGAAATACTGGTGAGAGTACGGCGGGGGAAACCCTTTTGCAAAAGGATTTCCCCCGTACCCCCTTTCGAAAATCTTTATACATATACAAAACAAGGTACAGCGAGATTTTCGCCGTACCTTGTTTTTTTACTCTCAATTACCTTTTGTGTTCCTATAAACAACAAGGGAAAATGGACAATAAATTGGAATTTATCATAATTCAATTATTTGTATGCATATACAATTTCATCATTAGTAGTATTAATACCTCCTGCTTTTTCATAGCATCTACAAGCAGAGATATTACTCTTATTCGTTATCAAAAAC
>SVTS01000138.1 GCA_015063645.1 Oscillospiraceae bacterium | reverse complement strand
TTCTGGATTTCTATGATCCTTTCTTCAATCTCTTGATTTTCTCTCCCGGTCTGTGTATAATATAGTTTGTCCATATTCATCGTCCTGTGGTGTTTTTTGTGTGCAAACTTATTATACCACATTGACCTTGTGTATGGACTCTTTTTTGCTTAAGTTCCCGCTTATGGGGCATATACCCCCACCGGCGTGATGTTCGATGTGGGCGGCACCTGCCGTCAGGCGATTCTCAATTACACCCGCCATCACAAAAAGCCGCCGGAATGCGGTCTGACGGAGGCCAATTCCAACGGCAACGGTTCCCTGATGCGGATTCTTCCGTTTGTGCTGTACAGCGAATTCATGCCCTGTCAGCGTGAGAAGCTGATCCGGGAAGGCTCCATGCTGACCCACGCCCACCCCAGATCGCAGGTCGGATGCCTGATTTATTCCGTCATCCTCACCAATCTGCTCCGGTGTCCGTCGAAAGCATCCGCTGCCCACGGACTGACTCACGCGCAGCTCCTTCTGAAAGACGAACCGGAAGCAGTATTCTATCACCGGATGTTCGCGCCGGACTTTCTGTGGCTTGAACGTGAGCGGATCAGATCAAGCGGCTATGTCGTCGACACGCTTGAGGCGGCGGTGTGGTGTCTGATGACCACGGACAGCTACGCGGAATGCGTGCTGAAGGCGGTGAATCTCGGCGAGGATACCGATACGACCGCGGCAGTGGCGGGAGGACTCGCAGGTGCGCTGTACGGAATGGACGGGATCCCGCAGAAGTGGCTGGGACAGCTGAAGCGGCGGGAGTGGATCGAGGAGATGTGCGGACGTGCGGCGGAAATGTGGAGAAACGTGGGGTGAGGGGATTTCCGTTCAAAACTGCGGGTGTTGCATATGTCCGGATTATGTGATATAATAAATGTAAGAAATAAGGAAATCCAAAACAAAGGATGACAATCATGAAAAAACTTCTCGCACTTCTGACTGCAGCCGCTTTATCCCTTTCCCTTCCGCTCACGGCGGCTGCCCGCGATACCTCCTTTGAAGAAACTATCGCCTCCGATCTCAAATCGCTCGGGCTGTTCAAAGGGGTTTCCGAAACCGATTTTGATCTGAACCGCGAACCGTCCCGGGTCGAAGCGCTCGTTATTCTGATCCGTGTTCTCGGCAAGGAGCAGGATGCACTCGGCGGATACTGGTATCACCCTTTCACCGATGTTCCCTCCTGGGCGGACAGCTACATCGGATATGCGTATCAGAATGGGCTCACCAACGGGGTTTCCGAAACCGAATTCGGGGCAGGAAATGCCGGTGCGGGCACGTTTCTTACCTTTGTCCTCCGTGCGCTCGGCTATTCGGATGCCAACGTAGAGGATTTCACCTGGCAGGACCCGTATACTCTCGCAGAATCGGTCGGTATTCTTCCCGACTGTGTCAACACGGATGAATTCTGGCGTTCCGACATTGCGCTGGTCTCCTATGCCGCGCTCGGAGCGAATCTGAAAAACTCCGCGGAAACGCTGGCGGAAAAACTCATCACGGCAGGAGTATTCACTGAATACCAGTTTGACAGCTGCTATGATGCCTATGCACTCTCATCGTTTGATCCCGTTTACGATGACTGGGATTCGTCGTATGATACGCTGTTCACACAGGATGATGTGGTTTATGATGAATACTCCTATATGGAGCCGGATGAATATATCCATGAAGATCCGTACTACACGGACTGGAATCCCTATGTCACAGAAGACTCCGGGGATTCCTGGCAGACCGGTGATACAGGAATTTACGAAGACACCTACACCGGTTATGTTTACGACGGCATCAGCTCTTCCATGACTGCGGATAAGATCGAACAGCTGGAAGGAGTTGCGGTTTTCTGGGCACCGACCGGAAACAAGATCCATCTGGAACATGACTGCCGTTCGTTCAAACTCGGCGTTGCCTATGCCGGAACGCTTTGGGAAGCCCAGAATGTCCGCACGGAAGGATGGTGCGGCTACTGCGCAAAGTATCAGAGCAGTTCGACGTATTCCTCCAATTACGATGCCACTGCGGAGGTTCTTGCGGGATGCTACACCTATGACGATTATCTGAACGGTATTCCGTATTATGTTTTCCAGTGAATGCGGGTACGATGCCTGTGTGTTTGCTGAATCTTTTTTGATATCACCATATTCCCTGCACTGCAGATAAAAACATAGAATTGAGCCAACATTACACATAGTGAATCCTGCAAATCAACATTTTTTGAAGGCTTAAAATTGAATCTCCACTTATAACTCGAGGTGATACCATGCCCGAATACCGCTCCGCATCCGGCAGTTCCGCTGAAGATCTGTTTATAGAACTGTTTGCCGAAACCTTCGGTGCAGAAAAAGCGGGATATCTGTATTCGCAGTATCCCTTCTATGACATCTATCAGAATGCCCGGTTCGCTGATTTTGTCCTTGAGAACGGTTCAAAACGGATCGCCATCGAAATTGACGACCAGGCATCTCACGCTCCGCGACATATTTCCGTGGACAAGTTCAGCGATGATCTCCTAAAACAGAACAGTATGGTGCATCTCGGCTGGGATATTTTTCGTTTTGCCGTCCGTCAGATGCAGAAGCAGCCCGATACCGTTAAGGACGAACTGCGGGTATTTCTTGGAAATGATCCTCGTCTGAAAGAAATCGACGATTATCTACCCTCTCAACAGGGACAGGCGATCAGCGGTGAAAAGCTGGAACTGCGTGAATATCAGCAGGAAGCCTTAGCTTCCTTAGCTGCCATGCGTGATAAAAAAGAAACAATAGCATTGCTCTATCATGCGACCGGTACCGGTAAAACCGTAACCGCAGTCATGGATGCTAAACGATGCGGCGGGAGGGTTCTGTTTGTCGCTCATACGATGGAATTGGTCAATCAGGCATACAACACGTTTATTAATCTCTGGGAAGGGGTTTCTGTAGGCAAGTTTGCGGACAGCATTAAGGATACTGATTCCCATGTGATTTGTGGCAGTATTCAGAGTGTTGCATTGAATCTGGAGCTGTTCAAGGACGACGATTTCGACTATATTATCATCGACGAAGCCCACCACGCATCTGCCGACACCTATCAGAAGGTTCTCTCTCACTTCAAGCCGAAATTCACTCTCGGACTGACAGCGACCCCGGAACGCGCCGATGATACCAACATCCTCGAAATCTTCAAAAATACTGCACACAAACTGGACATTCAGACCGCAGTTGAAATCGGTGCACTTGTTCCGGTTCGATGCATTCGGATTCATACCAACATTGATATGACCAGTGTCCGGTTCAACAGTGTGCAGTACAATATCCGCGACCTTGATGTCAAAATCTGCGTTACTGAGCGAAATAAACTGATCGTGGACACATGGGTAAATTATGTAAAAAACAAGCGGACTGTAGTATTCTGTGCATCCGTCAAACATGCAGAACAAATCGCCCGGCTTTTCGAAGATGCGGGCATCCGAGCAATTGCCGTCTCCGGCAGTATGAAAACGTCCGAACGGAACGAACAGCTTGCGAAGTTTGCCGATGGGGATATCAAAGTCCTCTGTGCCTGTGATCTGCTCAACGAAGGTTGGGACTGTCCGCAGACGGAAGTTCTGTTTATGGCTCGTCCGACGATGTCAAAGGTACTCTATACTCAGCAGCTTGGACGCGGTATGCGGAATTCCGAGGGTAAGGATTATCTGATGGTGTTTGATTTCGTTGATAATGCCACCCAGTACAATACCCCGTATTCCATGCACCGACTGTTCAAGCTGAAAGATTATCATGCAGGCGGAATGGTACTCGGAAAACCAGAGGATCGTAACGCAGAAGCAGAACTTTACGCTCAAGGGGAACGCCCAGATGCTTTGATTGATTATCCTGTACATGCCACAGACTACGAAGTTGTCGATATCTTCAACTGGCAGGAAGAAGCTGCCGGTATGATCAGCCAGATGGAGTTTATCCGCCGTGTGGATGTACAATCGGAAACAATCGAGCGATATGTGCGTGAAGGACTGCTGATTCCCGATCTGATGATTCCCATGAGTGAGCACCGGACTTTCAAGTATTTCAAAGAAGAAACTCTGGTCGATTACGCCGAGAAAT
>SVTS01000030.1 GCA_015063645.1 Oscillospiraceae bacterium | reverse complement strand
TCTGCGGCAGGAAATTGAAGTACAGGAAAGACAGAACGAAAAAATTGAAAGGTTCATCCGAACGGCAGATAAATACGTGGACATCGAGGAAATCGACCCGTGTATGCTGCGAGAGCTGATAAAGGCGATCTATGTGGAAGCACCCGACAAATCCAGCGGTAAGCGCAGACAGAAGATCCACATCGAATATGATGGCATCGGCTTTATCCCTTTGGAAGAACTTGCGAAAAAGGAAACGGCGTGACTTCGGTCACGCCGTCCCTTGAAAACAGTCGTTTTCAAGCATTTTTCAAAATAACTGTTTTACAAAGCCCCGCCGAATAACGATGTCCTGTCGTTTTTTTACCGCAAAAGCGAAAAAACACCGCAAAAATCTCGCAGAATTAATCGACTGTCCTGAGCCAACGCTTCGGGATCAAGAGAAAATGAAGAAAACGGCCCCGGTGAGGGCGTTTTTTCGAAGTTTTTTCCCATAAAGCAAGGAGTATCCCGACCGGCAAGGAGGGGGACGACTATGCGACTGGGGAGAGCAAGCGCTGGTTCACTTCGGTCTCGCATCATATTTATTACTTATACAGCCATACGGTGTAGGGCTCGAGGATATCCTCTGTGGAAAGTCCCTCGTAATCCCCGATATTCTTGAGTGTGAATACGATCCTGTCATCGAACACCTGGACGTACATACCCTGTCCGACTTTGGGGGTTGCGGTAGAGCCGTGGGTATAAAGATTTTCATATCCGCTGTAACCTGTGACGGCATCGTCGCAGAACATATCGGGGAATTGGTAGTACCCGGGTCTGAAGTGGCCCATATTTACAGCATTGAAGCTTCTCTGCTCTGCAGCGAGGAGTTCGGTGGACTCGGTCTCGGTTCCTTTACAGCTAACGGGGGAGCAGGTGGTATTGTAGTGGATGACCGATTTTACCGAGTAGTCGTGGTTCCAGGACTCCGTGTGGCCGTAGAAGAGGAAGAGGTTGGAGTGTCCTTTTAGGGGGAGTGTAAGCTTATTGGCGTTATAGCCGTCGGTAATTGTGGAGAGGCTTCCGTCGTCCGCCTCGATCCTGGTGTGGAGATGATAATGGCAGTTGAGGAAGATGATCTCGTTTCCGGTGGGGTCGATCTCGTCAAGCTTCTTATTGAGCCAGTCCATAGCTTCCTCCGTGAAGCCGTTGCCCTGCGCGGACCAGATGAGATCGGGATCGGGGGCGATACCCATAACGTGTACGTTGTTTACGGTGTAGTGGTAGCCGATGAGGTACTTTACACCGGTGTTCTTGCCGACGATCCAGTACATATCTTCTTCTGCAAGCTCGCCCATGGTCTGCTTCATACCGTCTTTGCCGAAGTAAAAATCGGAGGAATTGTAAGAACCGTTCCTGCCGGGACCGTCTGTTGCAGCCTCGCCCTGACCGTAGTCGTGGTTACCTCCGTTGAAGACTACCTTGCCATCCTTGGAAAGTCTTGCGAAGGTATCTGTAAGGAGTTTTCTGTATTCTATGAAATACTTGTAGGGCCAGTTACCCGACTTGTTATAGTGAGGATAGTCAGACATAAGGTCGCCGCCTACCATAACAAGGTCTACTGCACCTTCGGTCTCGAGCATATGGTCGATCATTGCATCCACGTTTTTACGGACGATGTAACCGCCCGATAGATTTGTGGGCTCGAGCATTGCAAAGTTGTTATGTACGTCTGTGAAACAGAACATCGTCATATAGGGGGTATCGCGGGGCTCAAGCTTACCCGACACAGGTGCAAAGGTTCCGCTCGCAATGCTGTCGAGAATGTTTTCTGTCAGTTTCGTAACGGTAAAGTTATCGTCGTTTGTCTTGATAACGATCTTGGAACCGTCTTTTGTTACGGAATAGCCGAAAGCACCGAGGGCGGAAGCATCAACCTTCCGGGACTGGCTTCTGGTTGTGTCGCCGATGAGGATCTCTTTTTCTGTTTCCTTTGCGGTATCAAGCTTCACGGGGAGATATATACCGCTCTTTGCGGCGATCTCAGACTGAAGCTTCTGAGCGCAAGCCTCTGTTATTTCAGAAACTGTGCTTGAAACGATAATGGTATATCCTTCAAGAGATGCGCCGTCGAATTTGACAGAGTCAAATTCGTAGTCAGCTCTGAAGGTCACCTGATCTTCATCCCTGAAGATGAAGTCACCTTCATTCCTCTTGATAAGGCCTATAACGTGATTCACTGCTTCAACCAGCTTATCTTCAAGATAAGCTGTGATGACCAGCTTTTTGCCTGCGATCCCGATAGCGTAATCTCCGTACCTGATGCTGTTCAATACCTCAGCGGTCTCCTCACGGTTGGTGATACCAACGAGGATCTCGTACTCTTCGGGCTTCATGGAACCGTCAAGTGCGTCGTCTTTGATACTTACCGTGCTGTCGGCAGCTAATGCCAGCGCGTTCTTGAGAGCAACAGCAGCAGCCTTTGTGTCGCCTACGCAGTTCTCGGGACGAACAACGGTATAATTACATTTGCCGCCGCTTATAATGTTGAGAGGATCCTTTGGGGGGGCGGGCGTGGGACTGCATGCAGCCATTGAGGAGGACAGGAAAAGCACTGCCGTAACAAGGCTGATAAGCTTCATAAATTTTTTCATATCTTTCTCCTTTAGATAAATTTTGTCCGGTTCAGCTTACGGCGTCTGGGTTTCTCCGCGGGAAATCAGCTTTTCACTGCGGTACTGGCGGGCGGTCATCCCGGTCTCCCGCTTGAAAAAGGAAGACAGATAATTTTGAGAGGAAAAGTTCATCTGCTCGGCAATTTCCGCCATCGTCTTTCCCTCGCCCAGCAAACGGATAATATGACGCACGCGCAGGTAGTTGTAGTATTTGATAACGCCCGCTCCCGTGTACCGGTGGAACAGTTCCTTGAGAACGCTGCGTCCGATCCCGCAGTCAAGACAGATACGGCTTACGTCCAGAGGCTCGCGGATGTGTGCTTTCATATATTCGGTGATCTCCGAAAAGCGGTCCGAGTCCGTGCCCACTGCTTTCTGCTCGCTTTCGTTCCGGCGCAGATTCAGCGAAAGAACGAGCGTTTCCAGCAGATTCTTCAGGATCTGTTCGTCCTCCGGTTTCATCTCAGCATCACAGGGTTCCCGGTCGGAACAGAATTGCCGTACAGACCCTGCCAAAAGCTGCAGAATCCGGTTTTCCCGGGGCGTGAGGGTGAACTTACCCGTGGGAATGAAGCGGTACAGCCATTCTCCGGTGAAGCTGACGGTGAGCAGCTGTACGGTTTCCTTGTTCATTGCCCAGGACGTGTGAAAAAGATTGCCGGGAATGATGACGGCATCTCCCTGCTGGCATTCGTAGATTTCCGTTCCCGCGGTAAAGCCTGCTGCACCCGAAAGGATACAGCTCATTTCCCACATATCGTGACTTTCTCCCTGGAAAACGAAGTCGCCGCTGAAGTCGCAGATCATGGCTGTGTACAGTCGGTCGATGGACAGGCTGGACTGCAGAGGGCGGGGAATGAAGGTGTGTTGCTCCGGTACATACGACATACGAATTTCTTTTTTAGAATCGGCAAAATTCATATAGTATCATCCCTTATCTCTATAGGTGAACCTCTGAAACGGTTCCCTGTATAAAATTTCGCGATTCAATTATGAAAAAATCAGAGCAGCGAATCGCATACCGAACTCAAATTTCATGTACAGCGTGGGGAGATTTGTGATGCGAAGACGGTCTGCTATGTAATAAGGTGCAGTTGAGATCACTGCACCTTTTTGATTTAAAAAAGGTCTTGAAATTTTTATCTGTCAAGCTGTGTATAGGTGTAAGAGTTTTTGTCAAGAGCGATGCTTTGCTCGGTGCCCTCTGTTACTGTACCGTCTGTCCAACGGATCTCATAGGATGCCTTATCAAGGTCGATACGGACTTTGACGCCGTTTTCAAACTCGCTTTCCTGCACAGAGTATCCCTCGCCGATGAAACTGTGACGCACCATAGGGGTAAGGGCAACCTCGCGGTTGAGTCGGCAGACAAGATTTACCTTGGCGATCTGCCCGGCATCGGCATCCATTTTCAGATATGGCAGGTTACCGTGGAGCAGAGCGCGCAAAAAGCCGTTGTTTTTAAAAGGCGCGCCTGTGTTGGTTGCCAGTGAGCACGGAACAAACAGGTTATCGTGATATACAAGCTCAAACAGCGGAACAGGGATGCCGCGTGTCTTGCCGTCGCTGCAGTCAAAGGCGTGGTGCACAAGGTCAAGCGATGCTACGGTATAATCCACGGGCTCCTCGGAGGAGATTATCATACCCTGTGAGCGGATATATTCAAGTCCCTTGCATCTTTCCTCCTGACACTCTTTTCTGGTCATACGGTGCATAGGATTATCACACTCATCAAGGGTGGTGATCGAAAAGACATCGATATAAACGCCGTCGGGCATAGCACCGTGTTTTTTGAGTTCCATATAGTTGCGGCGGATATACGGAAGAGCCAGCTTGGCGCACAGCTTGCGCTGCATTCCGCCCGCCCAGCATTTCTGACATACAAAGGTTCCGTTATGATATACCTGCGCCTGGTTTTCATTGTAGCTGTCAGCATCCGTATAGTAATCACGGTAATTGTCATGCACAGCGGGAATGAAGTCGATGGCACGCAGACGCTCTACCATATCGCGCATCCCCTCATAGCCGCCGGCCTCGGGACAGGGCGGAAGGATGTCGGGATGCTGGTTGTCGTAGCCCATTTTTCCCCAGCCGTCCACATGGACATAAGCCGCGTTGACACCTTTGGCGTGCAGGGCTTCCAGACGCTCGGTCATGACTGAAAAAGGGGTCATCTGATCGTTGTGCTCCGGTTCATTCTCTCTGTAGTTATAGGTGCCCGGTTTGCGGTGGACGCGGATACACGGAGTATGGATGATGGGGCGGCCGATCATTTTGCCGACGATGGGATTTTTGTAGATTTTTTCCTGCAGCGAGACCAGCTTGCCGATTTCTCTTAAGTGATCGCGGTAGGCAAGACAAATTGTATTATAGTCGCATTTGCCCACAAAGAAATCAAAGAACATTTCGCGGCGGGAATTGATCTTGCCAAGAGAGGGGATCCAGTGAATGCCGATGCGCATCGGCTTGCCGTCTGCCTTATTGTAAGCATAGTCGGCATCCCAGGGGGTGGAGATACCGGCAAGATAACCGCCCTCGCCACTCACCTGTCCCCAAAACGCAAGGTAACAGCCTCTTGTGAGCAGCCGTCTTTGCTCCTCGGTGTGGATCTCGCCCTCATAATTGTCGGGATAGAGGCGGCCGTTGGAGAGGTTTACGACGCTGTAACCGTTTTGTTTATCAAAGCTGTGGATGGGAGCGGGCCAGCAAACCTCCATAATCGTTTCGTAGTCTTCCTCAATTGGAATGAGTTCGGCGTGCAGTCTGCCGTTTATTTCTTCCAGCCAGACATAGAGCGATACGGTAAGATTGATACCCGGAAAATCCGAAAGGGTGGTGAGTATGCCATCGCCTACGCCGGAGGGATAGGAGACGGTGTTTTGCGCTGCAGCTGCGGCAAGAGGCAGCTTTGTGTCGTCCTTCAGACGCAGATAGGGTTCAAAATCCTCGGCAGTGTGAAAGGTCACACCGTCCTTTTTTACGAAAAAGCCGAATGTCTCCGTGTTGTAGCATACTTCAGCGCGTTTTCCAAATGTCACAATTCCCATCTTGTAATTCCTTTCTCAGCTTTAGTGAACCTCAAAAGACGGTTCCCTATATAAAATTTCGCAATTCAACTGTGGAAAAATTAAATCAGAGCGGCAAATCACATATCGCCCCTGAATTTCGTGTGCCAACGGGATGGGAGGACCCCAAATCCCGTTTTGCACCTATATATATAATAAATCATAAATCCTGATTTTAATATAGATAAAAAGCCTGATAATGTATGAATTTGGCCGATTCTCAAAAAAGGAGTGCGTATGTCATGCGTGTCGGAGAAAAATACCTTCATTCCCCGCCCCCTTGCGATCCGGCTTATCCATGACAGGCTGGGGTACAGCAGACGGGAGATAAAAGCATTTTGTTCCGGTACGTACAGCATAGATACCACCTTTTTGGGACAAACCGACCAAATTCATACATTATCAGGCTTTTTATCTATATAAATTTCTCGATTTATGATTTATTATATATATTGACAGCACAGATGTCAACTTATTTTTTACCTAAAGGAGAAATTTCATGGAAAAGATTCGTTTTGCAGTTCTGGGAACCGGAGGCCGCGGCCGCTATCTGGCAGAACAGTATGCCGCTCATCCGCAGCTTGAGTTTGTGGCATGCTGCGATACGGCAGACAGATACGCCGAGGAAACCGTTGCACGTTTCAAGGAGAAGACCGGCAAAGAGATGGTCCCTTTTACTTCTTATGAAGAAATGTCGAAGAAAGCCGTATACGATGCGGTCCTGATCGCATGTGACCCTGATATCCAGGTGGATTACGCCGTAGCGGAAATGGAGCGCGGTATTCACGTTATGACGGAGGTGCCGGCTGCGTTCACCATCGAGCAATGTCGGGATCTGGTCAATGCGGTTAAGCGTACCGGCTGCAAATACCAGTTGGCAGAGCAGACCCGCTACTGGCATTTTGTGGATCGCTGGCGCCGGATGGCCGCCGAAGGCGAATTCGGCAAGATACTTTACGCAGAGGGTGAATATCTGCACTATGCACCGTCCTGGGACTTTTTCCGGAACATAAAGACCGGACACCGTGTCTGGACGCATGATCCTTCCTATCATAACGATCCAGAATGGGAGCGTACCTGGCGGTACCGTACCTTTATGGATCCCATTCTCTATCTGCCGCACGAGCTTTCTCCCCTGCTGTCGATTACCGGAGGCCGTATCGAACGGGTTTCCTGTCAGGGTACGAAGCGGGGCAGCTACGCCACCGAAGGTTTCGACACGCGTGATCTGGAGTGCGCTCTGATGTATAACTCCAATGACGTACTCTTCAGCCTGCGTGCCGGTTTCACCTCTCCTTACGGTGAGAAGAGCGGGACCTATGCACACTGGTATCAGGTCAAGGGTACAAAGAGAACCGTAGAATCGGCGCGTTCTACTCTGGATACACCGAAGATGTTCATTCCCGGAGAGGGATGGACGGCACATCCCGAATGGGGTACAGCCGATAAGGATGCTCCCGAAGAATTCCGGCATGCAGGTCACGGCGGTGCGGATTACTATCCTATCTATTACTTTGTCGATGCGATCCTGAACGACAAGACTCCTCCGATGGACGTTTACCGTGCTGTAGAGACGGCAGCTCCTGCTATTCTTGCCCGCGAATCCGCAAACCGCGGCGGCGTGCTTCTTGAAGTTCCGGATTTCCGTGTCTGAGGTCTGACGAAGCCGTATGATCGTTCTGTTTTTTATCCTGTGCATTCTTTCTTCGGGATTTACGGGGAATATTTACAAAAAACTGGCGGGAAACAACCAGTCCAGTGCCGCTTCCGCACTGATGCCCTCCGTTTGGTATTGTATGCTGACAGTGTTTTTCGCTGTCCTGGCAGTGCTGTCCGGCGATACCGCTCCGACGCTGTTTCTTCCCGCTGCGGCAGCGGGTGTCGGAATGTTCACCGCCGCTTTCTGCCTGATTGAAGCGATGAAACGGGAGGCATTCTCGATCCCGTTCATCATCATCAATCTGAATTTCATTATTCCCGTTCTTTTGTCTGTGGTATTCCTCAGAGAGAGTGCCGGCTGGCTTCAGCTTGTCGGTATGGTGGCATCTGCCGCCGTGATCGTACTGCTGAATCTGCGCGGCGGCTCTGCGGGCAGCGGATCCTCTCCTCGGACCGTGATCCTTCTTTCGCTCGGCGCCTGCCTTGCCAACGGTCTGGTGAATTTTTTCATTCGCATCAATGATCATCAGGGAGGCAATACCAACCGTTTCTTCGTCGTTCTGTATCTGACGGCAGCGGTTTGCGGTATTCTTGTTTCCCTGTGCTGCTCGGCGGCGAAAAAAACTGCTTTCCCGCTCCGGAGCGTGCTTTCCGTCCGGCTGCTTCCCTGGCTTATGCTGCTGGGTGTATGCAACGGAGTCTGCTTCTATATGACGGAGCGGATCGCCGGTTATCTGAATGCGGCGGCGCAGTTTACCATCACCACGGCAGCGTCGATCCTGCTGTCTCTGTCGGTGGGAATTCTGTGCGGGCAGGAAAAACTGTCCGGAAAAATCGTGCTGTCCTTTTTGCTCTGCCTCGCAGCCGTAGGCTGTCAGGCACTGTCTCTGGTCGGGTAACCTCCGTTTGACAGACCGAAACATATCAGAAACGGAGTTTGTGAAAAAGGGGAGCGCAGTAAGCCGCAGACCGCTGCCCGGAAATAGATGAACCGCCGGAAGTACGGGATTCGCTGTATGATTGACATGTTTGCAGCATTTAACATAGGGACAGCGAATCCTGTAAACATTTTTTCTGCCATTCAAATGTACAACGAAGGGAGGTCGTCCGGGAATACCTGTTTTTTGCACATAAAATCTGAGTTCGGTATGCGATTCGCCGCTCTGATTTTATTTGCCGTATTTGAATCGCAATGGTTTATGTCGGGAACCGTTTTTCCGTGGTTCCCTATATGAAAGGAGATCTTTATGAAATCGAAGCGATCCCTGCGAAATTTTTCCGTAATGCTTTTGACTGCACTTCTTATGTCTTCCTGCGCTTCCGGCGATCCCGTTGAAACAACAGCTGAAGTGACGACGGAAGAGACGACGGCTCCGCTTACGCTGGAGCAGATGTATCCGCTTCCCGAAGTGAATTACGACGGACGTTCGTACGATATGCTGGTCGACCGGACCGGTGTATGGGGACAGGATTACAACGACCTGTTCATGGCAGAGGATAACGAAGCCGATACGGTTGGTTCTGCCGCCTATCAGCGCAATATGAAACTTGAAGCCACCTACGGTATGAAGTTTACACAGACGGATTCGAAAAACTCTGCTCAGCAGATGTACGGACTGTACCAGGCAAGCGACGATACCTTTGAGTTGGTACAGGGACGTGCCATTCAGCTGACCACTCAGCTGGTTTCCAAAGGAGCTGTGTACGATGTACTGACCGTTCCCGGTCTGTATATCGAAGCGCCCTGGTACGATCAGGAACTGAACGCTTCCTCCACGATCCTGAAGCACCAGTATATCCTCGGCGGTCAAGGCCTTGCCAGCGATAAGACCGGTATTTTCGCAATGATTTTCAACAAGAAACTGGCAGAAAATCTCCAGCTGCCGAATATGTATGAGGTCGTTTCCTCCGGTAAATGGACGATTGACCTGATGCAGGAATACGGTACTCTCGCCACGAAGGATATAAACGGAGACGGTGTCCTGAAAAAAGGCGACGACGCCTTCGGTCTTCTGGCAGAGGATCTGTTCAGCTGGTTCCTGCTGGTTGGTTCTGAACAGCAGATCGCAAGAAAAGACGCGGATGATGTACCGTACTTTACGATTGCCAGTGAAGGTGCAGTGGATGCGATGATGCGGATCCAGAAGCTGATGTACGATAAGAATTTCCGCCACGAGGAAACTCTGGGAGCTAACGACTATGGAACAATCTTCGGCTCCGGACGCGCGCTCTTTATGGGTAATGCAATGTCCACGTTTGCCGGCTACCGTGATATGGAAGAGGAATACGGCATTATTCCCTGCCCCAAGTACAGTGAAGATCAGGAAACATATATCTCCACGTTCTCTCCGCACGTAGCCCGTATGGTGAGCTTCCCCCGTCAGAACAAAGAGACCGAGTTTATGGGAACCGTATACGATCTTATGAACCGTAACGGAACGGATACGGTCCGCGCTGCTTATTACGATGTGCTGCTCGGTGCCAAGGTGGCACGCGACAAGCAGTCTGCAGATATGCTGGACCTGATTTTTGACAACGTTGTACAGGATATCGGCGGTACCTATAACTGGGGTAAAGTCTGGACCACGATCGGAAAGCATTTCGGTGCACGTTCCGAATCCTGGGTCTCCACCTGGGAGTCGATCAAGGAAGCAGCAGAAACTGCCCGCCAGAGCACGATCGAACAGATCAAGCTGATACCGGAGAACTGATGCGGATCATATTCCGGTTTATAAGAGGTTATTTAGGATGAATCTGTATTATCTTTGGAATGAGACACGCCGTGAACGGGAGAACGCCGCCGGGATCGATTATACACCGGCGTATTTCCCCGCTTTGCTTGCACAGCTGGGTGCGGCAGGACGTCCCTGCACCCCGGCGGATGTCCCGGGACTTACCGAAAATGACGTGCTGCTGGCCAATACGGACGATCTGACCGATTTGGCAGAGGGGGCATATGCCCGCATTCTTTTCTGCGGCGGAGAGATTCGTCGGGAGCCCGGTATTGTGAGCCATCTGCTCTTCGGTGAGGAGCGAATCCCTCTGTTTGCTCCTCTGCGTGAGGGAACGCCCGGAGGCGAGATTTTGTACAACGGTGAGGACGCAGAGGGGCGGAAAGTGCCGGCGGTTGTCCGGCAGAACGCCCACAGCTACGAATTCCTCTTCGACCTTTGTGCGACAGTATGGTTCTCGGGCGACGGATTTTCCGACGGGGAACCCAAGAACGGCTTTATCATTGGCCGTACACCGGATACCCGTCCCGTTCCGGCAGGAATGTATTCCGATCAGCCCTATAACGATCATATGCTGATGATCCTCGAGGACATCCTGCTTTCGCTGGGTGTTCCGATGCTGTACCGTCTTCCCCTTACGGAGGAGGGTACGGTGCCCGATTTTGCTATGCACATCTCCGGTGACGACGATCATACCTCGGCGGATTTCAATCTGAACGGTGCCCGTGTAATACATGATCTCGGTCTGTATTATCATGTGAACGCGATGCCGGCCGGTACGTCCTTCATTATTACTCCCGCTCAGCGGGAAGAGATGGCAGCACTCGGCTGTGAGCTGGCGCTCCACACGAATTTCTGGAAGCGACCGTATTCTTTGGAGGTGCAGCAGGAAAGCGTCCGTATTTACCGCGACTATTTCGGTGTAGATCCAGTGACGAACGTTAATCACTGCTTGATCCAGGGCGGAATGGCTGCTCCGCGTCTCCGCTGGCTGGCAGAAAGCGGCATTATTGCCGACAACAGCAAACTGGGTGAGATCAATCCAGCCAACATCAACGCGTTCAACCTGTGCGGATTTGGTTTCGGAACGTCCTTCCCCCGTTATACCTGTGACGATGCCGAACACGGCAACGCCCTGATCAGTTGTATGGAAATTCCACTGAACTATTATGAACCCCGTCTCGGCGGAACATATACGGATCCGGATCAGATCCTGCAGTATATAGACGGTGCGGCCAAGGACGGACGGATCGCGCAGTTCTTTATCCACCCGCATTATCTCGCACCTTCCAATCCGAATACCGCCTGGTCCACCGCTGCGGTAAAGCTGGCAAAGGAACACTGGACTGAGAAGGGTTATACGGTGTGCCTCACGTCCACCGACCGGATCGCGCTCTTCTGGCAGGCTCGCCGGAATGCAGCGATCTGCGCGGATGCAGACGGCATTACCGTGGAGTGTACCGTACCGACGGCGCTGGTGCTTCCCGAAGCCGCAGAACGTGTCCTTGTGGACGGGGAAGAATGCACAACGGTGACCCGGACGGTTACCGGCAGAACCCGTACGCTGGCGGTCCTAGCTCAGCCCGGCACACATCGGATCGAGTATATCCGATAAGCGAACCGAATAAAAATCCACCCGCATAGCGGGTGGTATTTCATTTTCGGGCAAAGCCCTACTCATTATTGGCTGCGCACAAGTGCGCTGTAGATTGGCCTGCCAGCCATGCAATTGTTTCTTGCTACCCGTAAACGGGTCTCTGGGATCAAACATACTTAACTGATCGCTTTCCTGATCTCTTTTCAACTGTTCGCTTATGTACTCTTTTATTGCTTTTGTATTTTTGCCTACCGTATCTACGTAATAGCCTTTACACCAAAATTCTCTGTTGCGGTACGCAAATTTCATATTTCCATATTTTTGAAATATCATCAAACTGCTTTTTCCTTTCAGATATCCCATAAAACCTGATACTCTCATTTTGGGCGGGATACTCACTAACATATGTATATGGTCAGGACACACTTCCCCTTCTATTATTTCTATTCCCTTCCATTGACATAATGTCCTCAATATCTCTCGTATTTCCATTCGTTTTTCCCCAAAAAACACCTTCCTTCTGTATTTCGGCGCAAATACGATATGGTACTTGCAATTCCACTTTGTATGTGCTAAACTATTTGTGGCGTTAAAATTGACTTCTTGCTTGAGCATTTTAATGTCCTCCGATTGTGTTTGTTTGGCTTGACTGGCAGGTCTCCTTTATTTTACACAATCGGAGTTTTTTTGTCTATACTTATCGGCTATAGCCTACTCGGAACCCCGCCACTATGGCGGGGTTTTCGTTACACAAAAAATCCTGAACGGTTTTAACCGTTCAGGATTCTTTTTTACTCGTGTGTACGGATAATCTTGCGCGGGCATTTGCTTGCGCACACGCCGCATCCGGTACATTTTGCGTAATCGATAACCGCCATATCACCTTCCAGGTGGATGGCCTTTTCGGGGCAGTTCTTTTCGCATATCCGGCATCCTATACAACCGGCATCGCATGCATCGCGGACAACTTTACCCTTTTCGGGAGAAGCGCACTTCACGAAATACTTTGCATCGTACGGGATCAGTTTGATGATCTTCTTCGGACACTCCGTTACGCACATACCGCAGGCGCGGCATTTCTCACGGTTGACTACGGCAACACCGTCCACAATGGCGATAGCGTCAAAAGCACATTTTTCCACGCAGCTGCCCAGACCGATACAGCCTGCGGCGCAGATCTTATCACCGGCAGCCAGCACTTCAGCGGAATGGCAATCCACGATACCCTCATAAACAAACCGATGCTTGGCAATGTTGCGGGAACCGGAACACATAACCTGTGCCACCATGCGGGTGGATTGTTCCGCAGTCTGCCCCATGATCTCGCCGATTTTTGCAATATTTTCAAAGTTATTCGCGGGGCAGGCATTGATCTTCGCCTCACCCTTGACAATCGCTTCCGCAAGGGATGCACAGCCGGCATAGCCACATCCGCCGCAGTTCGCGCCGGGCAGGCATTCCTGCACAGCATCGATACGCGCATCACGCTTGATGGCAAGCAGGCGGGAGGCAACGGCAAGGATTATACCCATCAGCGTACCGAGAACGGCAAATACCACTACGGGAATCAGAATTTCTTTCATAGTCTATGCCTCCTCAGGAAAAGCTGATGCCGGAGAAACCGGAAAATGCCATAGCGAGCAGGCCGGCGGTGATCAGAATGATCGGCATGCCTGCAAACGCCTTCGGGGGATTGGCGAATTTCAGACGCTCACGGACGCCGGCGAACAGCACGATCGCCAGAGTGAAGCCCAGAGCGGCAGAGAAACCGAATACCAGGGATTCAATGAATGTATAACCCTCATTGACGTTCAGCAGAGCTGCGCCGAGAACCGCACAGTTGGTGGTGATCAGCGGCAGATAGATACCCAGTGCACTGTAGAGTGCCGGGATAAACTTGCGCAGGAACATCTCGATGAACTGCACCAGCGTCGCAATTACGAGAATGAATGCGATAGTAGTCAGATATTCCAGCCCGAAAGGAAGCAGGAACAGATCATAGATCGCATACGTTACGGCAGAGGACACGGTCATAACGAACGTAACCGCCATGCCCATACCGAGAGCGGTATCCGGCTTTTCGGAAACGCCGAGGAACGGGCAGATGCCGTAGAATTTCAGGAAAATGAAGTTTTCTGTCAGAATAGCCGACAGCATCAGAAGGAAAATATTGCTCATTCTGCCACCTCCGCAGTTTCAGGTGCTGCTGTCTTTTTTGCCGCTTCTGCTTTCTTCTCAGCCGATGCAGCGGCGGCACTCCTTGCCTTATTGAATGCGGCGCACAGGAAACCGAGCGTCAGGAATGCACCGGCAGGCATGATAAAGATGGTTGCGGGCGAATACCAGTCTCCCAGAATCCGCAGACCGCCTGTGCCGTCTGCTGCGGCAAACACGATGCCGGTACCCAGCAGTTCACGCACAAATGCCAGAACAACGACGGATACTGTATATCCGATACCGGAAGCGAGACCGTCGATGACAGAAGGCAGCGGCTTATTCTTGGACGCAAATGCCTCGGCGCGGGCAAGGATGATACAGTTTACCACGATCAGGGGGATAAACAAACCGAGAGATTTATCAAGATCGGGCAGAAAAGCTTTGATAATCAGCTCAACAGCAGTTACAAAGCCGGAAATTACGATGATATACGAGGCAATGCGCACCTGTTTCGGAATGGCATTGCGCAGAAGGGATATAAAGAGATTGGAGCAGATCAGAACGGCGGTAACGGACAGACCCATGCCAATGGCATTGGTAACCGATGTGGTTACAGCCAGCACGGAACACATACCGAGAAACTGTACGAATACCGGATTATTGGTCACGATGCCGTCCCGCATCTGCCGGAGAAATGATGTACCCATGAATGCCTCCACATGTATGGATTGCGGATCAGAGGATCGCCGGCGCGCTGTCCGCCGGGGTCGTCTCAACCGGTGTTACTTCAGTTGTTTCGCTTACTGCCGGATTTGTCTCAGCGGGAAGAGTTTCCGCGGCAGTCGTCTCCGGCGGCACCGTTTCAGCAGGCGGTGCTTCCGTTTCCGGAGGAGCGGTGGTTTCTTCAATCACAACGGTTTCAGAGCCGGCAAGAAAGACTCGATTGACCGTTTTGCCGGCGGAAGTGACCGATGCATAAGGAAGAACTGCTGCCAGATTCACTACCGGGCGTTCTGTCTGCACAGTCTCGGTTGAAATAACCTGCGTTGTTTCCGCTGCGGGAGCAGTTTCCACTGTGATACCCGTTTCAGCTGTATTATCCACGGTGGGAAGCTGCATCTGCACTTCCTCCTTGGGAGTCTCCAGTTCAAAGGTATCTCTCACAGCAATCAAAGCACGGTTTACACCGCGGACAACCGCTTTGGAGGAAACCGTCGCACCGGAAATCGCATCGAAGTTTTCACCGATGACAAAAAGCTGATCGCCCTTGAAGGTTGCAAGAAAGCCGTCGCTTTTCACCTTGGAACCGATACCGGGAGTCTCGGAGAGAGAGACGATTTTCACGCCGCAGACAGAACCGGCAGGATTCACGCCGACCATCATGCTGACAGCGCCGCCGAATCCGTTTTCAGCTACACTGACGCAGTATCCGATCACAGACTCACCGGTTTTCACCCGGTAAACCTCCGTGCCGTCCTCGGCATAATTCAATTCCGTGCCGTCACCGTCCGGGAAAATGGACAGGATTGCGGCTTCTTTTTCTCTTGCATTATTGGCGGCAATGGTATCTGCCGTCAGGGCGTTGACCACTGCAAGCATCAGCGCCACAACGATGCAGATGATAGACAGCGGCAGAGTAATCTTAACCGCTTCCTTAACAGCGGAGGGCTGTTTCTCCGCCTTCACAGGCTCTGCGGGGATTTCCGCGGATACTTCTTCTGCCGGCACCTCTGCCGCTTCGGCAGAAGTATTCACAGATTCTTCCGCGGCAGCAACATTTTCTGCCGGAGTTTCCGTTATATCATTTTTTCTTTTCAACGCTCTTACCTCCGAATCTGATGGGCATAGTAAAGCGATCAATGTACCACACCAGAAGATTCATGATCAGGATGGCGAAAGATACGCCTTCCGCATAACCGCCGAAGAAGCGGATAAATACGGTGATCAGACCGCAGCCCACACCGAAGATCAGTCTGCCGCGGTAGGTAACGGGAGATGTGGCATAATCGGTTGCCATAAAGAATGCACCGAGAATCAGACCGCCGGAAAACAGCTCGCTGAGCATAAAGCTGAGATTACCGGAAGCGGTCTGCGGGAAAAGAACGGTCAGCACAGCTACAGTTCCCAGATAAGCCACGGGAATATGCCATGTAATCACACGGCGGATCAGCAGGTAGAGTCCGCCCGCGATCAGCAGAACGGAAGAGACCTCGCCGATACAGCCGGAAGTCTGACCGAGGATCATCTCAGACAGCGTTACATCCGGGAACTCACCGGCTTTCAGGGACATGAGGGGAGTCGCAGATGCAATCACATCCGCTTTGCCGATACCGCTGAGACGGACACCCGCCTCGGTAAAGGTTCCCATTTCATTCGGCCAGGCGAAGAGGAATACGCGCGCCGCCAGAGCCGGATTCACCACGTTTTTGCCGATACCGCCGAAGAGCTGCTTCACGACTACAATCGCAAAGAATGCACCGATAATAGGCAGCCAAAGCGGCACCGCCGACGAGAGGTTCATGGCAAGAAGCAGACCGGTAACCACTGCCGATCCGTCACCGATCGTCACGGGACGGCGCAGAACCAGCTGGCTCAATGCCTCAAAAATCACACAGCAGGCGATCGACACGATACCGATTGTCAGAGCACGCGTACCGAAGTGATATACACCCCAGATAAACGCGGGCAGAAGCGCGATCACCACATCCAGCATGATGGAGCGCGTGGTATCATGTGCACGCAGATGCGGAGAAGGTGCTACAGTTATGTACTGCGGATAATCCGCTTTGGGCGCGGAATCCGGCGCAGCCGCAGTTTCTGCAGGAGCATCCGCCGCAGGTGTTTCCGCCGCAGGCGTTTCGCTCTGACCTTCGGCGGCAACTGCCGTCAAATCATTTTTCTTTTCATCCATAATTCAGCCATCAATCCTTTCCCGGGATTTACTTTTTCAGCTTTGCGGCTTTCTTGATCTCGTTTTTCGCTACGCGGATCTGCTGTGTCAGTTCCAGATGACCGGGGCAGCCGGCGGAACAAACGCCGCATTCCACGCAGGACATAGCACCGAATTCCTCAGCGCGGGCATAATCACCGGCGCGGGAGAACTGTGCAATGTAGTTGGGCATCAGCCGCATGGGACAGTGGCTGACACATCTGCCGCACCGGATGCACACCGGAGGCAGTCCCGTGCGGGGGGTAAACTTCTTACTGAGCACCAGAATAGCGGAAGTTCCCTTCATCACGGGCATATCGGGAGTCCAGACGCTGCGGCCCATCATGGGTCCGCCGGAGATCAGCTTTTCGGGCGTCTTAATCAGACCGCCGCAGAAATCGATCAGATCCCGATAGGGGGTACCGATGGGAGCCATAATATTCTTCGGTGTCTTGATGCAGTCACCGTCCACGGTAACGACACGTCTGATCAGCGGCATGCCGTGTGCGAACGCATTGAAAATGGACGCACAGGTTTCCACATTGAAGATCACGCATCCCACATCCGCCGGCAGTTTGCCTGCGGGCAGTTCCTTGCCGGTCAGCGCATAGATCAGCTGACGCTCGTCGCCCTGGGGATATTTGGTCTTCATCACCTTGACTGAGATCATCTGACTGTCGGCAACCAGTGCTTCCAGTTTGTTCACTGCGTCCAGTTTGTTGTCTTCCACCGCCAGATCAGCCTGGCGGACTCCCAATGCCTTGAGCAGGATTTTGACGCCGTTGATCACCGCTGCGGGATTTTCCAGCATGATACGGTGGTCGGCGCAGATAAACGGCTCACACTCGGCACAGTTGATGATGATGCGGTCCACACGACCGATCGCGGATTCGATTTTAGCGTATGTAGGGAATGTGGCGCCGCCCATACCGGAGATACCGGCATCACGGATCACACCGATGATTTCCTCCGGTGTGGCGTCCTGCAGCGGTTTCTCAAAAGGCTTGACAGTATCGGCAAGCGTATCCTGAAAATCGTTTTCGATGACAATACTGATGATCTTGTTGCCCATCGGACCGAATTTTTCCTCAATGGCAATTACCTTGCCGGACACGCTGGAGTGTACAGGACAGAAAAGCCCTCCGCCGCTGTCACCGATCCGCTGTCCGACGGCAACCGTATCTCCTACGGCAACTGTAGGCTGACATGTCGCACCGATATGCTGCAGAAGAGGGATTGACACTGTTTTAGGCGGGGGAAGCGTCTCAATCCGCTTACCGCGGGTATGCTTATGCTCATCAATATGGATTCCACCGCGGAATGTAAAAGCCAAAATTCACTCACCTCTGAATCAAATAATCAGGCGGTGACTGCGGAACAGGCGCTGGACACTGTCATGCGCTGACGGCATGACACTTTCATGTTACTGCCTGCCCGCATTCACATGCGTTATTCATATTATACAGTATAAGGGGACAAATTACAATAGTAAATTCGCAATTTTTCCATTGCAAATTATCTTTTTTGCTTCCGAGCCATGTAAAAAATGCATACCGGAGCCTTTCGGCTCCGGTATGCATTACGGTTTGCTGACAATATGGGGGACGAAAACGGAATCTTCCCGCATAATATTCTCTTCTGTAAAGGACATAAAGAGTATTTCGCGCTCTGCGGTACGTCCCCGGTCATAATCAATATGCGATTCTTTTGTTCCACCGGAATACCAGACCAGATAGATTCTCCCGCCCCGGGTAACGGCGATGGGGGGCATCCCTGAAACAGGCGGATATTTTCCGCGTATTTTGCATCTGTCGGATACATCAGAAAATCACAGGCTATACGGTCCGCGTTCCAAAAGATCCCTCCGGCAGCTTACAGAATACCGTCCAGTTTTTTTGTCAGATATGCCGCGAATTCCACATAGGCAGGCTCCAGCAGATGCAGACCGTCCGGGCGGAACACGTCACGGAATCCCTCAAACGTACCGACGTTTTCCGGATTCTCATAGAAAAATTCGCTGATATCTATGTACCAGACGTTCTCCGTCTGTTCTGCATACTCTTTCTGGAATGCGTTAAACTCTGCGTAAAGCGGACGTCGCTCCAGGGTAGCAGATCTGAAATCAAACACACTGAAAAGGATCAGCTTGATGCCGGGATAATCCGCACGGGCAAATTCCAGAAGACGCCAGGTCATATCCCATGCCTCTGCGGGCGTAAATCCGCGGTGAATATCATTGGCACCGATGCGGGTGATGATTGCGGACGGTGCATTGGGCGTTACCAGTTTATGATAGTAATACATCAGCTCGTCCGCCGTGGCGCCGCCGAAACCGCGGTTGACCACATGGTATTTTCCATCGCTGGCAGCGAGCATCTGCTCTTTGGCATTCACCCAGTTGGTAAAGAAGGAACTGCCGTAGAGCAGGATATTGCCTGGCTCTGCCGGCTTGGCAGTCAGCTGATCAATACTCCTCTGAAAACGGTGCAGGTCAACCGGATACTCTTTCATGTTATCTCTCCTTTTATTATATGAAAACTGTTGTAAATTTATCGTACGCGGCGGAATTCCATAGCGAAACGGCAGGCACGCTTGTATGCTTCGACTACGTATTCTTCCGGCGTCATTCTTCTGTATACATCGCTTTCCGGTCTTCCCTTCTGACCGTTCTTGGACAATTCAAAGGTAAGGATTCCGTCATAGTTCCACTTGCGCAGCTGGCGCGCAAGATCATTCCAGTCCGCTGCTCCGTCATAGGGAAGCAGATGCAGATCGTCCCGGGGAGTGATCTTTCCGCCAAAATCCTTCACTCCCAGATTATCGTTCAGATGCGTACCGAAGAGCCGGTCGCCATACAGCTCCATCATGGGCGTATTGCCGTTATAGCACATCTGATGTCCCACATCCCAGCAGAAGCCCACATGGGACTCACCGCGGAACGCTTCCATCAGTGCCGCCAGATATTCCTCGCCCTCCGTATTTTCAAAGGCGACCTTCACACCGAGCTTCTCCGCTTCCTTAACCACCTGTCCGTAGTGTTCAAGACCTGCCTGCGTCGGTGTATGCTTATCAAAACCGATCATGGCATGGCAGACCATCAGCGGCACACCGTTCACAGCACAGGTATGCAGGCAGTCCGTCAGCTCCGTAACGGCGGCATCGGCGGCTTCGCCCGTCTCCCACATCACAGCCGCCTTGAGAAAAGGGGCATGGATGGACTGGTAGATCAAACCAAGTGAATCGGCATGCGCGCGGACAGCGGCAGCATCGAATTCCTTTTTCCAGCCGGTGAAGAATGCCTCAAACCCCGTTTCCCGGTACAGTGTCAGCATTTCACACGCCTGCGGTACCTCCAGTGTCGGACAGTTCAGACCCAATCTGGTTTTCCACATAACATTTATCCTCCGCAAAACAATTTTTTGATGGTAAAAAGAAAAAATCCAGAACGCAGAAGCGTTCTGGATTTGGTGACCCGGACGGGAATCGAACCCGTGTTACCGCCGTGAAAGGGCGGTGTCTTAGCCGCTTGACCACCGGGCCGGGAAAAACGCAGTCCATTTAAGGACTGCGTGGTAGCGGAGACAGGATTTGAACCAGTGACCTGCCGGGTATGAACCGGATGCTCTAGCCAGCTGAGCTACTCCGCCGTTACGTTGCTCGGTGTCATCCACCTCGCGAATGCCTGTATATTTTATCACACATCAAAGGAATTGTCAAGGGGTTTTACGAAAAAATTCGAATTTTTTTGAGATTATTTTATTCCCGGACAGAACAGCACAGATTTCCTTCAAAATGCTTTCTTTACAACCGAATTTGTGCTATAATATATGCATCACTTTGCCGATGCCGGAGGTCAGCATGTCTGTTATTTTTCCCGAATACGTTTCCGCCATGATCGCACGCCTGCGGGAATGCGGTTATTCCGCCTATGCAGTGGGCGGCTGTATCCGGGATTCCCTGATCGGGCGAACGCCCAACGACTGGGATATCACCACATCTGCTCTGCCGCAGCAAACGGCGGAGGCGTTTGCCGTGCCGCCGTTCCGGACATTTATCGGCAATGGACTGCGCCACGGCACGGTGAGTGTATACATGGACGGTGCACCGGAAGAGCTGTGTGAGATCACCACATACCGCTGTGACGGTACCTATTCGGATTACCGCCGTCCGGATTCCGTGACATTTGTCCGGGAGCTTCGGGAGGATCTTGCACGGCGGGATTTTACCGTGAACGCCATGGCGGCGGCACCGGCGGAAGACGGAGGCATCGAGTTCCACGATCCCTTCGGCGGCGTGAACGATCTTAACGCGGGAATTCTCCGCTGTGTCGGAGAACCGCACCGCCGCTTCACGGAGGATGCGCTGCGGATTCTGCGGGGAATGCGGTTTGCTGCACGATTTGATTTTGTCCTTGAAGCAGAGACCGCCGCGGCTATGCACGAACTTGCCCCTCTGCTGGCGCATATCGCGCCCGAGAGAATCGGTGTGGAGCTGCAGGGAATTCTGCTTGGGGATGCCTGCAGTCGGATCGCGGGAGAGTTTCCGGATATTCTGCATCGGATTCTGCCCGGATGCACACCGGAACGCGCTGCGCCGCTTCTCTCCCGGACAGAGAATAATCTGATCCGACTGGCGGTTCTCTGCGCGGATATGGAGGAGAAAACACTGGACGAAACGCTGAAACGGCTGGCGTTCAGCCGGGAAGTGCGGGCGATTGTCCTTCTGCTGATCCGCTGGCGGAATGCGCCGCTTGATACGCATCGGGCGCTGTGCGCCATAGCTGACACATTCGGAGAAAACATGTCCGGCGGAAGTCCGGGCACAAATGTATATTTTGATTTTCGTCGGACAATGGACGGGGATACCGCCTGTATTCGTCAGGCAGAGGCGGAACTTCGGGAAATATTCGCCTCCGGCGCATGCTATGGTGTGTCCACGCTGGCAATCACCGGACGGGATCTGATCTCCGCCGGAATTCCCGCCGGTCCCGCGGTGGGAGAGATACTGCAGCGGCTCACCGATGCTGTGATCGACGGTGAAACGGAAAACAATAAAGAGGCACTGCTGACACTCGCCCGGCAGCTTGACTGCTGAAAAAGACCCACGGAATTCACATCTGATTCATAAACACATGTTATAATGTACACAGCAGTATGATAAAGAACCTTCGCCGAAAGGAGGATGCAGATATGGCTATGTCGATTCGGGAATTTCCCGAGCTGATCCGGGATTTCGCCTCTTATAAACAAACCATTCAGGGATGCTCGGAGAAAACCGTAACCGAATATCTCTCTGATCTGCGCACCTTCTGCCGCTATATGATCCTGAACCGGGACGGCGAAGAGCTCACTGACGAAGCCATGCAGAACACAAAAATCGACCATCTGGATCAGGCTTTTTTCGCCTCGGTGAAAACCAGTGAGATTTATGAATTTCTCTATTATGCGGGAAACACCCGCGGCAACGAGGCGTGTGCCAAATCCCGCAAGCTCTCGGCAATCAAGATGTTCTACAAATTTCTGACGGTGAAGCGGAATCTGCCCATGGACAATCCGGCGGTAAATATCGAATCGCCCAAGACAAAACGGCAGCTGCCCAAATATCTCTCCGTTGAGGAAAGTGTGACTCTGCTCACCGCAGTACAGTCCGACACCGATTCCCGCACAAGGGCGCGGGACTACGCCATTCTGACGCTGTTTCTCAACTGCGGCATGCGTCTGTCCGAGCTTGCCGGCATCAGTCTGGGAGATATGGATCCGCAGCTCCGTTCCCTGCGCGTACTCGGTAAAGGCGCCAAAGAGCGCATTGTTTACCTGAACGATGCCTGCCGGGATGCGCTGGTTCCGTGGCTCCAGGTGCGCAAGGAACTGCATCCGAAGCCCGGGCATGAGCACGCATTATTTCTCAGCGGACAGGGACAGCGGATCAGCGTTAAAACCGTGCAGTGGATGGTCAAGAAATACTTGAGCGCCGCCGGGCTGGAATACAAGCACTACTCCACCCATAAACTGCGCCACACCGCCGCAACGCTGATGTATCAGACCGAAGAGGTGGATATCCGTGTGCTGAAAGATATTCTCGGACACGAACAGCTGACAACCACGCAGATCTACACCCACGTCAGCGACGCCCATATGGAGCGCGCTGTTACGAAGAATCCGCTCGCCTCCGTACATATCGAGCCTGCCGCAAAGCAGCTGAAAGATATCCCTCCACCGGAGGATGACGAATAAACAGTATCCCCAATCCATCACCAAATTTCAACCTTTTCATGGATAGTTTGTAAACTTTCCCCCGTACCGCTTGTAATGCGGCTGCAAGTTATATACAATATAGTTAAACTACTTTCCTATTTTCACCCCGTTTTCAGAAAGGATCGCGTCCCGGACGCGCGTATTTGCATGCTGAATTTTTACCGTGACCACTCCCGTGTGATTCTCAAGCTGATATCCAATCAGTTCGGCGCGGCGTTTTTCGCCATCGCCCTCGGTTTAGCCGCTTCTTCCTCCAATACGGTGCTCTTCCTTTGCACCAGTATTTTCTCCATTCTGTTCCTGCTCTTCCTCAACCACACTGTGCTTTGGGAAGACGGAGCCAAAAGCCGCATCCGCGTAGATGCGGGACGTGAAAAATATAATCCGCTGACCGGACTCTGGATCGGCGTCTGTGCCGGCATTCCCAACATTATCCTGAGCGTCATCACTGCCATTACGTTCTTCCTTTCCGCGAAAGACGGTCCTTTCGCCTGGGAATGGGCGGGCAACATCTGCGGCATCGCCAATGTGATCGCCAGACTGTGGCAGGGTATGTATCTGGGTACCGTCCAGTTCCTTGCTCCCGGCAATCACTACATTCTGCTTCTCGCTCCCCTGCCCACTATTCTCGGCTGCTTTATCAGCTACTGGCTGGGACTGAAGAACTGCCGCATGTTCGGCATCTTCACACTGGAGCGTCCTGACGGAAAGAAGAAATAATGCTCGTATACAAAAGCTCCGGCTTTTCGCGGACAGACCGCAAAAAGCCGGAGTTTTTATTGTACACGCCGCCAGGCGTATATGAAATACAGGATCTCAAACAGTCCGGTCAAAGCCCAGCTGAACACGTACAGCAGATACAGCGACGTAACCGTACCGAAAAACGCGAACACTGTATATACCCAGATCACCCGGAACACACAGGAGCCCATAATCACGATCACCGTGGGAATGATGCTTTTGCCGATTCCGCGGGAAGCGGCGATGGTGCAGTCCATGAATGCCGAAACGCCGTAGAACGTACCTTTCACCAGCAGGCAGTATTTTCCCGCTTCAATCACCGCCGCGTCCGAGGTAAACATGGACAAAAAGGCGTTTCCGCAAAGCGCAATGCCCACGCCCAAAGCCGTGCCGATACCGAACGAATACGCCAGACTGACATAATAACTCCGCAGTACGCGCTTCCGGTTTCCTGCGCCGTAATTCTGCCCCATAAAACTGGAGCACGCGGTATAGAACGCCATCATAACATCAAAGACCAGTGCATCCGCGTTTGCGGCGGCAGCACTGCCTGCCACTGTTGCGGCATCAAAGGAATTGATGCCCGCCTGTATAAACAGATTCGCCAGCTGGAATATGGCATTCTGCATACCGGCAGGTATACCGAGTCCCAGGACTGACCAGGCCTTGTCCGGGCTCAGCCGAAGCAGGGAGAGGCGCAGCCCGTGATCCGCCTGTTCCCGCGCAAGGGAGATCAGGATCATTCCGGCGGATACATACTGGGAAACCACACTGGCGATCGCCACACCGGCAACGGACAGCTGAAACACGATCACAAAAAGCAGATTCAGTATCACGTTGATCACACCGGCGATACTCAGAAACAGAAGCGGCTTCTTTGTATTTCCCGCCGCGCTGAACACGCCGTTGCCGAAATTATACACGGCAAGCGCCGGCATACCCAGCATATAGATCCGCAGATACAGCACCGCACCGTCCATCAGTTCCGCCTTTGTGTTCAGCAGCTGCAGAATCCATTTTCCACCGCCCACGCCGATGACGGACAATAACAATCCGCACAGAATGCACAGGATCAGCGATGTATGTACCGTCTCACGTACGGCTCCCGGGTTGCGCGCTCCGATATGCCGGGCGCAGATCACATTCACACCGCTGCCCACGCCTATGAGAATACCGGTGAACAGCGTGATCAGGATGGTCGTAGAGCCGACCGATCCCAGCGCCGCAGAACCGGAAAAATGCCCGACCACGGCGATATCCGCCATATTGAACAGCACCTGCAGCAGATTGGAGAGCATCAGCGGCAGACTGAAAAGCAGAATTCCTTTACTCAGGCTTCCCTCGGTGAGGGACGCAGTTTTTGTCATACTATTCCGTCCTTTTGTCGTAATGTCAAGATAAACGGGAGACTGTGGAAAGTCTCCCGTTTTTTCATTTCACTTTCTGACCGCACTGGGAACAGAATGCCGCATTCTTCGCCAGTGTAGCTCCGCAGTAGGGGCAGTATCCCATAGCCGCCATGTCGATGGGATCATCGGAGGAAGCTTTTTTCCGGTTCAGCTCCCGCTGGGTCTCCGCCATCGTGCGTTTGTGCTTTTCGATTTTGATGCACAGATCCTCGATTTCCGGATCCAGCTCATCCCCTGAACGGAATTTACCGAATGCGATCTCGCCGATCTGCTTCTGCAGGGACTCCACGGCGGCGTTTTCCTGATTCATTTTCAGATTCAGCTTGCCGACTTCCACCAGTTCGTTTGCCTTATCACCCACCATGCGGGCAATCTCATTTACCTTATCCATCAGATCCATATCAGCACCTCCGCAGTATGTTGGAATGATATTATTATAATATACAATCGGGGAAAATGTGTTTCCGGATTGTAAATTCTTATTCCGCATCCCCCAGTGCCAGGCGGAACAGCTCGGTTTTCCGCTCCTCCATTCCTGCCCAGTCCAGATAGCCGAACACGGCTTCAAGTCCTGTGGCACGGCGATATTCGGCCGGCGTTGCGTGCCTCGGCACATTGGCGTGCACGTTGTTGCGGGCACGGCGGAACACGTCCGATTCCTCCTCCGTCAGGTGCTCAAGGATTCGCTCGGCGGCGGCACTCTGGGCAGGGGCGGTCACATAAGCCAGCGCTTCCTCGGAGGGACGGCTGACGCCCTTTTCCACAAGCATCCGCCGCACGAGCACCTCCCACACCGCATCGCCCAGATATGCCAGCGCCGCCGAGGACGGCGCGATTTTCTTCTGTCCTTCGTTATTCATCAGATTGTCATCCTTATTCAAGATCCAAAATTATACCGAACAGCGGACGCAGCGCATCCAGAAACGGCGGAAAAGAGGCAGACCGCCGTAGACTTCCCGGCTCATCTCTTCCAGATATTCTGCCAGAATGACCGTTTCCTCATAACTGAGCCCGCGGCCGAATTCTTCCTTACTGATCAGCGTCAGAATTCTGTCCAGTGTGCAGTGGGACAGCTCGCCGTATTCTTCCGTGATACGCGCTGCATAGGCGTCAGAAAGTTCCCCCCGTCCCGGCGGAATGCCAAGGGCGGAAAAGACACCGAGCACCATATCGTTCAGCTGTTTTGCCAGTGCACGGTTATCCCGTGTGCCGCTGTAATACGCTTCCCGATCCCGTGCGGCATCGATCAGCATCTGTCTGGCGGCGGCAAAGCGGTGTCCGCGGCGCAGAAGAATCCACAGAGTAATGCCGATCACTGCCAGAATCAGCACACAGACTGCGGCGGCGATCAGTACGGTGTAATCCTTCTCCTCTTCCGGCAGAAGAATTTCCGTGTCCTCCGGTTCTTCCTCTTCCGGTTCTTCGTCACCGGATGGAAGCGCCGAGGAGGTGTCGTATCCCTCGTCAGGATCGTACATGGCGGACATATAGGCGGGCGTGGCTTCGTACTGCACCCATCCCATCAGAGGATAATACACCTCCACCCACGCATGGGCGTTGAAATCATATACGGAGGTATAGTAATCCCCCACCGCGGCACCGCGGCGATCCTTAAAGCCGGAAGCCACATACCCTTCACTGTAGCGCACTGCCAGTCCGTATTCTCTGAGAATCGCGGCGGCGGCAGTGGCAAAGTGTACGCAGTATCCCTCTTTCGAGCCAAACAGGAACGCTTCCAGATTGCTGGCATAGGTTCCGTCAGGTGCAGCGGGCGTCAGGCTGTAGGAAAAATCCTCACTGCCCAGATACGCCATCACCATCTTCACCAGATCATGACGGGATACGGGATGGCCCTCCGCATCGGTCAGCGTACCGACAATATCCTCCGGGGAATATTTCCAGCCTGCCTCATCCAGAAGCTGCATCGCCAGTTTATGCACACCGGTACTGCCGGTAACAGCAGTGTATGTCTCATTGGCATATGCCCGGTATTCCTCTTCCAGCACATAGGCGAAGCGGTATGCGGCACGCTCCTCCTTGCTCATGTTCATATACTGCAGCAGAATGGAGTCCCCGCGCCAGCTCATGCCAAGCGCCTCCATCTCCGCCATATATGCCGTATGAAGCGCGGAAAATGCTTCCTCAAGGGATGTTGTCGCAATACGGAGTCCGGCATTCAGCTGAACAGCCCTGGTGCCTTTTGCAATTGCTTCTTCGATCCGATCCACATACCCCGTCCATGTGAGCGACTCTTTGAAATACGCAGAATGCACGTCGAACACATCGCCGAGTTCCTCGTTTTTCATGGTGGTCACATAGGCGTATGTACTGTACGACCGTCCCGGAATCGCAAAGAACCGGGAGGAATACACGCCGTCATAATAGGACGTGACTTTGTACTTATTCGGCTCTATGGATTCGTATTCCATGATGCCCATATCCGTATGCAGATGAGCGGGAACAAACATGATCCGTCCCGTGCCGCCCTCCCGGCGGATATTGATCTGCGACAGCACAAATCCGTTGTTTGCGTAACCGCGGTACATATCCACTTTATCCAGATTCGCTGTCAGGGGATACACATATTTTTTAAAATTGAATCCGACCGTATCGGAGCTGAACGAGGTGCCGAACTGCTTGCGGTACGCGTTTACTGCATCACTGTCCGCGCTGAGCCACGTATCCGTTTCCAGATCGTAATCTGTACCGATCCAGCTGCGCATATAGACAGGTGCTGAGTGACCGCTGGTCACGCTGAAAATTCGCTCCCCGGTAAAACGGGGCGAATCAAAGGACACATTCCGCGGATTCAGTTCCGTCACGCCTCCGTAGATGGAGAGACTGTTCAGATCGATATCGTCGCCCATCAGATAGGCAGTGGCGTACAGACGCGCGATGCGGATTTTCTTATCCAGCGACTGGATAATGGGGAAATTCTCATCAACCAGCGCATGGGGGATCGCCAAAGCGGCAAGCGCAACAATTGCTGCCGCCGCACCGGCAAATCCGCCTCCGGCGTGATTATACAGCCGTCTGCGGCGCTCCGCACGGGCTGCCTCCCGTTTTTCGGCACGGATACGCTTTTTCTCCTCGCGTGAAAGCGTCACTTTCGCAGTTTTTTGTTTTTTGGATGCGGCGGATTTTTCCTCTGCTTTCCGCTTTTTATCCTGCCGGTAAACTTCCTTCTTTGCCGCAGCGGCATCCATGCGGGTTCCGCCTGCATCATAAGCGGCGATCATGGCATCCGATGCCGCAAGTCGCAGAGCTTTTCTGTGCGCATCCGCAGCAAGACGGGCGTTTTTCTTCTCCGCCCGCCGGGTCTGCCGGCGGCTGATACGGGCAAGCCGCTTTTCCGATGCGCGGCCGAAGCGCCGGTCATACAGCAACAGAGCAACGACTCCTGTAAGAGCTGCGATGACCAGCATCACGCCCTTATTGGATTCCGTCACGTTATACATGAAAACGGGGATCAGCCAGACTGCGCTCAGCAGTGCGATGCCGACAGGACGCACGCCGCGCATGAGCAATACGGAGAATAGAAGTCCCAGCACAGCCCCGACGGCACAGAACGCCGCCGTCAGAAGCAAAGGCGCATCCCACGCATACTGTACGTCAGAAATATATCCGGCCAGCACCGTGTAGCCGGCATCGGACAGATTGGTCAGCACGGTATTGACAAAGCACCGCACGGCATTTTCCGCAAAACGCGGCAGAATCGATCCCAAACGGGCAATCAGTACCGCGGCGGCACTGCCGCATACAAGAATCGACGCCAAAGCGGTCCAGCGGGAACAGAACAAAAGCGCTCCGAACACCGCACTGATCAGAGATGTCAGAAGAAGCGCGTTCTGCGATGCGAGGATATCCTCCTCACTGATCCATCCCTCCAGGATAAGCAGTCCGGAGGCATCTCCCCAGAACAGCAGAAACGCATAGGCACACAGAAATACCAGCGCCGCACGGAGTCCCCAGCCCACAAGAGCGGTACGGAAGGACATGTTCTGCGCCGGCTGACTGCTGAATGACAAAGTACTGTTTGTTGATTTCCCACGGAAGAATCCGCGTTTATTCAGTGATTTTTCTCTGTTCAAAATCCATTCGCGGCAAGCCGCATGCTCCTTTCCGTTTACTGCTGAGTCTCACCGTCACCGATGGGACTGATCTGCGTCAGCATGACGCCGTCCTGTGCCAGACGTTCCCGGCACATCGCCGCATATTCCCGTCTGGCGGATACATCCGCATAGCGATCCTCCGGGTTGAACAGGAGAATCTCCGTAATACATCCCGTACCGGCTCCGCCGAACATGGAGGGCACCGCGGCATATTCACCGAGTGAAACGCCGTCCAGATGTGCGGTGGCGATACGCAGTGTCACATTCAGCGATTCCTGTACCAGAAGCGTCAGGCGGGATACCCGGTTTTCCGCATCCGTAAGCGGCGCGGTACCGAAACGGGGATAAATCGCATCGAAATCCTCGGGCGCGGACATTTCCGCCATGCCGATCCCCGATTCTTCTCTGGAATCAAACCAGACGAGGGTACAGCTGTTGCCGAGGCGCAGCTCATGCTCTGCCGCGGCTATCGCCATCTCTGCCACGCCGTCGGCGCAGTATTCATCCATATCCGCCGCATAGGCATCCAGCACCACGCCTTCGGTAACGGGTGCGCGCTTTTCCGTATTCTCCTGCGGAATTTCCTCTTTCGCAGGCTGAGACTGTGCGGCGCGGCTGAAAAGACCCGGCTGAGCGGTTTCACGGATAAGAGAATCCAGCCCCTCGATATCCTCCGCGCGGGTACGGCTTCTGCCGCTCTGTCGGAGTTTGCGGAAACGTTTCTCCGCCCTGCTCTCACGCCACACGGCTATTTTTTCCGCCAGCGGATTTTCATCCTTGCGCTTCAGGCGCACATGCCGGCGTTTTCTGTCTGCTGTTTTTTTATTTTCCTTTGGCTGATCCTCCTCCGGCTTTACATCCGCTGCACGGGCGAAATCACAGAGGATATACACGGACCGTGCGGTATTGGTGTTATACTCTTTCACCTGCAGATCGTCCGTTTTGGAGGACAGCTTCCAGTGAATGCTTTTCAGGGAATCTCCCTGCATATAGTCACGGATATCCCCGATTTCGGAGCGTTCCAATCCGCGCACCACGCGGCTTGAATCGGTAGGCACATCGGTAGCGGAGGTGGTGCTTTCATGTGCCGCACGCAGACGGCGGGGCAGCACCATCACGTTATAGAAAATATCCACGTCCATCCGCATGCGGAAAAGATGCAGAAAATCCCACACGATCAGCTCTTTCACGCCGATCTGATAACAGCCGCGGTATGGGAAGCGCACTTCTTCCTTCACACAGTGACTGCTGAGAGGCAGAAGCGACACCGACACACGGCTCTCCGCACAGCGGACTGCATCCGCCTGCGGCAGGCTCATCACTGCATCCACACGTCCGAACGGAAGAATGAATTCATTGATGATTTTCACCTCATAGGCAAGAGGCGCCATTTTTTCCACCGTTGTTTTCTGCGCATCCACATACACCTTCAGAGTCAGCCGGGCAATCAGCAGATACAGAGCCGACACCGGAGGAAGCAGGATCAGAAACCAGAAAAACAGCGATGATGCGGGAGAACGGAGCAGCTGCGTATATACCACCGCCACAGCGATCAGAATCAGATAGAATATACATGCCGGCGACGGCGTGACGAACGGTCGGGGAATGCGCGCAAGGAAAGCGCGTAAGTGCTTCATAAGCGCACCTCCGATCATCTGGCTCCCTTATAGGGCACAGGCGCGGAGCGCAGGATCTCGCTCAGGATATCCTTTGCCGATGCGCGGTTCAGACGTGCTTCCTGACTGAGAAGCAGACGGTGTGCCACGGCAGGCGCATACATGAACGCCGCATCATCCGGGATCACATAATCACGTCCGCGCAGGAATGCATACGCCTGGGACAGCTTCATCAGCATAATGGATGCACGGGGAGAGGCACCGAGGGACAGCGAACGGTTATTGCGCGTTGCCTGTACCAGATTCACAATATAGCGGCAGACTGCCTCGTCGATCTTCACCTGTGCCACCACAGCGCGGATTTCACGGATTGTATCCACATCGGTCACAGGACGCACGCTTTCCAGCGGATTTTTGCCGCGGCGTCCGCTGAGGATGCTGATTTCTTCCGCTTCCGTGGGATAGCCCATGGAAATACGGATGGCAAAACGGTCCAGCTGCGCCTCCGGCAGCGGATATGTACCTACGTAGCCGCTGGGATTCTGGGTAGCAATGACCATGAAAGGATCCGGCACGCTGTAGCTGACGCCGTCCACGGAAACGCGGTTCTCTTCCATCGCCTCAAGCAGGCTGGACTGGGTCTTCGGAGATGCACGGTTGATCTCATCCGCCAGA
>SVTS01000029.1 GCA_015063645.1 Oscillospiraceae bacterium | reverse complement strand
GGAGAGCAGGACTTCAAGCCGGGCAAGCCGGACGCTTTCTTCCTCCTTCAGCTGGCTGACGGGGATCCCCGTCCATGCGGTGACGATCTGTGCCACATCCTCCGCACTTACCTGCAGATCCCTTGGGTGCGGGGAGGACGGCGGCTCACGGCAGCTGTCATATTCCGTGCGCAGACGTTTTTCCCTATCTCTGAGGGATGCCGCGTTTTCGTAATCCTCCGCGAGAATCGCTTCTTCTTTTTCAGCGGTGACGCTTTTCAGCTTGTCGGCGATCTCCTGTACCTCCGCGCGGGGTGTGAATGATTCCAGCCGCTTCATCGCCGCCGCTTCGTCGATCAGATCAATTGCCTTATCCGGCAGAAAACGGTCGCAGATGTAGCGGGACGACAGCGCCACCGCCGCATCCATGGCTTCGTCCGTGATGCGCAGACGGTGATGCGCTTCATACCGATCCCGGAGTCCTGCGAGGATTGCCCGTGCCTGCTCCGGGCTGGGTTCGCCGACTAATACGGATTGAAATCGCCGGGCGAGCGCGGCATCACGCTCGATATGCCGCCTGTATTCCTCAATGGTGGTGGCGCCGATGATCTGCATCTCCCCCCGTGCAAGCGCCGGCTTCAGAATGTTGGCGGCATCCATGGCACCCTCCGCGCCTCCTGCGCCGATAATGGTGTGAATTTCATCGATAAACAGAATGATGCGGCTGTTTTTCGCCGCTTCGGCGATGGCTCCCTTCATCCTCTCCTCGAATTCGCCACGGTATTTTGCGCCGGCGATCATGGCGGAGATGTCCAGCATGAGCAGTGTCCGTCCCCGCAGATTTTCCGGTACGGCATCCTCGGTGATGCGTCGGGCGAGTCCCTCCACCACGGCGGTTTTGCCAACGCCCGGCTCGCCTATAAGGCAGGGATTGTTCTTGGTGCGGCGGGAGAGAATGCGGATCAGCCGCTCCGTCTCCGCTTCCCGTCCGATGACGGGATCAATGCCGCCGGAGCGCGCCAGCGTACACAGATCCCGGCTGTAGGCGGAGAGATGGGGACAGTCCCGGACGGCGTCCTTCTGCGTATCGCGGAAGGCTCCGCGGTTCCGCGGCGCGGGCTGTTCCCCTGTGCCGAAATAGGAGGTGATGTCGTTGCGGATCTCCACGGGTGACGCCCCCTGGGCGATGATCAGCTTTACCGCCTCGCAGTCGGATTCACCGCTGAGAGAGAGGAGCAGATGCTCCGTACCGATGAATCCGTGCCCGGCTCTGCCGGATTCGCCGGCGGAGTTTTCGATGATCTTCTTAGCCCGGGGTGTCATATCGGCGGCTGTGACGGAGGAGGATTCGCCGCATCCCGCGCTGTCGCGGATCAGCTGCCGCGTGCGCTCGTAGCGGATGCCCCTGGATTCCAGCACCCGGGAGGCGATGCTGTCCGTTTCCGCCAGCAGTCCGAGAAGCAGATGTTCACTGCCGATGTAGGTGTGCCCCAATTCTCTGGCGCAGGAGAGTGCCCGGTTGAGGGAATTCTGCGCTTTCACTGTAAATCGATTGACCATGTGCCCATCCTTCCGATGCTGTTTTGGGTAGTTTCGCCTCCGTTTGCCCGCTTTATGCAGTTGTTTTTACTGATTTTCTCTGTTTATCCGGTTGAATTCTTCGCTCAGCCTGTTCCAGAATACGGAATCGGTGCCGATGTCCGGCTCCAGTCCGTTGATTATCCGGAAAGTGCGCACTGCATCCGCCGTTGCTTCGTCATAATATCCCGATAAGGGAAGCGGAGGGATGCCGTCATAATACAGACGGAGCGTGTTCAGCATCAGCTGCATATGATGAACGAGATCGCTGTACTCATCTTCGCGGATTATGCGCGCCGGATCGGGATATAACTGCGCGGCGGCAGGCACAGCGGAGTGTGATTCATGCAGCCTCACCTGCTCCCGCAGAAGATTCCATGTAACCAGATCGACACTGCCCGTCACGGGCAGTGCAAAATCCCGCTGCAGCGCACGGACTGCCTTTTTTGTCCGCTCATCATAGTCGCCGCTTTCGGCGGTATTCCATGCCGGATTGCCGCTTCCGGCACTGAGGATGCGCAGCATCCTCTGCAGACGGAGAACGCGGTTCTTCGTTTCCCGGCTGTCGTACAGATAAGTACCCGATAGCAGTGTATCCCTCATGCAATTGTCCCTCCGAATTGTGTGCCGGACGCCTGCGCGCCCTTGACCAGATCGCTGTAGGTGTCGGTGACGGACTGCCATGTCTGCGCACCGACTGTGCCGCTTGGCTCGATTCCGGACAGCCGCTGATATGCCCGTACCGCATCCGCCGTGCCCGCGCCGAATATGCCATCTTCCGTCAGCGTGGGGATGGACGGATAGGTGCGGGCGATTTCATTCAGATATCGCTGCAGGGTACGGACTTCCTCGCCCCGCGTACCCACGCGCAGAACAAATCCCGGATACGGCTGTACTGCGCCGGCGAAAAAATTCTCCGGCAGAGATGCATATTGTCCCCGATAGGCGTTGTACAGGGTGTTCCACGTCACTGTGTCCACAATGCCCGTCACCGGCAGACCGTATGCCTGCTGAAACGCCTCCACAGCTGCCCGCGTCGCCGATCCGAACTGCCCATCCACGGCGATCACCGGCACGGTACCGACGAAATTGCCCACGAACGCCAGCAGATACTGCAGTTCTCTGACACCGGTACCGCTGTCCCCCTCTTCCAGGGTTGTTTCCCGCAGATAGGCGATATCCTCCGGGGAAATCCCTTCGGATGCCAGTTCGCTGAGCCGTTTCACCCCGCCGTAAATGCGCTGGATGGCATACCATGTGGCACGCCCGATGATGCCGTCAGGCGTCAGGGTGAAGATGCGCTGGAATTCCCGCACGGCTTCTTCCGTTTCCGTACCGTATATCCCGTCAGGATTGGTGATTTTCGGAATGGAGGGATAGTTGGCGGAGATCCGGTTCAACTGCAGCTGGATGCGGCGGATCTCGTTGCCGGATGTGCCCGGACGGAGGGCAATGCCGGGATAGCTTTCCGTAACGCCGCCCACAGGCGCATCCCGCACCAGTGTGATCGTGCTGCCGAAATAATTCTGCAGAATGGCGAAGGGCGTTGCTCCCGCTTCCGCCAGCGGAACGGTTCCCCACTGGGATAATCCTGCACAGGTGACGGTAGTGCCGTTGCAGTACTGGGCGAACAGTGGCTCCACAGCCCCTTCGCGGCGGATGTAATCGTTGAAAATCTCATCCACGATCTGCGAGATGTTGTCAAAAATATCCCGTCCGTAGACGAAGGACTGATCAATGGCGGTGGAGTTCGTGATGTCGAAATCATACCCGCGGGAGCGGTAGTATTCCGTATATACCCGGTTCAGCGCAAAGGATATCTGCGCCAGAATATTGGCGCGGATGGCGCTTTCGGGCCATGTGGGATAGATTTCACTGGATGCCACGTTTTTTATGTAATCGGCAAAGGGAACGGTGACGTTCTGCGCCGGTGCATCCGGCGCGCCGAGATGTACGGTGATTGTTTCGGGAATGATCGGAAAATTGCCGCCAGTCATACTGCCTCCTTATAAAAGGGGATTCAGTCCGGGGACGGATTCCACGATCCGCTCCTCCCGGTCCGTTTCAAATTCGCTGAGGGGGATCAGCGTTACCCGCTGGGTGGAGAGAACGCCGTCAAAAATGGGAATGCCGATATTCCGCACGGTGCCGTATCCGTCCCGGTGTACGGTGATGTTATACCGGGCATAGGGGGCAGGATTGCCCGGCGTCAGGGATAAATCCCGGGACGGTGCCGCCAGATCCACATATTCCGTCAGTCCGCTGACATCGGTGCGCAGGGAATAGAGAATGCCTGTGTCATCGTTTTCCGCATCCGCGCCGTATACGGTGACCGCGGCATTTGCTACCGGCAGCGAACCTCCCGCGGTGTTCACGATCACCTGCAGTCTGCCCATGCCGGGTTTGTTTTCCTGATTCATCGGATCACACTCCTTTCATTCGCATACAGTGTATGCGGAAAATGTGGTGTTTGTGACATGATTTTCGTCCGGAGAGGGACTAAAGCGGTGCTTTAGTTCATTCTTCTTGTAATTCAACAAATTCTTTATGGACAAACACAGCCTTTTCTGTTACAATGGTATCAGAAAAACAAAGGAGAATGACCGATATGATGACACAGGCGAATATAGGTGCGATCATCGCCGGACTGCGCCGCGGGGCAAATCTGACACAGGCGGATCTGGCGGATAAGCTGGGCATCACTGCCCAGGCGGTTTCCCAGTGGGAGCGGGGCGAGACGATGCCCGATATCATGACCCTGCCGCTTCTGGCGGAGATTTTCGGATGCAGTGTGGATGCGCTGTATGGAATTCCCGCAGAGGAGTCGGAGACGACCCTGCCCGGAGACGGTATCTGGCGCGTGGCGCTGGTCTGCGGTGACCGGATTCTGCAGGCGGAGGATCTGACGGATGATCTGAAACGGATTACAAAGATGATCACCGTGCGTTTCGCGGGGAATGCGGAATCGGTGCAGTCCCCGATGTCGGTGCAGGTGGAAGGAAATGTGCGCGGCGACGTGAGCGGAAATGTCGTTACGATCAACGGAAGTGTGAACGGCAGCGTCAGCGGAGGCGGCGGTGTTTCCATCGGCGGCAATGTGGACAAAAATGTATCCGCGGGCGGCGGACTGAGTGTAAACGGCAGCGTGGGCGGAGATGCGTCCGCGGGCGGCGGACTGAGTGTGAACCGGGGCGTATGCGGCTCTGTTCGTGCCGGCGGCGCTGTGACTGTCAGCGGAGCGGTCGCCGGCAGTGTGGAGGCGAAAGGAGACGTGCACATCAGCGGTGATGTTGCCGGTAATGTGCACGGAGAGCGTTCCGTATCTGTGGCAGGTTCTGCCGGCGGGGAAATCAGCGGGGAAGCGTCGGAGAACATCGGTCTCGGCGATATCATTGGAAACGCGGTGCGGAAAGCGGCACAGGGCGTGGAATCTTTCGCGAAATCCATCGCCGGAAAAGCGGGGGCATATCCGGATACGGAAAGCTGGACGGTACTGTCCGAGGGCGAGTATCAGGCGGTACTGATGCACGACGGCGAGATCCTGCAGTCCGCCATGATTCCCGCGCAGGGCGAGCGTGTAGTGCTCCGGATCGAAGGAGCGGCTGGAAACGTATCCAGCGCCTTTTCTGTGGATATCACTGGCGAGGTAGAGGGCGATATTTCTGCCGCATCGGTGCGGATTTCCGGGGACGTGAGCGGCGATATCCACTGCAGCGGTGATGTCGGTATCGAAGGCGATCTGGACGGCGACGTGGATTGCGGTGATCTGTCTGTCGTCGGCGATATAAACGGCGATGTGGACTGCGGACCTTTGAAAGTAACCGGTGATCTGAACGGCGATGTGGATTGCGGCAATGCGGATATCGGCGGTGACGTGAACGGTGATATTGACGGCGGTACCGTAACCGTGCACGGCAGCGTGGACGGAGAGATAAACTGAATGCAAAAATCCTCCCTTGCGGGAGGATTTTTGCATTCAGAGTGTGCCGACTACGGTGATGGTCAGCGAGGAAGGGGTCAGCGTTACTTCTCCCGTAACGGGATCCGTGGTGATTGTGGCAGGCGGGAGCGTGAGGGCATCGCCTGTGGTATTCGGCAGAGTCAGAACGCCGCCGGCATAGGTGTAATCGGTGGCGGGGAACACGGTGCCGTTCACGATGACGGTAATGGAAGCAGGGGCAGGATCAAAAGCATCCGTCAGGACGATATCCTCCGCCGGGGCATTGCCGGAATTGGTGATGTCAAAGGTGTAGGTGATCGTGTCGCCGTCGGTGGTCATGCTTTTGAAGATATTCACATCGGCATAACTGTCCGCTGTGACTGTCAGAGAATCGGTGACAGATTCTGCGATGCCGTCGGCACTTGCCGTGACGGTGTTGGTGATCTGAGCATCCTCTGCCAGCGGCGCGAATCCGGTGGGCGTGACTTTATACACGATCAGCGCGGATGATTGACCGGGCAGGGAAGGAATAGTGAATGTGATGCTGTTGTCGGTGATCGCTGGGGTGATCACACCGTTGTTTGCGCCGTCAATAAAGAGCAGTGCGTCCGGCACAAAGGCGAGGGGCGTGATCTGTTCCATTCCGGCGGTGAATGTGCCCAGCGTATCCTGCAGTGTCACGTTTGTCAGAGCGGTTGTTCCGCCGTTTGTGACAGTGAGAATATAGGTCAGCTCATCCCCCGCGCGGTACACGGATTCCAGTGAAGATTTATCCACACGCAGGGGCTGCGCAAGCGAGGCAGTGGCAATATTGGACAGAGCTGTCGCATCCGTTTCGCCGTAACGGTAACGGATGGATGCCTGATTGGTGATAATTTGCGGCATTTGTTTTTCTCCTTTATATTTGCGGTGTATTGGGAAGCATGCGCTTCGCTACAGTATATGTGTACGGGAGAAAATTTGTGCCGCAGGACGTAGGCTGAAGCGAGGCTTCCAGGGCTTGCGGAACACCGGCAATGCCGCCTTTGGGGACATCCCTTTTTGGGTTGCGAACCATAGTTTTTTTGTATTTTACATTCGCCCCGGTCTATGATATAATTTTAGAGAAAACAAACAGGATCGGTGCAGGTGCAGAATGGGATTTATTGTTGATGCGTGTTCTATCTCCCTTGGAGGGATTCTCGGCGGAATTTTTAAGAATAAAGTACATATCGGAAATTTTTCCGCTCTTTCCATCGGGATTATGCTGATAAGCATTGTCGGTATACTGGAGAATATACTCAGTATTTCCGACGGAAAAATCGTCGGAGAGCATACAGTCGTCGTAAGTATCGCTCTGATTGTCGGGTACTTTATCGGTGACGCGCTGAAGATGGAGGACAGAATCTGCGGATTATCCCGAGGACAGAATGCAGCAGCAAACGGTCTGATCGACTCCATACTCTTTTTCGGTATCGGAGGACTGCAGATCAGCGGACCTATTCTGTACGCGCTGGAAGGAGACAGTTTCCAGCTTATTCTGAAAGGCGTGATTGATTTTCCTTTCGCGCTTATTCTGGGCGCAGCCTACGGAAAAAAGGTTTCCCTTTCCGCCGCTGCGGTGTTTTTTGTTCAGCTTATCATCGCGGCGCTGGCTTTTTGCTTTGAGCGGTTTCTGAGCGCGAATCTGCTGTGCCAGATATGTTCTCTTGGCTATCTGATCCTTTTCTTTTCGGGCTTTAATATGATCTGTTCTCCTCAGAATAAAATCAAAAACATGAATTTTATCCCGGGGATTTTTCTGATAATCATCTATAACGTAATCGCGGAGGGTATTATCCAATGACGATTCAGCAGTGCATATATGTTCTGGAAATACATAATACGGGTTCGTTCAGCGAAGCGGCGAGAAAACTGTTTGTTGCCCAGTCAAGCCTTTCCACCAGTGTCCGGTGTCTGGAGGATGAGTTGGGAATAAAAATATTTGAACGGTCCAAAAACGGCGCCGTTCTGACAGTGGACGGAGCCGAATTCGTACGGTATGCCGCGGAGATCGTCTCCAAAAATGATTTTGTGATAAACAGATATAAGACGCCGAAGTCAGATTCCCGTCTGTTCGTTTCGACCCAGCATTATGATTTTATCGCAGATGCGTTCTGCAGATTGGTAACGGAAAATCATGATGCCAAATATTCAATGTCCCTGCAGGAAAAGGAAACCTACGATGTAATCCACGATGTGGAAATGGCATACAGCGATATCGGCATTATCGCCATCGAGGATGAAAATATCGATATTATGAATCGGTATCTGCAGAATAAAGAGATATCATTTTCTCCGATATTTCAGGTGTCGCCCCACGTTTTTCTGCGCAGGGAGCATCCCCTTGCGGGCAGATCCTGCCTGCACTGTGAAAGCCTGAACAGTTATCCGTATCTCTCCTATGATCAGGGCGCGCATAAGGATTCCTGGTTCAAGGAGGAGATGATCCCGGGCGATTTCGCCAATAAGCATATCGTTATCAGCGACAGGGCAACGCTTATGAATGTTCTGCTGGAAACAGACGCATATACGGTGGGAACCGGAATAATGCCCTCGGCGCTGAATGAGGGGAAGATCATCTCCGTTCCGCTTGAAAGCAGTGCCCGTTACAGCGTCGGTTATATTCTGAGAGAAGACAGAAAACCGACAGAGCTTCTGGAGAAATTTATCTCTGTCATTGTTCAGTTCGGAGACAGCATTACCGCCTGAAACAGAGAGGAAAAAAGGGGCTGTTGCAAATATGGGAATTATCCCCATATTTGCAACAGCCCGCCCGTAATGTCCCCATGAAATGGGGACATTACGGGAAATTCCGTAGGAATTTGTGGCGAGCGTTTCCGGTTTTTGCCCGTGAACGGGCAAAAATGACCGTGTAAACGGTCAAGGAAAACTCGCGGAGGTGTTGCATTTGTTAAATGCAACACCTCCGTTTATTGTGTTTTATTCCGGATCACAGAGGCTGATTATTGTCATCCTTCATATGAGGGGGCTGTTTTTTCGCCTCTTCTCGGGCGCGTTCTTCTTCACGCTTCCGCTCTTCCTCGGCGAGATGACGGGCGCGGCGCTCATTTTCCTCAGCGCTTCTCTTGCGCTTTTCCGCAACCATCTCTTCCAGTTCTTCATACGTCACATCATCGGACTCCATAGCACGGTTGAACTGATCCTCTTCCATGATCTCATTCTTGAAGAGGAAGCCGGCGATGAAATGGAGTTTCTCCATATTTTCCTTCAGCAGACGTTCTGCCTCATCATAACCCTCGCGGATGATCCGCTTGATCTCCGCGTCGATTTCGGAGGCGGTCTCCTCGGAATAGTTGCGGGTATTGTTGAAGTCACGTCCCAGGAATACCTCATCGCTGGAGGATTCGCTGCCGTACTGGATCGGACCCAGCAGATCGGACATGCCGTACTTGGTGACCATATTCCGGGCAAGAGCGGTGGCACGCTGGATATCATTGGAGGCACCGGTGGAGATGTCGTCCATGATCAGTGCTTCCGCAACGCGTCCGGCGAGGAGCGTAACGATCTCGTTCTTCATGTCATTCTTCGACATGTAGGAGCGGTCCTCCTTGGGCAGGGACAGTGTATAGCCGCCTGCACGTCCGGCGGGGATGATGGAGATCTGATGCACAGGATCGTTTTCCTGAATCAGCTTGGTGGTGATGGCGTGACCGGCTTCGTGGTACGCGGTCAGCTTCTTTTCCTTGTCGGAGACGACCTTGGACTTCTTCTGCGGACCGACGATTACCTTGATCATCGCCTCTTCCAGATCGTTCATGCCGATCAGGTGCTTGCCCTTGCGGGCAGCGAGCAGAGCCGCCTCGTTGAGCAGGTTTGCCAGATCCGCGCCGGTGAAGCCGACGGTGGTCTTGGCGATAACGCTCATGTCCACATCCGCCTCAAAGGGTTTGTTCTTGGCGTGTACCTGCAGGATCGCCTCGCGTCCCTTGATGTCAGGGTAGCTGACGGTGATCTGACGGTCGAAACGACCGGGACGAAGCAGAGCGGGATCCAGAATGTCGGGACGGTTGGTTGCCGCCAGCACGATAACACCGCTGGTGGTGCCGAAGCCGTCCATCTCAACAAGCAGCTGGTTCAGCGTCTGTTCACGTTCATCATGACCGCCGCCGAGACCGGCACCGCGGTGACGACCCACTGCGTCGATTTCATCGATAAAGATGATCGCCGCGGGAGATTTTTTCGCATTCTCAAACAGATCGCGTACGCGGGAAGCACCCACACCTACATACATCTCCACGAAATCGGAACCGGAGATGGAGTAGAAGGGAACGCCTGCCTCGCCGGCAACTGCCTTGGCAAGCAGGGTCTTACCGGTACCGGGAGGGCCTACGAGAAGCACACCGTGGGGGATCCGCGCCCCCAGCTTCGTGAAGTATTCGGGGTCACGCAGGAATTCCACGATTTCCTCAAGCTCTGCCTTTTCTTCATCGGCACCTGCCACATCGCGGAACAGAACTTTGTTCTTGTCGGCAGAGATGAGCCGTGCCTTGGATCGACCGAAGGAGTTCATCTTGGAACCCTTGCCGCCGACAGTCTGGTTCATCACATAGATCCACATGGCGATGAACAGAACAATGACGATCACATAGGGCAGCAGGCTTACCCACCAGGGGAAGGAAACAGGCGCGGGAATATCATATTCCTCAATAATGCCTGCCTCGTGCTGTTCACGGATCAGATCGCCCAGATCCATCAGCAGAAGATTGATATCTCTCAGCTGATAGGAGACGTACGTTTCGCTTTCCGTGCCGTCCGACTGGACAACGCGGATCAGCATGGTAATGGTGTCGTCATCTTCTACAACGAACTGCTTGACTTTCTCATTCTCAAACAGGTCGATCACATCGCTGTAGGTCACATTCTCTGCGGGAATGTTCTGCAGCAGTGCCGTCGACGTAATGATGATCACGCCGATCAGCAGGATGTAGAAAATGGCAATTTTCAGATTGCTCTTCATGAATTCCTCCGCTATAGTTAATAAACGGCGATGTGCGCCGGGAAATTACTTTTCGTAGATGCAGCGCTTCAGAATGCCCACATAAGGCAGCGCACGGTATTTTTCAGCGTAATCCAGACCGTAGCCGACTACGAATTCGTCGGGGATCTGTCTGCCCACATAGTCCGCCTGGAAATCCACCTCGCGTCGCTCAGGCTTGTCGAGCAGGGTGCAGGTGCGCACGCTTTTTGCGCCGCCCAGCTTCAGATAATCAGTCAAATAGGACAGTGTTTTTCCGCTGTCGATGATATCCTCAACGACCAGAATGTTGCAGTCACTGATATCACTGCGGTTCAAATCCAGATGGATCTTGATACGCCCGCTGGTTTGGGTTTCGCTCCCGTAGGAGGAGACTTTCATGAAATCGATTTCAACCGGCAGGCTGATCTTTTTCATGAGATCGCCCATGAAAACAACGCTTCCCTTGAGGATGCAGAGCAGGACCAGCTTGCCTTCAATGTCCTTGTAGTCGTTGTCGATCTTTTCGGCAATTTCGGTGGTGATGCGGTCGATCTCCTCGGCGGAGACGAGCACGCGTTCTACATCGTTATCCAGTACAGAATGCCTCATACTGTGTTCAAGCTCCTTTTGTCATACCATATATGTTTTGCCGTAAGCGGCGTACCCTATACGCGGCTTACAGTGTAAAATATGAAAAAACAACGGTTTTTTCGCCATTCACTTCACTGTCGCGGGCACAGATTCCGGGAATCCACAGAATCCCCTTGCTGTCGCAGATGACAGGACGGCGGCTCCGCTCTTCAGGGGGGACACTTTGCTGATTGAACAGTTTACGTACCTGTCTGGTCATGCTGCCCATCCGCACCGTATCGCCGGGACGGCGGAATCGCAGAAATAACTCATTTTGTATTATAGCAGACGGGAAAGAATTCCATATAAATAATTTGTAAATATTTATATTTTCCGGCGGTTCCTCCCGGGGCGGATCACGGTCGTATTCCCCGATCCGGATACCGAAGCCGAATTCCGCAAAGAGATTATCTCCCATGTGCAGGGGGACTTCAAAGTCCTCCGGCGGAATCGGGCAGGAGATCTCTTCTCTGAAATCCAGCATGCCGTATTGCAGACGGGCTGCTCTGCCGCCGGGCAGACTGACCTGACCACTGCCGCCGCGGCGTACCAGCGCCAGCACAGCGCGGATTTGCACGGAACTCAGATTCTCCGCCGCACCCGCTTCGTTTTTGTACAGTCGGATCACTGCGCGGGAGAGGAGTGCGTCGGGAAGATTCTGCAGAAAGGAAACAGGAGCGATGGACGCGTCGGCGTAATCCCCCAGTGCATCTTCTGCCGCAGAATCCAGATACGCGGCGTCCTCGCGGAGAAGTTCGCTCATGCGGACCGCCGCCGCTTCGGGAGAAGGGTTGATGCGCCGCAGGCGCGGCACGATCTCACTGCGGATGTAATTGCGTGTGTACGCGTCATCCGTATTGGTGGAATCTTCCACAAAGGGGATTTGTTCCGCACGGCAGAAATCGCGGATGTCTGCGGCGGATACCGTGAGCAGAGGACGTATCACTGCGCCGCGTACAGGCGGAATGCCGCAGAGTCCGTCGATGCCGCTGCCGCGCAGCAGATGGTGGAGTACGGTTTCCAGCTGATCATCCGCCGAATGGGCGGTGGCAAGCACCGCACCGGGATGTGCTGCAAGAGCCTCCTCAAAAATGCCGTAGCGGATGCAGCGTGCCGCTTCCTCCATGCCCATATGATGCTCCGCCGCGTAGGCAGGCGCATCGGCATGACGGCAGATCAGCGGAATGCCTCGTTCCCGGCAGAACTGTCGACAGGCATCCGCATCCCGATCCGCTTCCGCACCGCGGATTCCGTGGTGTACGTGGATCGCCGTACAGGGAAGAGCGTGTTTTTCGCAGTACGCCTGCATCAGCGTCAGAAGCACAGCCGAATCCGCACCGCCGGAATAGCCGACGAATACGGCGGTCGCCGTCCGCACCGCGTCTCCTATGGGAGCGCGTTCCATTGCGGCGGCAAATGTCCGCTTTACGGGATGCTCGCTTGGACGCATAGACGTACCTCACTTGATTTTTATCGGGAACGGTGCAGAATCTGGGCGCAGATGCCGCCCAGAAGCAGAAGCGTCATGCTCATCAGTACATGTTCCGTCATTCCGTGTACAGCGGAAAAACGCATGCCTGCCGCCATTGCCTCACCGGGCATGGAGATGATTGTGAGAATATAGCGCAGAATGTACAGCGCATTGCCGCAGGCGGCGATCCAGAACAGATGCATGATGCGGGAAAAACGACGGAAAAAGACAGGCGTATGTTTCATCGGGTACCTCGTATGTATACAATATGCATCATCTATTGTATCATATATTCCGCGCCGGTACAACCGGGAATCGGAGGTGCCGCAGGCGGATATCCCCTGAAAAACATACATATATATCAGTATACCATATTTTTGAAGTAAATGCAATAGGCGGGAGATATTCTCCCGCCCGGCTTGTAAAATATGCAGTTTTCAGGGGTGCAGAAACATCTTCGCCCATTCATCAGGGGATATCCCCATGATGCTCCGTATGCGTACCGTGTCCCAGCGTTCTCTGAGGGAACGCCCGCCGAATACGGGGGCATCCGCCAGCTCCTGCGCAGTCCGGAATACGGCGCCCGCAGGAATATCGCAGCCGCCGACCCAGTAGGGCATGTCTTTCCCGACAATGCATCCCAGCCAGCGGCTCGTTTCCTCCGGATCATCTGCGAAACAAAATTCCGTTTCGTTAATGGATTTTCCTTCGGTCAGCTTTGCAAGAAAAACATTAAAATCCAGTCTGTCCATACGGCTCTCCTTCGGATTATTCGTAACGGAACAGCGCAAAGGAGCGTTCTTCCGCCGCGCTGAAGATCAGCGTGGAGCCTTTCATCCAGCCGTTTGCATCGCCTGCCAGCTTGATCAGCCGCTTGCCGCTCAGGGACGGAAGCATAAATTTGTGCGTCACTTCCGGCGCATTCTCTCTGAAAAGAAGCAAATAGCCGTGATCGCAGCAGTTGGCACGGAGTCCGGTGAAATTGATGCCGTCCGGCTCCTGACCAACGGGGGTCACATCTGCCGTCACCAGCTCCGGAGCAATCGTCTTCCATACGGCGGCAATGTCCGCCAGAGCGGCGCTGACCTCCTCGCTCAGATTGGTCATCTCCATCCAGTACAGCGGGCAGGCAAACATGACAGCGGCATACGCCCAATCAATGCCGTACAGCTGGGGCGCCAGCGGATCTCCCTCATATTTCGCCGCGTTGCGGCGGATGTTCAGAAATTCCATCTGCAGTTTTGCCGTGGGAATGTAGCGGGAGAGCATCCACACCGTGCGGAGCGTGGAGTGGGGATAATAGTTGCCCCAGTCAGAATAGCGGTTCTCCACAAACAGATTGCCGTATTCCCGGCGGAAAAGATAACCCCAACGGCGCAGGGCGGTAATGTCGAAATTGAACGTGATCTGTCCGCCGCTTTCCAGATGCACCCGGCGGATCATCATCTGCAGACGTGTTTCGGTCAGCTTATCCGTCAGATTGATGCCGTCCAGCTTGAAGAATCGGACACCGTACTGCCGGTGCAGTCCGAGCAGCGTTTCCGCATCCCGCTCCCAGCTTTCATACTGATTCGCCAGATCGGGGGAGAACCACAGACCGAGTACCAGTCCCGCCTCATCCGCGGCTTTCTGCAGAGGCGCCAGCCCACGGGGGAATTTTTCCGGATGCGGCGTCCAGTAATCGGGATCGGAGGCGTAGTAGCCGCTTCCCCAGAGTGTGCCCTTGCCCAGCTTGGAGTTGGCGGTCAGTCCCTTCTGCCAGCCGTCATCAATCTGTACGGCGGTGACGCCCAGCTTTTTCGCCTGCTCAATCTCGCCCAGCATAAAGGATTCGCAGACGGCGGCATCCTGATTCCGGTCGCCCCATGTATTGGACATGGCGATCAGTCCGCGCTTCAGCGTGCTCTGCATGTCAAGGCGGTAGTAATCCCGCCATGCGCGCTCAAGTTCTGCCCGTTTGCCCACGGCAAAGGAGACCGCATACAGAGGCACGTCATAGGTGTAGTCCGCCTCGCGGCTCAGATCGGCACCGATGCCGCTTACAGAGAGAGCGTTGTCCGGATCAATGCGCAGATCGTATTCGCTGTCATGAACGCGCCCGGCGGCACAGGGCGCTTCCTTTGCCAGCATCATCATTTCGTCCGCCAGATACGCATCCACGAAGAACAGCTGTCCCTTTGTCATGAACGCGTGGCGCTGATAGACGGTGCTGTTCGCCTCTTCCACCAGAATGTTGTTTTGATCGGTGATATCTCGCAGCGTGACGGTGCGCACTTTGAAGTGCTGTCCGGCAACAGGACAGCGGAAAATGATATCCGGCTCCGCTTTGGCGGGGGATTTTTTTGCGGTTTCGATACCGGTGGCGAGGGAGGCGCTTTCCGCTTCCGCCGCTTTGCCGAATCTGCCCCGCAGGGCGGCGGAGATATGGATAAACGGATTATTCTCGTACGTGCGCATTTCCAGTTTTATCTGCTGATTCTCTTTTGTGAAAAGAATACGCTGCACACGGGCAGGTGCGGAGAGTCCGTCCCGGTCATCGGTGATGATTTCGGTTTCCGCCGTCGAGCCAGCGAAAGAAAATCCCGGCAGGGAGAGCAGCGGTGTTTTTCTGGCGGGATTTTCCCAGCGGTAGCCGCTGGACTTGTTTTCCACAGCGATACAATACAGCGTGCCGTTTTCCAACGTAAGATGCAGGGCGGTACGCGGATTTTCAAAGATAAATGAACAATTCTGAAGCGGATGCATACGAGCCTCCAAAAGGAATTTTTTTCAGTATAACACGAAGCGGCGGCAATGTCAAGGGAAAAAGAAGAGCGGGAAGGAAAACTTCCTCCCCGCTTTCGGTGGATGCAGATTATTTGAAGAAATCGTAGGTCTTTGCCATTTCGGTTTCAGCTTTTTCCTTATTGGCATCGTACTTGGATACGAAGGTGCCGGGTGCTTTAATAGCGTTGGTTACGGCGTTGGTTTCCATCTTTGCCCAGTCGAAGGTCTTGCCCAGATCGTAGCACTTGGAGTTGAAGATGATCTCCAGCATGTCTGCGCTTGCCGCATCGCGGGCGTTTTTGGATTTCAGGTTAACTTCGTAGTACGCGACAACAGCGTCCTCGGAGTTTGCATTGATCGCGGTAAGAATGACGCATGCGCGCTCCAGAGCTTCGCCGGAAAGAGTTGCGGGCAGGGAGAATGCGGTTGCATACTGGGAAGCAACAACGTGACGGTAGTTCTCCTGATCCTCGGTGTATTTCGGCAGCGGCAGAACGCCGAAGTCGGAGATCATTTCACGGTAGCCGGGGATGTTGTATACATTGCCCTGACGGAACAGCAGACGGTCTTCCATCAGCATGTTGCTCAGCGCAGTCCAGGAACCGTTGATCTGGGATGCATTGGCAACGGAAGATTTGTCATTGTGGAAAGTAGCAACGCGCTCGATAATGGCAGCGTTCTTCTCGGACATCAGCGTCAGCTGGGGAGCACCGTCCTTGTCAGCCACGGCGATACTGCCGCCTGCGGCGTAGAAAAGCAGAGGAGAGGTGCCGAAATCACTGCCGAAGCCGTACATATCCTTTTCGTCAAAGACGCCGTTGCCGTCCATATCCTTGTTGACGCCCTTGGCGAGGCTGTGGAGTTTGTCCAGCGTCCACTTGCCCTGACGGACGATCTCATAGGGATCCTGCATGTTGTTGTCCTTGATCAGTTTCTTGTTGCAGAAGACAACATAGAGCATTTCCTCATCCAGTACGGAACCGTCACCGGTGAGCATGAATTTCTTGGATCCGATGGTCAGATCACGGAAGAGCGCTTCATCCCACCAGGGGGCATCCAGTTGAAGAGCGTCCAGCTTGGTGACATCCTGTACGCCGCCTGCCTGCCCGACTGCAAGGATCTCATTCATCTTGAAAGAAGCAAGGCTGTAGGTGGTATCACCTGCGGAGACGAGGTTGGTCAGGGTATCCTTGGGCTTGGCAACCTGCTCAACCTTGATGACTACCTTGTAATCTTCTTCAATCATCTGGTTGCGGGTATGTACAGCGTCGTTGTAGACGTCGCCTTCCAGCTCCTCAGCCCAGTCGATATCAATGTACTGATACATTTTGCCGGCAGCCTGACGTTCCATGGAGAGCACGTTGTAAGCTGCGCCTTTGTAGTCAGCATTTTTGACAGCCAACTCATATTTGGTTTCCGGAGGTTCTGTGGTGGTTTCTTCAGTGGTGACTGCGGGAGTGGTCTCGTCGCCTGTATTGGCGGGAACATCATCGCCGGAGGAACATGCGGCTGCGGAAAGAACGAACAGTGCCGCAAGCAGAGATGAGAGAATTCTGCGTGTCATAAGTTTTCTCCTTATAATAATTAAGTAAGTTGTACAAACAGGAAGTACAATTTATACAACATCAAGCATATTATACACAAAAACACAAGTAATGTCAAGACAAGAATATAAAAAAGACAAAATGCAATCCCGCCGGAAATAATATGCAAACAAACGGGGAACGGCAAATTTCTGTCATCTCTTGACAGGAAAGTTGATGTGCCGTATAATATAAGCAGAATGATCTGTCAGGAGGCTCCATATGGATTTCAGAGCAATGTTCGGCGCGGCAGAATGGGTTTCTCTGCCGGAAAAAGATGCGGATTCGATGCTGTTCCGTGCCGCTTTTGCGGCAGATCGTCCCCTTTCGGCAACTCTTGCCGTTGTGGGACTCGGCGTATTTGAGGCATATATCAACGGACGGGCGGTCAGCGGTGACCGCTTTCTGCCGCTGAATTCCGATTATGCCCCCCGGGATTTTCTCGTGCGGGGAACGCCTTTTGGCGAGATCACAGCGCACCGGCTCTATGTGCCGGTATATGACGTGACCCATCTGCTGCATGAGGGAGAAAATGTTCTCGCCGTCATGACCGGCAGAGGATGGTTTGCGGAAAACAGACTGCATCCCTTCGGCAAGGAGCGGATGTGCTTTGCGCTGACGCTTACCTGTGCCGACGGTTCTGTGAAGCGGATCGTATCCGGTCCCGATACCCGTGTCAGAGAGGGATTTGTGACCGAGGGACATCTGCGTACCGGCGAAACGCAGGATTTCCGCGGCTATGATGACAGCTGGATGTGTGCCGGCTATGATGACAGCGATTGGACACGCGCCGAAATCCTGCCGCCGCTGGAAACGGAGTATCTCATCAGCGACTGCCCGCCTGATCGGGTGATCCGGCGGATCAATCCCGCACCGGTGTGGGAGAAGGACAGCGTCTCCATGTGGGACTGCGGCGAGAATATCACCGGTACGCCCGTGCTGATCTGCCGTGCTGCTGAGGGTGAGGAGATCATCGTCCGCGTTGCCGAGCGGCTGGATGAAAACGGCAATCTCCATGAGAAGCACATGCACCGGCAGGAGCTGCACGTCATCAGCGACGGAACACCGCGGCTGCTGCGGCTGTATTTCACCTGGTTCGGTTTCCGCTATATCGAGATCACCGGTGCAGCAGAGCTGTCCCATGTACAGGTGATCCACACGGATGCGGCAGTCACCTCCTCCTTTGACTGTGACAACAGCACGCTGAACTGGCTGTATAATGCCTATCTGCGCACACAGCTGGGGAATATGCATATGGGTATTCCCTCCGACTGTCCGCACATCGAGCGGTGCGGCTATACCGGCGACGGTCAGCTTACCTGCGAGGCGGCGATGACCATGCTGGATACACAGGCATTCTTCCGGAAGTGGATCGGGGATATCTCCGACTGTCAGGACCGACTCAGCGGTCATGTGCAGTATACCGCCCCCTATGTGCACTGCGGAGGCGGTCCCGGCGGCTGGGGATGCGCCATCGTGGAAGTGCCGTATCAGTTCATGAAGCATTACGGCGACAGCGAGCCTGCCGTGCGGCTGTATCCGCAGATGCTGCGCTATTTTGATTATCTGGATGCGCACAGCGAAAACGGTCTGGTGATCAGTGACCGTCCCGGTGAGTGGTGCCTGGGCGACTGGTGCACGCCGGAGAAGATCCGTCTGCCGGAGCCCTATGTGAATACGTATTTCTACATAAAATCCCTGCGCCGCGTGACGGAAATCGCCGCCATTGCCGGACGGCAGTCCGATCTGCCCATGCTGGCGGAGAAAATCGAGCGGCTGTCCGCGCGGCTGACGGAGACGTATTTTGATCCCTCAACAGGGGATTTCTGCAGCAACGATCAGGGCGCCAACGCCTTTGCCGTGGATATCGGACTGGGTGATGAGCGGACGTATCGGAATATGATGGAGCATTACCGTGAGAACGGCTGTTACGACACAGGCATCTTCGGCACGGATATCGTGACGCGCCTGCTCTTCGAGCACGGCGACGGAGATATCGCCGCAGCTCTGCTGTGCGGTCACACAGTGAACGGCTCCTACGGACATATGGAGGATCTGGGCTGCACGACGCTTCTGGAATACTGGGGCGACTATGCCCGCAGTGACAATCATCCCATGTTCGGAGCACCGGTGCGCTATCTGCATCAGTATATCCTCGGCATCCGTCAGGCGGCGGACAGCATCGGCTGGCGGCACGCGGAGATCCGTCCCGCATTCGTTCCCCAACTGGGACGCGCTTCCGGATCGATCACCACCGTCCGCGGAAAGATCGGCGTAAGCTGGGAGAGGCGCGGCGGAAAGATTCACGTGCATGCGGATATCCCCGACGGCATGTGCGCGGAGCTTGTGATCGGCGACGAACGGCACGTGCTTGGTGCGGGGGAGAATTTTGTGGTGATCTGATAAAAACAGACACACAGAACTGGAAGAAAATACTCAATGAGGATGATAAAGGGGATGTCGTATTTGCAAAATGCGACATCCCCTTTTGTCGAGCAGTAAATTAGAGAATTCCTGTCATTATTTCCTCGTAGAAACTATTTGTGAATTTATTCATTTCTTCGCACATCGGTATTGTTTCAGGTAAACAGCAATAGTTTTTATTCAATACTTTACTTTCCATGTAATGCAGAGTGTCAAGCAGAGATTGTCCTCGTACTGAACCCGTAATCAATGTTTTAACAATTAAATATGTCTTTCCGCCTTCTAAAACATGGGCATCGTGCAAAATCTTTCCTTCAATGGTCTCGGGGATTTCATTTCTTTGTGATTCCCATGCTATTTTGATTGTTTTAGAAATTATATCATTATCATAGTTCTGTGCAGCCAACCATTGTTTGATTCTCTCTTCATCGCTGTATATGAATCCGTGAAAATAAGTCGCTAATATCAAACACTCTTTATCAACTTTATAATTGCTGAGGGATAGAATCCTATCAACCATCTTTCTTACCAATTCAATATGCCACATATTGTGCATGATATCTTTTTCTGCATAATAAGGCTCGACAAATGCAAGCAATGCTTTTTCATTCAGCATATCCATTCTCCATGAAATTTTTTAGTTCCATATATTACGAGTTTTGTATTTGCGTCAAAACTCCACCGTGTAAAAAAAGCGCACTTTTCACTCACCCTCTGTGTAGAAGCAATCATACTGCCATCTCAATGGGTTTTCGTGTATATACTTTACAATCATCTCATAATCATTTTGATCTCGAATAACATGATCATGAAAACCGCGCTGCCATATGTTCGTATGTTCATATTGCAGATGAATTTCTTTCGATGCGTTCATTTTTATATATCCAACTGTTTTGGAAATTACAGACCGACTTCGTAGGGGCGATTCATGAATCGCCCGAAAAACTTCGGTACATGAAATCATGATAATAAGATGTATATGATTAGGCATGATAACATACCGTTCGATTTGTACGCCAAGGTGTGAAGGAAGATGATTAATTATTTTGTCGACAATTTTTCCTTGTTCTGTCAATTCAATAACGGGCGATTCATGAATCGCCCCTACGATACGGGAGAACATATTTTTTCTGTTATGCGTGCATATTGTTATAAAATATGCGCCCGGCGTGTTATAGTCAAAATACGGAAGTCGTAAAGGTTTTCTCTTTGGTAATTCGTTTGCCATAGTCTTCACCTTTCCCATTATATCGTCAAAACCGCAGGCTGTCAACCTGCGGTTTTGCATTATGAGTCAGTGTATCTTACGGCTTCTTCCATTCGTGACTGGGAGCGGTGCCGTCGAAGGGAGTTTTGTTTACATCCTCCGGCAGAGGAGCGCCGTCGCGCATGTGACAGATCACAGCGGTGAGAACCTCCAGATCCTCCGGCTTGTGGAAATGGAAGCCGTCACGGTAGTGGATCAGGTTTCTCTCCGGTACGCCGAGGAAGTCATAGACTTCGCCCACAGCCAGATGAGTCATGTAAGCACCTACGGGATTTGCCCAGCCGTCGCTGAGCGCTTCCGTATCCAGAAGTACGCGGGGAGCAACCAGTGCCTTCAGGAAATGCTCGTCGAAGGGCAGAGTGGATTCGTCCTCCGCGTATTTCTTCATGTCGGGACCGAACCAGAAGGGGAAGTTGCGGAGCAGATCCGTCAGTTCCTCACTGCGCTGTTCTGTATTATCCTCTCTGTGGGTCAGGGAATGAACGCGGTAACAGCCTGCGCCGCCGGCACCGCTTCCGTTGGGATTGACGATGGTGGCACGGGTGTCGGTTGCGCCTGCCAGAAGTGCGGTCTTGCCGCCGCGGGAATGACCGGTGAACGCGATCAGGGATTCATCGGCGATGCCCAGTTTTATAGCGGCATCCACGCAGCGGTGGTAGCCCCATGCCCATGCAGCCAGTGCGCTGAAGGTCATGCCCGGATACACGCCGTAGAGACCGTCGGTATGTACGTCTTCCTTGAGGTCATGTGCCAGCTCGGTACGGTTGAAACGGATCAGAGCCGCGCCTGCCTTGCCGATCACATCCAGATTTTCATCAAAATATACATAGGGGAAGCAGCCGTCGCCGTCCACGATAATCGGGTGTTTGCCGGGATTGCTGTCCGGCCATACGACCTGCATGGTAAAGGTGATTTCTTTATCACGTCGTCCGGTGTGGATGCGGTATGAGGATGCACGCTGGGCACTTACGTGGCGGTACAGCAGCTCTGCTTCCAGAAATTCCGGCTCCGGCGGCATGCCGCCGTACTGCAGTTCCACCGCGGTGCGGTACAGCTCCTTGCGGTGCTCTTCCCATTCTTCAGGGGAAGCAACGCGTGTGCCGTCTGCCTTCATGAATACGTCCGGCAGAGGGGCGAGAACATCCATCTTCAGCAGTTTTGCTTTTTCCATGGTTCAATCCTCCGTTGTATAATTAAATCAGCATAAAAGAGAAGCAGGTGCCACATACAATGCCGCACCTGCTCTGCTTCATTTACTTAACGTCATCTGCGCCTTCGGGTTCATCTTCTTCGCAGACAGCTTTTCCGCAGGCAGGACAAATCAGATCCGATGGATCAATGGATTCGTCGAAATAAATTTTCTCATTGCAGGAGGGGCACATGAGACAGCGGAAGCCGTCCTCGTCGTCCTCTTCATCCTCGCAGTCCTCGGGATGGCAGCAGTGCTCGCAGTCGAGGTCGCATTCGAAACCGTCATCATCATAGTCATCGTCGTCATCATAGTCATCGTCATCGTCGTCTTCATCATCGTAAACGATGTCTTCCACGAAGCCCAGATCCTCGTCGATCTCTTCGATGTAGTCATTCAGGGTCTGCGTCTCTTTTTCCAGTTCAGCCACCTTGGCGCTCAGCTCGGATACGAGATCAAGAAGCGCGGAGATAACCTTGCCCTCAGGCTTTGCGGTATCCAGACCGAGACCTTCAGCCAGACCTTTGATATACGCACTCTTTTCGGTGATGTTCATACCTATGCCTCCTTAATTGCTTGTAAAAGCACTGCGGTTTCAAATAGAATCTGCTTTTTTCGCGGACATGCGCCGCGGAAAAAACACCTTGCGGACCCGCAAGTGTATGCCCGCAGGGCGTGCGCGCCGGCGCGGGCGGAGGGGTCCTCACCGTCAAAAATCGCAGATTTTTGACGGAGTTCTTTTATGCTCTTTCGATATACTCGCCGGTACGGGTGTCGATGCGGATCTTTTCGCCTGCGTTGATGAACAGGGGAACACGGATGGTGGCACCGGTCTCAAGGGTAGCGATCTTGGAAGCGCCGGTAGCGGTATCGCCGCGTACGCCGGGCTCACAGTCAGCGATCTCCAGCTCAACGAACATCGGAGGCTCAACTGCAAATACGTTGTCCTTGTAGGAGCTTACACGGCACATCATTTCTTCCTTAACGAACTTGAATGCGTCAGTCAGAAGATCCTTGCCGAGGGGGATCTGCTCATAGGATTCCATATCCATGAAGTAGTACAGCTCTTCATCGTTGTACAGATACTGCATTTCCTTGCGGTCGATGCGGGCATCCTGGAACTTATCGGTGGGGTTGAAGGTCTTCTCGATTACGGCACCGGTGATAACATTGCGGAGCTTGGTGCGTACGAATGCAGCGCCCTTACCCGGCTTAACGTGCTGGAATTCGATGACGGACATAACCTGACCGTCCATGTCAAAAGTAATACCGTTTTTGAAATCGCCTGCGATTACCATAGTTTCTGTTGTTCCGTCCGATCAGCGCGGAGGAACATCTCCTTTCGGTGTTAAAAATAATTACAGATTGTTACACTATATTCTATCCTATTTCCGGGAATTTTTCAAGTGGAAACGGATAATTTTTTTATTTTTATGTGAAATTTCAGCCAAATTTGCTTAAATCTCGATCATTTCCTTGGGGGCATTTGTCAGATTCCGCCCGCCGCTCTCCGTGACGACCATCATATCCTCGATGCGGCAGCCGTATTTTCCTTCGATATAGATGCCCGGCTCCACGGTGATGACCTCCATGGGAGAGAGAACGCGGTCGCCGGCACCGCCGGAAACAGAGGGCGCCTCATGGATTTTCAGACCGACGCCGTGACCGAGGCTGTGACCGAAGCATCCTTCATAGCCTGCGCCGTAGATGATGTCCCGGGCGATTTTGTCCATGTCGGCATTTTTCGCACCGGCACGGATGGCATCCAGCGCGGCACACTGGGCTGTGAGTACCGTATCATACAGCTTTTTCATATCCGCATCCGCTTTGCCGATAACGATCGTGCGGGTCATGTCGGAGTGATAGCCGTCCACCACGGCACCAAAATCCATCGTGAGGAAGCCCTTTTCCAGCTTCACATTGCGCGGTACGCCGTGAGGACTGGAGGATGCGGAGCCGGATACGGCGATGGTGTCGAAGCTGGGCTTCTGAGAACCGTTTTTCTTCATGTGATATTCCAGCTCAGCCGCTACTTCGATCTCGGTCATGTCATAGGTAATGTTCTTCAGAAGGGCTGCAAGCGCATCTTCGGCGATCCGCTGGGCGCGGATGATGCACTGGATCTCCTCCTCGCTCTTCACACAGCGGAGCATGTCGAGGCTGCTGCCCAGAGGCGCGGTCTCATAGCCTGCCAGATCCGCCTTCAGGCGGTCATAGCTGTGGCAGCTGAGGTACAGATCCTCATAGCCGACGGTGTGTACGCCGTTTTCCTCAAGCAGAGGCAGCAGATAGTCTTTGCGGCTGCCCTTCGGCATGATCACCGTGCATTCAGGGAACGCTTCCCGCTTTGCCGCCTCGATATAGCGGAAATCTGCGAAAACGTAGGCGTTCTCCTTCGTGATCAGCAGCTGTCCGTCGGGATTGTCAAAGCCGCAGAAATACAGATGATTCTCCGCCGTGGTGATCCATACGGCATCCAGCGAGGATTCTGCCATTACCCCGCGCAGTTTGGTAAGACGAATGTTCATTTTTCCTCCGATCTGCCTGTCACAGAAGCAGGTGACGGCGCTTGTATTCCCGGATATACGGTTTTTCCAGCCAACGCTTGAAGCGGAAAAACAGATTCTTTTTATCCGCAATGGGCGGAACGATGATAACAAGCAGCCCGCACAGCTTGCCTGCCAGCGCATCGGTGAGCAGCTGATCTCCCAGCATGGCGGTGCTGGTCACATCCGTGCCCATCACGTCCATAGCCTGCCGCAGCTGCTTGGGGGACGGTTTGCCGCTGTCCGGATAGGCGGGGAAGCCGAATTGCCTGTTGAATCGGCTTACCCGCTCCTCGTTATTATTGGATACAAAGGCGATCTGTATGCCCGCTTCCCGCATTTCGCGGCACCAGCGGATCAGATCCGCCGGGGGATCGGGCTGCTCATAGGTCGCCAGTGTGTTGTCGATGTCGCAGATCAGTGCGCGGATGCCCGCCTGCTGCAGCAGATCGGGGGTCACATTGTAATAATGTTCCGTCATCAGATCCGGCATCAGATATCTTTCAAACAGCACAGATTACTCTTCCTCGGTGGCGGTAACAGCGATGGACAGCTCATCCAGCTGCTTCTGCGTAACCACGGAAGGAGCACCCATCATGATATCCTGCGCGTTCTTGTTCATCGGGAAGGGAATGATCTCGCGGATGGAATCCTCGCCTGCCAGCAGCATGACCATGCGGTCCACACCGGGAGCGATACCTGCATGCGGCGGAGCACCGTAGGTGAATGCGTTGTACATAGCCGGGAACTTCGCCTTGACATCCTCCTCGCCCAGGCGGACAAGCTGGAATGCCTTGATCATGATCTCCGGATCGTGGTTTCTTACTGCGCCGGAGGACAGCTCAATACCGTTGCAGACCAGGTCGTACTGCTGTGCCGTGATGGTCAGCGGATCGATCTCGCCGGCGATTGCCTTCTCCAGCGTTTCCATGCCGCCGCCTGGCATCGAGAAGGGGTTGTGGCAGAATTCCAGCTCGCCGGATTCCTCGCCGATCTCGTACATCGGGAAGTCCACGATCCAGCAGAATTCATAGCGCTCTTTATCCATATGCGCGGGGCAGAATGCGCCCAGCTTGCTGCGGAGTACACCTGCGGTCTTCTGTGCGGTCAGCTTCTTCTCGGAAGCGGTCAGACCGACGAAGCAGCCCTTCTCCAGACCCAGCGCCGCGATAACCTCGTCCTTCAGAGGCTGAATAAACTTGGCAATGCCGCCGACGATCTCGCCGGACTCATCATAGCGGAACCAGTATGCCTTGTTGCCGGACTGCACTTCCACCTCAGCGCAGAGCGCGTCGATCTGCTTGCGGGTGCCCTCAAAACCGGTCACAACGATCGCCTTGACAGTGCTGTTCTCAAAAGGACCGAAGCCGCAGCCGCTCAGCAGTGCGGTGGCATCCTGTACAGTCAGATCAATGCGGAGGTCGGGTTTGTCGGAGCCGTACTTTTCCATGGACTCCAGATAGGGGATCCGTGCAAAGGGGGCGGAGGAGGCGATGTTGTACTTGCCGTACTTGGCAAAGATAGGCGGCAGTACGTCTTCCAGAATCGTGAAAACATCTTCCTGCGTGGCAAATGCCATCTCCATGTCCAGCTGATAGAACTCGCCGGGGGAACGGTCGCCGCGGGCATCCTCATCACGGAAGCAGGGAGCGATCTGGAAATAGCGGTCGAAGCCGGAGGTCATCAGCAGCTGCTTGAACTGCTGGGGAGCCTGCGGAAGCGCATAGAACTTGCCCGGATGCTTGCGGGAGGGAACCAGATAGTCGCGTGCACCCTCGGGGCTGGACGCGGTCAGAATCGGCGTGGTGATCTCCATGAAGTTGTGGGCGAGCATCGCCCGACGGAGCGCGGCAACAACATTGCAGCGCAGAATGATGTTGTCCTTTACCTCGGGATTGCGCAGATCCAGATAACGGTACTTCAGTCTCTGGATCTCATCAGCCTCGCGGCTGCGGTTGATTTCAAAGGGAAGACTGTTGTGACGGCAGCGGCCGAGCACTTCGATCTTTTCCGGAACCACCTCGATCTCACCGGTGGGCAGCTTGGGATTCTTGGAGGAACGCTCACGAACCGTGCCCTCAACGGACAGCGTGGATTCCTTGTTCAGATCGCGGATAACCGCCATCATCTCCTCGCTCTCTACAACAACCTGCGTGGTGCCGTAGAAATCACGCAGTACGAGGAATGCCAGATTGCCGCTGACGGCGCGGACATTCTCCATCCAGCCGACAATTTTTACCTGCTTGCCCGCATCACTCAGACGCAGCTCACCGCAGGTGTGCGTACGCATTTGCATCATAATTCTGTATCTCCTGAATAATTATATTTCTCATTTTGTTAAAGTTTTGATCGACCTTTTTCAAAAGGTCGCGGTTTCCAAAGGCAGAGCCTTTGGCCGCGCCCTGCAGGGCGCGGAACCCCTATGCTCATAGGGGTTCGGGGCAAAGCCCCGAGGGGATCCAAGGGGGATTTGTCCCCCTTGGCAATTTCTCCTCAGAATTCCACCGTACCCTCAAACAGACTGTCGTCCACCTCAGCCAGCGAGAAAATCGACTTCACAGCCGGATCCCGCTTCAGCCACATGCCGTCGGTGAAATCAGGAATCGATACCGTTGCACTGCCCTGAGCAATGGATTCCTCGGAGAGAAGCGCCACAGCCATCATCGTCGCCGCATCGTATACGTCGATGGGCGTCTGCGTCCTGTTGCGTACCGCACTCAGGAACGCACGCATGACCAGCCAGTCCATGCCGCCGTGTCCGCCGGTGAAATCCGCCGCCTTCGTCTTCTTCCACAGCGGATGCTCGAACTCTTCCCAGTAATTCTCCATCGGCTCCCACTTGTGGGGCTCGCTGCGTCCTTCGATGTGAACGGACTTCAGATCCTCCATCCACAGACCGCAGGTGCCCTGCACTCTGCCGCCGCGGGAATACGGACGGGGAGAGGATGTGTCGTGCGTCAGCACGATCGTCTCACCGTTCGCCGTGCGGATCGTCGTTGTAACAATGTCGCCCAGACGGTAGTTCTTGTCCGCCCACTCCGGATTTTCGCCGCGGTCCTGCAGGAATTTGTTCAATCCGCGGGACTTGGTCGCCATCGCATTCAGCGTCATCAGCCGGTTGCCGCGGTTGATGTCCAGATAACTCATGATCGGACCGAGCTCGTGGGTCGGATACAGTTCCGCATTGCGGTGCCAGTACTGCCATGCGCGCTCATGTTCCCGCTCATAAATGTTCGCGTTGTTGACAACCTCACGCAGATCGTGCTCATAACCGCCCTGACAGTGGAGCAGCTCGCCGAACAGACCCTTCTTGATCATGTTCAGAACGGTCATTTCTTCTCTGCCGTAGCAGCAGTTTTCCAGCATCATGCAGGGCATGCCGGTCTCCTCGGAGGTGCGTACCAGCTCCCAGCACTGATGCATCGACTGCGCCGGTCCCACTTCCATGGCGGCATATTTGCCCGCTTTCATGGCGCCGATCGCAACCTTGACGTGATCGTTCCAGTACGTGGTTACCAGTACCGCTTCGCTGTCCTCATAGGCGACAACGTCTTTCCAGTTGACGGAGCCGAAAACTTCGTGACCGTATTTCTCGGCACACTTCTTTTTGCCTTCTTCCATGCGGCCTTCGTTCTTGTCGCATACGGCGGTAACTTCCACGTCTTCCATGTTCAGAAGCTGACCAAGCCACCACGAACCGCGGTGCCCAAGACCCACAACGGCCATTTTGATCGTTCTCATAGCTGCCCTCCCGGCTTGTTTTCGTATTTCATTTTATTTTCTTCCCAGGTGCGTTTCATGTTGCGCTCGAATTTGGCAATGTAGGCATCGGAGAATTCCTCCGGCGTGATGCCGAAGGCTTCCATCACGTCAAAGAGATACATGAATACATCCGCCGTCTCTTCCACGAAATTGGCGCGGACGTTTTCGTTGTCCATGATGGCCTCATGTCCCTTTTTCTTGATGATGTCGATCATCTCGCCCATCTCGCCCACACACCAGAGCAGACTCCGGTGTCCCATGGACGGGATGCGGTTTTTATCCCAGCCGTGCGCCTTTGCCTGTGCGCGCTGCATCTCCATAAACTCGGAGATTCTGCAGTCTGCCATCTTATTTCTCCACGATGACCGCGCCGGCATTCTTTTCAGCCAGTCCTGCGCGGATGCGGTTCAGGGTTTCCTCAAAGTTCAGCGTGGTCTGCTCGCCGCTCTGCATGTCCTTGCAGGCGATGACGCCGGCGTTGATCTCATCCTCGCCGAGGAAAATCACATAGGGAATGCCCAGCTTGTCGGCGTAGTTCATCTTTGCCTTGAATTTCTTCTGTTCGGTGTACAGCTGTGTACGTACACCTGCGTCACGCAGATCGGTCGCCAGAGAGACAGCGGCAGTCATGTCCTCCGTCATGGGGATGATCAGTATATCCGCCGGAGCGGTCAGCATCGATTCGCTGAGCATGCCCTGTTCGCCCAGTACGTAGAACAGACGGGTCAGACCGATGGAGATACCCACGCCGGGCAGCTGCTTGTCGGTGTAGTATTCCGCCAGATTGTCGTATCTGCCGCCGGAGCAGACGGAGCCGATCTCCGGATGATCCAGCAGTGTTGTTTCGTATACGGTGCCGGTATAGTAATCCAGACCGCGGGCAATGGTCAGATCCACGGCGAAATTCGTTTCGGGAACGCCGAATGCGCCCAGATAACGAACAACGGTCTTCAGTTCATCAAGACCCAGATCAAACAGCTCATTCTTTCCGCTGTAGCCTTCCAATGCGGCAATGACCTCAGCGTTCGTGCCGCGGATGGCGATGAACGCGAGAATCTCCTTCGCCTGATCGGCACTGAGTTCCAGTTCATCCCTCAGCAGTGCACCGACCTTTTCGGCACCGATCTTGTCCAGCTTGTCCACAGTGCGCATGATGTCGCCGGATTTTTCGCTCAGACCCTGCATGGCGTAAAATCCGTTCAGAATCTTGCGGTTGTTGACGCGGATCTGGAAACGGCGCAGTCCCAGCGCGGTGAAGGTGCGGTAGATGATGGAGGGAATCTCCGCTTCGCTGACGATGTCCAGCTTGCCGTCGCCGATGATGTCGATATCCGCCTGATAGAATTCGCGGAAGCGGCCTCTCTGTGCGCGCTCACCCCGGTATACCTTGCCGATCTGATAGCGGCGGAAGGGGAACGCCAGATCGCCGTAGTGAAGTGCCACATATTTTGCCAGCGGCACGGTGAGATCAAAGCGCAGGCTCAGATCGGCATCGCCCTTCTGGAAACGGTAGACCTGTTTTTCGGTCTCGCCGCCGCCTTTGGCAAGCAGTACGTCGGTGGATTCGATAATGGGGGTGTCCAGCGGTGTGAAGCCGTAGCGGGCATACGTGGTGCGCAGGGTTTCCATGATGCGCTCCATCTGCTGCTGAGGCGCGGGAAGCAGCTCCATAAAGCCGGAAAGGGTACGCGGCGCGATACGGGTGCCGGAATTTTTGATTTCGTCCATAAGATAGCTCCTGACTGCCGCCGTAAAAACGGCAGAATTATTACATTTTACATCTTATAAGTATAACAGAAAACGCCCCGTAAATCAAGGGGGTAGAGGAAATTTCCGCCGCAGCGGGAAATTTGCCGCTTGTTTTTCGGGAGAGTGTGTGATATAATGATACATGAATCTGCAACAAGCGAGAGTATACATCCATGTTTATTACAAAAGAGAAATCCTTTTATCAGACGTTCTTCCGTCTGTTTTCCATGATCGTTCTGCAGAATGTGATCATTCTCAGCGTGAACCTGGCAGATAATATCATGATCGGCGCGTACAGCGAGATCTCCCTCTCCGGCGTTGCGGCGGTCAATCAGCTGCAGTTTATTTTCCAGCAGCTGACCATGGGTACCGGTGACGCGCTGGTGACGCTGGGCAGTCAGTACTGGGGACAGAAGCGCACCGCGCCCATCAAGCAGATCGGCAAGGCAGCTCTGCTCGTGGGGCTTGGCGGAGGTCTGATTCTCTTCGCCCTGACGGGACTGATGCCGGAACAGATCCTGCGTATCTTCACTCCCTCCGACGCTATCATCGCTGAGGGTGTACGGTATATGGCGATTGTCCGCTGGACATATATCCTGTTCGGCATCACGTCCGTGCTTCTCTCTCTGCTCCGTTCGGTGGAGGTAGTGAAAATCGCCTTCTGGGTGTCCCTTTCCACGCTGGTGGTCAACTGCTCCATCAACTATGTGCTCATCGGCGGACACTTCGGTGCGCCTGCCATGGGTGTGGTCGGTGCCGCTGTCGGTACGCTTGTCGCCCGTGCGGTGGAGCTGTGCATCGTTCTGATTTACTATATCTTCTTCGATAAGCGGCTCATGGTCCGCCGGGAGGATATCGTACATACGGACAAAATGCTGATGGGCGACTATTTCCGCCACTGCCGTTTCTTCATTCTCGTGGCACTGATGTTCGGCTGTTCCACTGCTCTGCAGACCGTGGTGCTGGGACATCTCAGCGACAGCGCCATCGCGGCAAATTCCATCGCGACCACGCTGTTCCAGATCCTGAAAGTTGCCTCCGTCGGCGCGGCTTCCGCCACGGCGATCATCATCGGCAAGACCATCGGCGGCGGGGATATGGCAAAGCTGAAAGAGTATGTCCGCACCTTCCAGGTGATCTTTCTGATCATCGGTGCTCTGACCAGCATTGTGCTGTTCTTCCTGCGGTATCCGATCCTCTCCCTGTATGATCTCAGCCCGGAGACGAAGCAGATGGCGAACAACTTCATTCTGGTGCTCTGCGTGACCTGTATCGGCACGGCGTACGAGATGCCGGTGATCACGGGCATCATCCGCGGAGGCGGAGATGCGCGGTTCGTATTTGTCAACGATCTGATCAGTATCTGGGGCATCGTGCTTCCGCTGTCGTTTCTGGCGGCGTTCGTGTTCAAATGGGATCCGGCGATCGTGGTGTTCTGCCTGAACAGCGATCAGGTGTTCAAATGCGGTGCCGCGGCGATCAAAGCCAATCGGTATACATGGATGAAAAAACTGACGAGACAGGAGGAAAACGTGTAATGACTGCGTATTTCTGGATCTGTATGGCACTGTTCGCTGTGGGCGTGCTTCTGCTCGGTGTCGGCGCGGCACTGAAGGAGAAACTGCCGCCGAAGGTCGCCGCCGCGATGATCGTCATCGGCGTCGGCATGGCGATGGTGTTTATGAATATCTGTCTGGTACTGCAGATGATGGGTGTGTAAGCGAAAGCCGTAAGGAGAAATCCTTACGGCTTCAGTTTTTGCGGTATTCCCGGATCACTTCCGTCATGATCTCTGCCAGCCGCATAATGCCGCAGACGGACTCACGGATGCCCATCTCATCCAGCCGCACGGGCAGCGTCTCCGCACTGCCGTACAGCGGATCGTAGGCGCGGACGTATTCGCAGGCGGTCTTTCCGATAAAGCGGTGGAACCCCCGGCTCAGCTGTCTGCCTGCGCAGACGCGGCGCATCAGCAGTGCCAGCACTTCTGCGCGCGTTCGTGTGCGCATGGTAATGCGCACGCCTGCATCGTGAATTGCGGTGAGCGGTTCGTTTTTCAGCTTTGCCAGTGCGGCGGTATGACTGCCTGCGGCAAGCAGCGCAATACTGCTGTTGTACAGAATGGAGGACAGAATCCGCTGTGCCGTTTCCTCACGCACCGCGGTGGATTCTCCGTCG
>SVTS01000028.1 GCA_015063645.1 Oscillospiraceae bacterium | reverse complement strand
GGCAGATACGCCATACTTTTCGCCAAGGGCAATCAGGTCACCGCCCTCGACAGAGATGCTGCCGACGACATTTACGGCGATGGCGTCGGAATCCTGGACCATGGCCTCCAGAACACCATTTCCGGCAATGCTGCTGTCTGTGATCCGCAGGTCACCGCTGGCAGTTACAGCGTTCCCCTCTCCCATTCCAGCCTGGACAGAAAGAAACTGACCGTTCAGATCCAGCGTGGTGGAATGAGGGATTGTCAGAGGTTCGGTTTGTGCAACGTTGCTTATCAGCCGGATGTATGCGGCTCCCGCGCTGATCGCCTCAGCGAGCGTGCCGGATTCGGTCAGATTGGCAGAATCCGCCCCCCATGCCGCTTCGGGTGCCGCCGCCACCGTTATTGTGCTTTCGAATGCAGTGCAGCCGAACAGTTTTCCGTCCATCTCTCCTTGATACTGAAGCCGGACAGTAAGCTCACCTGCAGGGATCTGTTCGGGATCCACATTGTCCGCTATCAGAATGAAATTCTCCGGATTCGTATCGGTACAGTCTCCGTACCGGGCGGTCAGTCCGTTTGCCAGAGTCACCATATCTGCGAGGGAATTGCCGGAAATCAGCTTGTCGCCGTGTACAACAAAGGCATTTTCCGCAGATGCCGGTTCCTCTCCCACAAAGAAAAGAACTTCAATCACCGTTACCCGGAAGGTTCCCGTAAGGCTGTCGTGGACGGTGTATTGTGTTTCATCAATATCCAGGGAGTAGCCTATCTCATATGTACCCGCCGGCCGCTCTGCAATCCAGTTGTTGAACGCGACATTGCCGTCCAAAACCGTATCGCCGCACTTGTACGTTACGTCATATTCAATGGTCAGACTGAGCTCCGGATCACAGAAAACATCCGGAACGAGTACACCGGATGTGCCCTGCCGTATCAGCTGATCCTCAAGGGGCGCGCGTACGTAAGCCGCCTCCGCAGCCCCCGCGGTCAGCGCAAATCCGGTCAGTACGCCTGCGATCATCACAAACGCAAGAAACAGGCTGAACAGTCTTTTTTTCATCAAAAATTCCTCCAAATGAATGGGATCCCCTTTTCCGCAGCTGTTCCCGCGGGCAGAGACAGTTTTACGCATGTATTATATCACAAAAGGTGTGCAAATGCAATATTCTTTTGCGAACCCATGTAAAAATCCCGCGGCGAATGCCGCGGGCAGGGGGAACATCCCTTTATTGCAGCCTGTGTGCGGCTGACATGTGGAGAGGAATTGTGAGTAATTATTCCGGGTACAAAAAGCCTTTCGCAGGAATCTGCCGTCTGGTCCATGTAATCTCTTTTAAAGTTCTGATTTTCCATTGTGTCCCCTCCTTTTTCTGTTCACTGCTGTTTATGATCAATCTTCTTTACTTCATACTCCGGCTTACGGATCAAAACCCCGTTTTCCACTGCCACCACTTCCACTTCATCGTATTTCATGAACTGATAGAATGTACGCAGTTCCTTTGGAATGACAATACGTCCGAGATTATCAAATTTGCGTTTTATGCCGATCTGTATCATGTTCCGTCTCCTTTTGTGTTAAACTATTTGTGAAGTTTTAGCTGCAGGATTATTTTACCACGGAGCATACGCAGAATCGTGTCGAAGTATGTTGATGGACACTGTAAAGTTTTCGACAAAAAAAGAGCCGGCGCAAACCGACTCAAAGCAAACAATATTCAATCCAATGACTTAATGTATCGGTCGATGAAATCAGAAATAAACTGACGCTGCTTGGGTGCAAGTCCGTCCAGCTTCTGCGTTATCTCATTGTAAATATGCTCTTTTCCGGAGTCCACCGAACCCTGTAATACATAATCCGCTGATATCTCCAGTTCCTTTATCAAATCGACAAGGGTGTTAAGGCTTGGCGCCTTGATTCCGCGTTCAATATCACTGATATATGTGGGAGCTATGTCAATCTTTTCAGCCAATGCTTCCTGCGTAAGTCCCTTGCGTTTACGGGCTGCTTTGATTCTTTTACCGAAATCCTCTAAATTCATAACCGCTCTCCTTCACCAATAGCGTACTTTACTCATGCTATCAGTATAAGTTATTTTTGCCGCACGCAGAATAATCACACAGCGTAATAACCGCTATTTGTGAAGTTCAGAGTAGTTTTATTTGATTAAGAATTAAGCGTCCGCGGGAAGCATGCATACAAGTCTTTCTCGGGTACTCTGCTGATAATGATATTTATCCGCATCCACGCAGTACACAGCCGGACAGAAAAGTATTTCCCCTGTTTCAGTTCTGTATCTCTTTGAATTGCCATGTGCGGCTGTATGAAGATTCCCGATTTATTTACTTTGTGACATTATCACGGAACACGCAAAAAGACTCTGCTATAATATAGTCACAATAAGGAAAAGGAGGACTGTACAATGTCTTCTATCCATATCAGCAGCCAGAATTGCAAATGCGATGACAGATAAAAAATGATGGAGGTACAAAATGGGATTATTCGATTTTCTGAAACAGCCCGACATCAATCAGGGTGTCAAGCAATACAAGACCACATCCGGAGCCGTTCTGCTGGATGTCCGCACTCCGCAGGAATATGCCGAAGGACACATCCCCGGCGGAAAAAATCTTCCTCTGCAGGATATTGACAAAGCGGCAGTTATCATAGATAATAAAGATACCCCTCTGTTCGTCCACTGTCTTTCCGGCGGAAGAAGCCGGCAGGCGGCAGCGGTGCTGAAACAGATGGGATACACAAACGTAACCAACATCGGCGGCATTGCCGATTACCATGGAAAGGTGGAACGATAGGATGAAAGTTGTAATCGTTGGCGGCGTAGCGGTCGGTGCATCGGCGGTTGCAAGAATCCGCAGACTGGATGAATCGGCAGAGATCACAGTGTTCGAGCGTTCGGGATACATCTCCTACGCCAACTGCGGACTGCCATACTATATCGGAGATGTGATCGAAGACCCGGAGGACCTGACTCTGCAGACCCCGGAGAGCTTTTTCACCAGATTCCGTGTCAATATGAAAATCCGGCACGAGGTCACGGCGATTCATCCCGACAGAAAGACCGTGGCGGTGAAAAATCTCGAAACCGGCGAGGAATTTGAGGAAAGCTACGACAAGCTGATTCTCTCCCCCGGTGCGAAACCGACAACGCCGCCGTTCCCCGGACTTGACAGTGAAAAGCTCTTCACGCTCCGCACCGTGGAGGATACTTTCCGCATCAAGGAATATATCCGGGAACATCAGCCGAAATCAGCGATTTTAGCGGGCGGCGGCTTCATCGGATTGGAGCTGGCAGAAAACCTGCGCCAGCTCGGCATGGATGTGACCGTCGTGCAGAATCTTCCGCAGCTTATGACCCCGTTTGATCCCGATATGGCGGCATTCATTCACAGTGAACTGCGCTCCCATGGAGTGAAGCTGGCACTGAACCGTACTGTAGAAGGCTTTGCAGAACGGAACGGCGGTATTGACGTGCTGCTGAAAGATGCACTTCCGATCCATGCGGATATGGCAGTGCTCGCCATCGGCGTTACGCCCGATACGGCTCTTGCCAAAGAAGCGGGACTTGAACTCGGCATCAAAGGCAGTATCGTTGTCAATGACCATATGGAAACCTCCGTTTCCGACATCTACGCAGGCGGTGACGCGGTACAGGTAAAGCATTTCGTCACGGGTGAGGACACTCTGATTCCGATGGCAGGTCCGGCAAACAAGCATGGACGGATCATCGCGGACAACATCTGCGGTCTGGACAGCCACTACAAGGGTTCTCAGGGCAGCAGTATTCTGAAAGTGTTCGATCTGACCGCCGCTGTCACCGGCATCAACGGAATGCAGGCAAAAGCCGCCGGCATTGACGCGGATTATGTGATCCTCTCTCCCATGAGCCATGCGGGTTACTATCCTGGCGGCAAAATGATGACCATGAAGGTGCTGTTTGAAAAAGGCACGTTCCGCCTGCTTGGCGCACAGATTGTCGGATATGAAGGGGTTGACAAGAGAATCGATGTGCTTGCCACCGCCATCCGTGTGGGAATGAATGCGACCGACTTAAAGGATCTTGATCTTGCCTATGCACCGCCGTATTCTTCGGCTAAGGATCCCGTAAATATGGCAGGCTTTATGATCGACAACATTGCAAACGGTGTGCTGAAGCAATGGCATCTTGAGGATGCGGACAAGCTGCCGCGCGACGGAAGCGTTACACTGCTGGACACCCGGACAGCCGGCGAATACAGCCGGGGACATATCGAGGATTTTGTGAATATCCCGGTGGATGAACTGAGAGAACGGCTGAACGAAGTGCCGAAGGGCAAACCGGTCTATGTGATCTGTCAGAGCGGTCTGCGCAGTTATATTGCAAGCCGCATTCTGGAAGGCAGTGGCTATACGGCATACAATTTTGCAGGCGGCTTCCGTTTTTATGATGCCGTGATGAACGACCGGCGGATGAATGAAGCGGCATATCCCTGCGGCATGGACCGATGATACAGGTAAAAAGCAATGTCCGTCATGCATTGGAGTTGCATCGGCGGACGTTGTTTTATTCTTCACATAATTCTTCCAGCTTTTCCGCATCGGTAATCTCCACCGTACCACGGGAGAGTTTGACCATACCTTCGTTCTGGAAGTATTTGAGCATCCGGGTGATAACCTCTCTGGGAGATCCAAGATGGTTTGCAATGATCTCATGCGTGATCTTCAGCGTATCGGTTCCTTCAATGGATGCTTCCTCCAGGAGAAAGGCGGCGGTACGCTTATCAAGACTTTTCCACATGATCTGCTCAATGAGCCACATGACGTCGGAAAATCTCGATGCCATGATCTCATTGGTATAATTGGCAAGCGGTGCGGATTCCGTCATGATGCTCTGATAGACTTCCACCGGGATGATCCACAGATCGGTGTCCTTTTCCGCCTCAATGGTGATGTCAAACTGAATGGAGCGCATCATGCAGGATGCGGAAAACAGACACATATCCCGATCAAACAGACGGTAAATGGTGATCTCCCGTCCTTCGTCGGAGAGGATATAGGCGCGCAGCTGACCGGATCTCACAAGAAGGAGTCCCGTACAGTCCATACTTCCGTTGTGAATGACTGTCCCTTTCTCCACCTTCCGGGTGCTCAGACTGTTCTGAATCTGATTCTGCTGAACTGCGCTTAATTTATTCCATATCGGAAAATAATTCTGGAATTCCATCTGTGCCGTCCTTTCTCTCCTCTGCACGGTTACTGCGGTGAAGACAATACTTTCTTTATGTACATATTATACACGATTCCGCGCCGAAAATCAATCTGTCAACCAACCTGTTTTTGTGTTTTTATCACGGAGATGAAACGGACGGTGATAAAAAGAGCCTCCTATGGCAGAGTAAAAGGACTGCCATAGGAGGTATTGTTACCGATTCAGTTTTTCAGCAGTTCATTCATGGTGTTTTTCATGGCTTCCATGATAGCGGACTCAATTTTTGCATACTCGCTGGCGAGAGCCGTGCTGCTGTTGTCCACCAGTGTATTGATCATGGAGTTGATGCCGCCCCAGCCGAAGATGCGCGCCACGTCATAGACGTGCGTATCGTAGATCAGCTCGACCATTTTGGCGGAATCGTCATCGCGGACGGATTTGCCGAGGACGGACGTTTCAATGAATGCCGGCGTTACGTACTGCTGGGAGTAATATCCCATAGCATCCAGCACATGTCCTGTCATCTCAAACGCCTGATTGGTGACGGGGACGATAAGATAATCCTCCCACGAAGTATTGCTGGTGCTGTAGTAACTGCTCTGTTCTTCCTCAAATTTGGGCAGGGGAAGGATGCCGAAATCCGCTTCCATAGCGCGGAAATCCAATGCCTGCAGCAGCTGATTGGTGAAGAAGAGGGAGCGGTTTTCCATAAACGTGGGCGTGAACAGATCGGTAAACGGATTGCTGTACGAACCGTAAAAATCCACATCCAGCAGAACCGTGTTTTTTGTACGCAGAAACGGCACCATTTTCTCCACTATGGCGAGGGTGCGTTCGTCATACAGGGTGATTTCAATGGTATCTTTCTCGCCGCGGCGGGAGAATTCCACACCGCTGCCCATCAGCATATAGCCGAGGGAGGAACGCTCAAAGATGGCGCCGAAGCGGTCGTCCTTCTCATCCACTTTCTGATTGCCGTTGATGTCATTCGCCACAGCGGATGCCATCTCTATCATGCGATCCATCGTCCACTTTCCGTCGTAAACCAGCTGATAGGGGTTATCCAGACGGAAATCCGCAGCCATGGAGGTATTGAAAAACACGGCAAGGGGAGCCCCTTTGGAGAAGAAGCAGATATCGCCCTTGGCGGCATACAGCACACCGCCGATACGGTATTCTTCAATGGATGCCTGATCCCACCAGGAGCGGGAAAAATCCAGCGTGGTAAACGAGGACAGATCCGCCAGAACGGACGGATTGCTGAGCAGCGTTTTCAGACCCGCTGCCACGGGAAATACCGCCTGGTATTCGTCCAGTCCCGCGTATACGGTTTTTGTGATATCAGTCAGTGCGGAGCGATCGTTGAAGGTATAGGGATTATTTTTCAGATTGACACCCAACTCCTCCTCCACCTGCAGGGTCATTTTGACGATGGAATCGTTGATGATCTCGCTGTTTTCCTCCTCGGCGATCATCTGGTAACCGGAGATAACGTAATCCAGCGAGGATGCATCCATGCCGGCAACCGTAAAGGTTTTTCCGTCATAGTTCACCGAAGGCGCAGTATACTCGGCAGCGGTGGTCTGAGGTACATCGCTCTGCGCGGTATCGGCAGTGGTGTCAGATACGGAATCTTCCTCGCCGCAGGCGGCGAGGGGGACAAGCAGGGTTATCAGCAGAAGAGAAGCAATAAATTTTTTCATGGCGGTTGTCTCCTTTTATGTTTTTATTGTTTCTTTGTGGGGGTGGTCTGTCCCACTCTTACGGGAGCAGATCGTTTACGCTGTACGCATTGGTCGAGGCGGTTTTTCCGTCGGGGCCAATCACGACCACGCGGACGTAACCGCATTCGGACGGAATTCTGAATTCCGCCTCGCGGATGGTATGTCCTGCGTCTGCCCGGACGTATTTCCGTCCGGGTGACCGGGAAGCGGATGCAAACAGAATCGCCTGCGCATCAGAGCAGCGCACATGCAGAACACCGTCCTCCGCATACAATTCATAGATCTCAGGTCCGCGTGATGCATAAAAATTTCCTCGCAGAAGTGCATCCGTAACCGCACGGTAGGTGAGCGCCTCCGCTTTGATCACCGTCCAGGCAAATCCCGATCCCTCGCGGCTGTGGCTGTCATCGCCGCCGACACAGTGGATCATCCGTCCCAGACGGAGCAGATCGTCGTAAGCCTGTGAATCGTCCGCCCAGACGCCGTTATATATTTCCATCGCGTGCATATTCTCATACCGGGAATACAGCGGATAGTTTTCCAGCGATCCCGTGGGGTGATTATACACGGTATAAAAACCGCGTTCCCGTCCCTCGCGGAGCATGGCACTGATGCACTCCCCCGTATAGCTGCGCTCAAAATCGGGAAGGGACGCATCGTACTGCACCAGATGGCGGTATTTTGGCGCATTGGCGTAGAAATACTTGCTCCGGTGATAGCAGGGGCAGAGGAGATTATCCTGCTCCAGTGCGATGAAATTCAGATGACAGGTTTCCATGGTGAGCCATCCGCTTCCGAAATTCCGTCCGTTGATTTCCTCCTCCACGCCGTTGAGCGCGAGGAAATCGTCCTCACACAGATGGGAGCGATCCACGAAAACATCGTGATCCGTATAAGCGACGATGGAATATCCCATGGAGCGAAAAATCTCCTTGACCTCCTCGGGGGAATTCGTTCCGTCGGACATATCCGTATGCGCGTGCAGATTGGCTTTATAAAATTTGCCCGTGGGCGGGAGAAGATAAGTTTTCATGGCAGTTGTGTCTCCTTTTTATGTCGGGAACTTCGTTCCCCAGCCCTCTCATTTATATACATTCGTCTCGTACGTGCCTGCTTTCGCATCGCTTATATCCACATCTCCGAGATATGCGCGGCTGTCCATGCCGAGATATTCGCAGATGCGGATCATTTCCGCGACAGTGCTTACATCCACGTCGATGCCTTCCCGCTTGTTCTTTATACTGGCAAGCATCTCTTTCTCCCCGTGCGTATAGATCGGCTGAGATTCGTCCGCACGGCGGGCGTCCCGCAGTTCCTGCATCAGCGCGGACAAGCTGTCCCGCAGGCTGTCTGCGTCTCCGAAAATCTGCGGATCTATGGCAATAAAGGCGTGGCAGGTACCCGCGCCCTGTCCCCGTGTCCGCGTATGATGATTGGAAGTGGCACCGCCCGAGGTAATGGCGCAGAGGATTTCGGCAATCATGCCGAAGCCGTATCCTTTATGGCTGCCGCTCTCTTCCCGCGCACCGCCTACCGGCAGAATGCCTCCCGCACCGCATTTGCCGTCGATGCATTCCAGCACCTCTCCCGCATCCTGCGATACGCATCCGTCCCGGTTCACCGCCCACTCTTCCGTGAGCGGACGGTCCGCTTTGTAATACACCTCCAGTTTTCCCTTGGGGATCACTGTGGTTGCCGCATCGAAAAGGAACGGATACGGTTCCGCCGGCATGGCAAACGCAATCGGGTTGGAGCCGAGGATTGCCTGTCTTGCGCCGGTGTGCACCATAATGGATTCTGAATTTGTTGAGCAGATACCGATCATTCCCGCATCGCACGCCATTTTCGCATAGTAACCCGCGATCCCGAAGTGATTGGAATTGCGCACAGAGACAAACGCCATTCCCACCGCTTTCGCTTTCCTGATTGCATGATTCATGGCGTATACGGAGATCAGCTGTCCCATGCCCGCATGACCGTCCACTACAGCGGAAACGGGAGTCTCAAAAACAATCTCGGGCTTCGCGTCCACGCAGACGCTTCCGTGCTCAATGGCTTTGTGATAGCGAACCAGCCTCTGGGTGCCGTGCGATCTGATCCCGTACAGATCCGCCAGAATCAGCACATCTGTAATCTGCGCCGCTTCCTCTGCCGTAAAACCGAATTTTTCAAACGCATCCCGGCAGAAACACGTTAGTTTTTCCACACTGTACCGTACAGACCGCATACCTGTTCTCCTGTTTTTTCTTTAGTATAAAATAAAAACCACACGGAATCAAGGGACGACAGTCCGCGAAAAATGGACTATCGTTCGCAATTGTTGTGCCAGCAACCGCTGTTTTGCGGGATTATTGACTATTCACAGGAAATACTGTATAATTGTATACAGAAAAGTGTACCGATGTGAAGATCCCGGAGGACACTATGGCAGAAAACACACTGTACGATTACGGATACGGCAGTATATGGAAGGACGTCTACGTCACCCGGCGGGAAGGATATTATACATCCGTAACCGATTATCACGAACATGATTTTTATGAAATCAATCTGATTCTTTCCGGCAATGTAAAAATTCTGACCAGGAAACACTTTGAAGAGGGCGTGCAGAATCGGATCGTGCTCACCCGACCGCATACGCCGCACTATATCTCCTGTTTTCCCGATACGCTCTACAGTCGGCTGTATCTGGTGTTTACGGACAGTTTTATCGCCAATTATGTGCCCGAGTGGAAGAGTCTCTCCGCCGTTTTCGGCGAAAACGGAAATATTCTGTCCCTGTCCCCGGAGGAGACTGCCTTTTTTGCGGATATCATCACCCGTATTGAGCAGGAGGATACCGTGTTCGGCAAGCGGCTTCTGGTGCTGTATCTGCTGCACAGAATCTTCCGTCTTGTGCCGGGCGACTCCCGCTCCGACAACTGCCCACCTGCCTATATCATGGATACCATATCCTATATCGAGAACAACTACCGGCGGAAGATCACCGTCTCCTTTTTGGCAAATCATATGTATATCGGCAGAACAAAGCTGATGGCGGATTTCAAAAAGCATACGGGCAATACTCTCGGCGAGTATATCACTCTGTGCCGCTTGAAAAATGCAATTTGTTTTCTGAATGATAATCAAACGCTGGAGTATACCGCGGAGAGGTGCGGCTTTGCCGACAGCAGCGGTCTGATCCGCGCATTCAAAAAACACTACGGAACAACGCCCTACGCATATGTGAAGAAAAAGCAGCAGATGTGAGTCGGAATTCCGACAGCTTCAGAGCGGGAGAAAAAGCAGTATCTCTCCGATTCTCACCCGAATAAACAAAAAAAGAGCGTGCCGCAACGGGTATAACCCCCATTGCAGCACGCTCTTTTCAGCGATTTTTTGCTTCACTCCTGATTTCTGACTGTGCGGCGAATATCATAAAAAACGTAATCAGATGCAAGGTTTGTATTCGTCAAGCCCTACTTTATGGTACACGGCTCTGTATTCTTTCATGCGCTGTTCTTTGCATTTCTCCCACAATTCATCGCTGTAACAGTCGCGGATGAGATGATATGCACGTTCCATCATCGTATCACATTCTTCAGGACGTCCAAGTTTGTAAAGACATCCGGCAGCCGCAAGGCGTGCAAGACCTTCCGAAACATACGGTCCCTGCAGCAATGCATACTCCTGTGGAATCGGTCTCTGCCAGAATCGTTCGATCAGGTCTGCCGCCTCTTCGAATGACCAGAGAGCATTTTCATAGTCACCAACCGCAAAAAAACTGTATCCTTCCGCTTCACATACCATGTGCAGCTCCTGATGCGCCCACCTTTTCCATTCTCTTGTTTCATGCAGTCTATCCGCTTCGCTTAAAAACATTGATGTACAGCGCATCCTGTCGTAAATATCCAGATGATACCGGTATGGCATGGATTCGATCAGCTTTTTTCCTTCTTCATACCGCCCGGTTGTGATATAGATATCCGCCATATCACCCATAACGCCGAGATAAATGAAAGAGTCTTCACATTCTTCGCAGATCTGCTTTCCGATCTCCAGCGCTTTTTCCACAAGATCGGTTCTGTCATGTGCCCGGATCTGTCCGGCATACCACTCAAGAAGTTCCCGTTTCAGAATATATCCGTTGGGATAAACGGCAATGCCTTCCAGAAGAATTTTTTCTGCTTCCTCAAACGGGCGTCCGCCTCTGGAATTGTACAGCACTTCCATAATTTTTTCTTCCAGTTTGTCCGCATCGTAATTGAACAGCACATCCATGCTCACGCCGAAATACCCCGCAATCACCGGAAGCATGGCGACATCCGGATATCCGGTGCTCATCTCCCACTTGCTGACTGCCTGCGACGTGATGCCCAGTGCAGATGCAAGCTGTTCCTGCGTGATTCCTTTTTTCTTCCTCAATTCACGGATTTTGTTGCCTATGTTCATTTCCATAATTCTTACTCCTTTCGGAAGATTTCGCATCGGCACCCTGCGTGATAACAGTATAACACACCTCCGCCGGCAAATCAACAACCGCATTTTTGAAAAAATCCAACGGACCGTTGGATGTGAGGACACAAAAATCCCCACCGGAAATCCGATGGGGATGATTTTGTTTATTAAGCGAGGTTTATCCTATTGGCTCAGCCCTTGATAGCAGCCTGTGCTGCAGCAAGACGGGCGATCGGCACACGGAAGGGAGAGCAGGATACATAATCCAGACCCAGCTTGTGGCAGAATTCCACAGAGGTCGGATCGCCGCCATGCTCGCCGCAGATACCGACGTGCAGGTTTGCGTTTACAGGACGACCGAGAGTGATAGCCATGTTCATCAGCTTGCCAACACCGGTCTGGTCGAGCTTAGCGAAGGGATCGTTCTCGAAGATCTTGGTGTCGTAGTAAGCGTTCAGGAACTTACCGGCGTCATCACGGGAGAAGCCGTAGGTCATCTGAGTCAGGTCGTTGGTACCGAAGCAGAAGAAGTCTGCATTTGCAGCGATCTCGTCAGCGGTCAGGCATGCACGAGGAATCTCGATCATGGTACCGACTTCGTATGCAAGTTCAACACCTGCAGCGGCGATTTCGGCGTCAGCGGTCTCAACAACAACCTTCTTAACGAACTTCAGCTCCTTAACGTCGCCAACCAGCGGGATCATGATCTCGGGCTTGACGTTCCAGTCAGCGTGGTTCTTCTTAACGTTGATAGCAGCACGGATAACGGCGCTGGTCTGCATCTTGGCGATTTCGGGATAGGTTACAGCCAGACGGCATCCGCGGTGACCCATCATCGGGTTGAACTCGTGGAGAGAAGCGATGATGTTCTTGATGGTCTCCACAGACTTGCCCTGTGCGTCAGCCAGAGCCTTGATGTCAGCCTCTTCGGTGGGAACGAACTCGTGCAGCGGCGGATCCAGGAAGCGGATGCACACAGGAGTACCCTCGAGAGCCTCATAGAGAGCCTCGAAGTCAGCCTGCTGCATGGGCAGGATCTTAGCCAGAGCAACTTCGCGCTCCTCAGCGGTCTCGGAGCAGATCATCTCGCGGAATGCGTCGATTCTGCCTTCGCCGAAGAACATGTGCTCGGTACGGCACAGACCGATACCTTCAGCACCCAGCTCGCGGGCCTTCTTGGCGTCGGTGGGAGTGTCGGCATTGGTACGAACCTTCAGAGTGCGGTACTTATCAGCCCAGCCCATGATGCGGCCGAACTCGCCTGCGATGGTAGCGTCCACAGTGGGGATGATACCGTCGTAGATATTACCGGTGGAACCGTCGATGGAGATGAAGTCGCCCTCAACATAGGTCTTGCCTGCGAGAGTGAACTTCTTGTTCTCTTCATCCATCTTGATCTCGCCGCATCCGGAAACGCAGCACTTACCCATACCGCGGGCAACAACGGCAGCGTGAGAGGTCATACCGCCGCGGACGGTCAGGATACCCTGAGCGGCCTTCATACCCTCGATATCCTCGGGAGAGGTCTCGAGACGAACGAGAACAACCTTCTCGCCCTTTGCAGCCCATGCCTTTGCGTCCTCAGCAGAGAATACGCACTTACCGCATGCAGCGCCGGGGGAAGCACCCAGACCCTTGCCGGCCACGTTGGCAGCCTTCAGAGCCTTGGCGTCGAACTGGGGATGGAGCAGAGTGTCCAGGTTGCGGGGGTCGATCATGAGAACGGCTTCCTGCTCAGTCTTCATGCCCTCGTCAACGAGGTCGCATGCGATCTTCAGAGCAGCCTGCGCGGTGCGCTTGCCGTTACGGGTCTGGAGCATATAGAGCTTCTCGTTCTCAACGGTGAACTCCATATCCTGCATGTCGTGGTAGTGGTTCTCCAGAATGGAGCAAACCTCAACGAACTGCTTGTAAGCAGCCGGGAACTTCTCAGCCATCTGAGCGATCGGCATGGGAGTACGAACGCCTGCAACGACGTCCTCGCCCTGTGCGTTGGTCAGGAACTCGCCCATAAGCTTCTTCTCGCCGGTAGCGGGATCGCGGGTGAACGCAACGCCGGTGCCGCAGTCATCGCCCATGTTGCCGAATGCCATTGCCTGTACGTTAACGGCAGTACCCCAGCTGTAGGGGATATCGTTGTCGCGGCGGTATACGTTCGCACGGGGGTTGTCCCAGGAACGGAACACTGCCTTGACGGCGCCGATCAGCTGCTCCTTGGGATCGGAGGGGAAGTCCTCGCCGATCTTTGCCTTGTACTCAGCCTTGAACTGGCAAGCCAGCTCCTTGAGATCCTCAGCAGTCAGCTCAACGTCCTGCTTGACGCACTTTTCTTCCTTCATCTTATCGATGAGCTCTTCGAAGTACTTCTTGCCGACTTCCATAACGACGTCGGAGTACATCTGGATGAATCTGCGGTAGCAGTCATATGCCCAGCGGGCGTTGCCGGACTTCTTTGCCATAACTTCCACAACCTCTTCGTTCAGACCGAGGTTGAGGATGGTATCCATCATACCGGGCATGGATGCGCGTGCGCCGGAACGGACGGAAACGAGGAGCGGGTTTTCCTTATCGCCGAACTTCTTGCCGGTGATCTCCTCCATCTTGCCGATATATTCAACGATCTGTGCCATGATCTCATCATTGATCTGACGGCCATCCTCATAGTACTGGGTGCAGGCCTCGGTGGTGATGGTGAAGCCCTGAGGAACCGGGAGATCGATGTTGGTCATTTCTGCGAGGTTTGCGCCTTTGCCTCCGAGGAGCTCACGCATGTTAGCGTTGCCTTCAGAGAAGAGATAGACATACTTCTTTGCCATAACGTCCTCCAAAATAATTTTTCACAACTTCTTACAACATTTACGGTCAGTCTCTGACCGCTTTTAATATTATAACACATGCGGAAGAAAATAGCTATAGTTTTTTGCAAGAAAAAAGTAAAATTTATCCTTTGTTCATTTTTGAAAACTGGTTGTTTTGAACAGTTTTCCCATTTTAGGCGGGGATATTCACAAAAAGGGAGATTTGTTTGTGTTTGCGGTACACTTTTTTGCGGCTTCTTCTGCGGAAATTCCGTTTGGCGGAAATCATCGTTTTCTCAGGGAGGCTCCGCCCCCCGGACAGCTTCCTGTTGTATGTTTTTGCGGACTTCGTCACCCGCCCCCCAGCACTGTTTCCTGTTATTCGTTTTTCAGGGACGCAGTCCCGACTTACCCATGGCGTTTGATTGGATGGAAATGCTTTCCGCTTTACCGGGGGGTCTTCGTTATTTTGGTGTATTTATGCATAAATCGCATCACATTCTGTGCGGAATATATACTCCGCGCAAGCAAATTATGTTATAATAATACCATCACAGCAACGGAGGAACGCATTATGTCAGATTACAACGAGAATTCCATATGGCCGTCTTTCCACAAGGATCAGGGACAGGACGTGGAATGTGACTGGTATCCGGCGGAAGAGGCGCCCATCGAAGTCCGCGGACTCGCCTTTTTCCATGAGAACAAAAAATACTACCGCTACCCGGAAAATCCCCCGGAGCCGCTGACCCCCGGCATCATCGGCAACGCCAAAGGTCCCAGCGGCGGTCAGCTCTGTTTTTCCGCCAACGCATCGCTGATCAAGGTGCGGGTGGAATTCACCAAAGTCCCCCTCATGACGTATAACGTTCCCCCGCTGGCAGCCATGGGTCTGGACGTATACGTATCGAAAGGCGAAGGCAAATACGCCATGTGCGGCGTATCATGCTTCAACGTCGGGAACGACCGCTACGAGACGGTGCCGGTCTACTGGGGAACCCCCAGAAAGCTGGATTACATCATCAACCTCCCCATCCGTGCCGAGATCAAACGGATCTGGATCGGCATACCGAAGGGCGAAGAGATTCTTCCGCCGCCTCCGCTGGAAAACAAATCCCGCATTCTCATCTACGGCGGCTCCATCATGCACGGCTACTGCGCCACCCGTCCCGGCATGACCATGCCGAACATTCTCTCCCGCCGGCTGAAGCGCGAGGTGATCAATCTGGGCGTATCCGGCGCCGCCAAATGCGAGCGCGAAGCGGCGCTTGCCGTCCGCATGGTGGACAACGTATCCATTCTGATCATCAGCGCGGAGGGCAACTGCCCGTCCGTGGAGCACATCTACGAGCATCTGCCCGAATTCATCCGCCTGTTCAGAGAGGTATATCCCGACATCCCGATTGTGCTGATGAGCTACATGCGGGAAGGACGCGAATATCTGAAAACCGGATATACAAAAGAGCGCCGTGCCAAGAAGGACTGCCTGATCCGCATCACAAACGAATTCCGCGAAGCGGGGGACAAAAACATCCACTTCTGGGACGGTGAGGAATTCACCGAAGGGGAAGAGGATATCGTCTTCGAAGGCTTCAGCGCAGGCGAGGACTGCACCGTGGACACCCAGCACAAGTCGGATCTAGGATTCTGGCTCATGGCAAACGGCATGATGCGCCGGATGCGGGAGTTGGAGTTCTGACAGTACGCAATATCCCGTTGGTATTACAAAAACCTCCTGCGGCAGTTTGCCGCAGGAGGTTTTTGGATTTGTGCAGATTCATCTTTTTCTTTGGTAAAGCTATTGACTCTCCAGTGAACTGCAATGTTATAATATTGGGGAAAGGATGGTACACAGAATGATCAGAATAGGAGAAATGGCAAAAATCTGCCGCACTCAGGTGCGGACACTGCGATTTTATGACCAGATCGGTCTGCTTCCGGCAGACAGCGTAGATGAAACTACAGGTTATCGATATTATGATCCGGCGAAAATTGCCGTCTATCGGCAGATCATCTGTCTGAAGGAACTTGGTTTCTCCCTTGAGGAAATCGGGCTATTCCTTTCCTCGAGGGAAAACAAACGGCTGGAGATGTACCGACGCCGGAAAATCACTCTGGAGGAAGACATCCGCCGCGCAAAGGAAAAGATACTCCACATCGACAAGGCCTGTGCCGATCCTCGCCGGGGTATGTTTCCCACAGACGAACAGCTGCCTCCCACCTCATTTGAAGACGATTCCGCCGCCATAGGCCGATGGGAATACTGTGGGGATGTGCCGGAGGGACAGACCTTCACGGACGAATCGTCCTTGATTCACCGGGATATCCCGTTAAAATCCCTGTGGTTTTTGCCCGGCGGAAGACAGGTATGGATGTATTTCTGGACAAAAGGAATTCTGTACTGTCAGATTCCTGCCATGAATATCACGGTCCCGAACACATATCGGATATTTGACCGGGACGGCGTGACCTATATGAAGATAAACTGGCTGACGGACAAATGCCTGTATTCAACGGCACAGGACTGCATCCGCATATATCGCCGTGTGGACAACTGTGCACATATCCTGCAGGAAACACAGCTGTACCGCGACGATATCCACCGTCCCTTCATCCCCGATCCGCAGGCAGAGGGAATCTGGAAGGCGGCAGGGATCATCCGGGACAAAAATGCATTTTCTCCCACATCCATGGACTGGGACGCCCACGCCTGTTTTCTTCGTGAGCTGGAATTCCGGGAGGACGGTATCTGCCGCAAACTCATGCGGAACGGACATGAAACTGTCCGTGCCTCATGTCGGTATACTGCAGGATATATCCTGAATTCTCAGACGGAATTCGCCGAGCAGTATGAAATCCGCACGCTGGGAGGGGACGACTATCTGATCACTGAGCATAAAAGCGGCGACTACGCCTATCTCGGAAAAGTGAATTGCTATTTTGTGTTCAGGAGGAAAACTCCATGACGGGATGGAAAAAACTCTGTTTGCTGTATGGCAGAATTCTGCGGTGGGCAAACGGAACGCGTCTGTCCGTGATAGAGTTGTACAGGGAAACCGAAATTGAATGGCGGGACTGCCTGTACCAATTCACTGCCACGATAGCGTCCCATCTGCTGTGCCGCGTTGTTCAGAGTGCAGCGGACGGCTGGATCCTGGACATGGACGGTGTTGTACAGTATGAAAACAATTTCTTTTTCCGTCATCCGATGCTGTGGGATACCGTTATCATTTTTCTGACACTTCTTCTGCCTGCGGTAATTGCAACTCTGCTGCTGGATCGGGAATACATGGAGCAGTACAAACGCACGGTGGATTTTGACAAATACACCGACCATATCTGTGCAAAGAGCGCACTTCTGCTGGCTCTTCCCGGAGAAACGCTGCGGCTGGGGCTATCCATTATCTCCTATTTCACAGCCTTTGATTTTGGTTTGTTTGTCATACGGCTGGACGGATCGTTCAATATCGCGGGAGAGCGGCTGACAAAGCTGCTGCGCAAGATTCTTTCCACTGAAGGAGTGCTGTACTGGCTTTTGTTTGCGTCCGCGCATCTGATCACCTCTGCCGCATCTCTTGGACTGCATCTGCTGATATATCGGTATATATGGAATCAGACGGAAAGAAAATACCGTATCCGCGCCAAAAAACAGCAAAACCCCTGAGATATTTCTCAGGGGTTTCTCTCACTTCTGCCGGTCCATATAATTCTGCAAAATCAGCGTAGCGGACAACTCGTCCACGTTTTCCTTGCGTTTCTTTCCGCTGACACCGCTGGCGGAGAGAAACTGATGTGCTGATACCGTTGTCAGCCGCTCATCGAACAGTTCCGTGGGGATGCCGCTCAGCTCGCTCACCAATGCGGCGAACGCCTGACAGCGCTCCGTGCGGGGACCCGCGGTACCGTTCATATTCAGCGGATTGCCCACGATGATTTTCACCGCGCCCTGCTCTTTTGCGATGCGGGCGGTCTCCTCCGCGGTTTTCCGCAGATTGCCGCTTTTGATGCAGCCTGCGCCCACCGCCATGGAGGTACCGGGAACATTGACGGCAAGCCCGGTACGGGCATCACCGAAATCCACGCCGAGGAGTTTTTCTTTTATCATAGGTGGGATCTCCTTTTGGTGTGCGCTTGCAGCGCGAAAATTTTCGTTTATGCGGGGCGTTCGTCAGCCAAGGGGGACTCCGTCCCCCTTGAACCCCCTGCGGGGCTCCGCCCCGTACCCCCTGGACGATAGGTATTTCGCCGCCTGCGGGCGGCACCGGGGGCTTTGCCCCTCGACCCCACCGCCTTTGAAAAGGCGGGCGAAACTTTTATACTACATCAACTGAAAGACGTCAGTTCGGACAGCGCTTCGGGCACAAGTATTTGTGCCCAAAGTATTGCCGGACAAATCCGTGCCGCAAGAATTTGCGGCACCCAAATCCGCACAAACTATATGTCAGCATTTGCCATGAGGTCCAGGAGCAAAGCTCCTGGCAGGTGCAGGACAGCGTCCTGCCGGGGCCGGGGGCAGAGCCCCGCCGTTCCCCTATTCTTCCATCCCCAGCAGCACCCGCGCCTGTGCCAGCGCGTCTTCTTCTGCCATACCGGGGGTGATGGAATCGCTGTAGAGCAACTCGATCAGCGCCCAGTCGATCGCCGCGGGGCGGAGGGCGCCGTTATAGCCTTCGTAAAATACACTTTCGGGATACTCATAGGAATCCGAGGAAAGCCCCAGCGCCTGCAGGAATTCCTCGCAGATCACCGACGCTTTCGCGTTCATCGGCGTGATATTGGAGGCGATCCCCGTCTCCGCACGGATGATTTTGCCGCCCTTCTTCGTCCAGTAGAACCGGGACATCCCGCTGGATGCCGCCGCCGATTCTCCGAACAAAGTCCGCAATTCTCCCTGCATCACGAAATTCACGGTGAAATTCGCTTCCTCCGCATCTTCCGTGACCGTCACTCCGGGAAATCCCTCTATGGCGTTCAGCCGCGCCGCCAGATCACGCAGTACCTCCATCTCGCCTTCGGCATAATCACCGCTGACACTGCAGACGATCTCATCCGTCCATTTGCATACCGTGCCGCGGTATCCGCCGTACTCGCTGGCAAAGGCGATCTGCGCAAAATATTCGTATATCTGCTCTGCCGTATATCCCTCCGCCGTGATGGGTACCGCTTCGGCGGACACAGCCGCCGGGCGGCATCCGCAAAACAGCATCGCCGCACACGCCGCCAGCGCTAAAATCCGCCGGCGCATTATTTCGCCGGATGCGCCTCTGCGAACGCCATCACCTCGGCAAGCCGCGGGATGGACGGGTACGCGCCGGGACGGGATACGCCGATCGCCGCCGCGCAGTTCGCCAGATGCGCCGCCTCCTCAATGCTCTTGCCTTCCATATAGAAATGGGTCAGCGCCGCCGTGAACGTATCGCCCGCCGCGGTGGTATCCGCCACCGTCACGGGGATCGCGGGAGCTATGTGATAATATTTTCCGTCGTAAATGTACGCGCCGCGGCTGCCCATCTTGATCACAATATACCGGGCATCCACCATGGTGGACAGCTTGATGGCACAGCGGAGCGCGCTTTCGCCGCCCGTCGGCTCAATGCCGGTGTAGATCCGCGCCTCGTTCTCGTTGGGTGAGAACACTTCCATGTGTCCCAGCTTGTCCAGCGGGAAATCCGCCCGTGCGGGGCCTGCATCCACGAACAGCGGAATCTTCTTCTGATGCGCGAAATCCGCCGCGGCGAGTACCGCTTTCTCAGGAATCTCAAACTGGAGATACACCGCATCGGGATAGCAGGTGAACGCTTCCTCGATGTCGGAGACATCCGTCTTTTCATTGGCACCGGGATATACCACAATACGGTTGGTACCGTCTTCCTCCACGAAAATGGAGGCAAGTCCCGTGGGAACCGTCTTATCCTGCACCGCAAAGCGGACGTCGATGCCTTCCCTCTGGTAGATCGCTTTCAGACGGTTTCCGTTATTGTCTGCACCGAGTCGGGTACAGAAAACGCAGTCATCCCCCAGCCGGGCAAATGCCACCGCACTGTTGGCGCCCTTGCCGCCGGGTACATAGCTGTAGCCGAACTGCGGATCCGTCTCCATCACCGTCTCGCCCGCATTGGGCATGCGGCGCATTCTCTGGACAAAATCCAGATTGGCGGAGCTTACGACAAGAATTCTTTTATTCATCAGGAAGACCTCCTTATGTATTTTTCATGGGGGTAGGGGAGGGGGTAGGGGAGGGGGATTTTGTTCAGCGGTATCGACCGCTATCGTAAACGCGTACGTTAGCTTGCCGAGGGGCAAGCCCTTCCCGAAGGGCTACCCCCTCGGACTCCCCCCACGTCGGCAAGGGGTCTGCGGACCCCTTGACCCGGGGTTGATCGATGGGATTCAGACCGGGAAGTTTCTTGAGACGCGTTTCAACCAACGCCGCGTGCGCGCGGCGACTGGATAGCTGAATCTGTTTATTCAGCGGTGGGTTCATTATTCGATATCTGGATTAATGCCGCTGTGCCGTTTGGCGGTAATTTTGGGATAGTGTTCTGTTATTACAGGGGAGACGCGCACTGCGGTGCGCGATGGGTTTGCGGTGATGCTATCCCGTAGGGGCGCATCACGATGCGCCCGTTTCGTTCGTTTTTTGCCTGTTCGGCGGGCGATTCGTGAATCGCCCCTACGGGATAGCCGAACTTCCCGCTTCAGCGGCATCCGGATACCGGGTTAGCTATAATTTCTGCTTCACCAATGTTAGAACTGCGCTTCGGGTGCGAGTATTCGCACCCAAAGTCTGGCCATGCATTTTTGTGCCGCAAGTATTTGCGGCACCATAATCTGCACAATCTCCACGGCTGCATTTGCCATGGGATCCAAGGGCACAGCCCTTGGCGGGGTCCGGGGCAGAGCCCCGCCGTATACCCCACCGTCCCCCCTCAATGCCTTACGGCATCAAAATCCACGACCTGCGCGCGGTCGGAGTTGGGGTAGCAGGTCACGTCCAGGATTCGCTGATTGGTGCTGCCGCGGAATTTCAGATTCAGATCCCGCTGCGCCTCAATAAACGGACCGTCGATCAGATAATTCGTCACGGTCAGCAGCTTGCGCACACCGTCCTCACGCTTCGCCTTTTCCAGCAGCTGCTCGTAGGTGAATCCGGAATAGGTCACAATGTCCATGCCGGTTTCGCGGGCGATGCGGCCGATCTCGTACAGCTCATTCCCCCACAGAAACGGCTCGCCGCCGGAGAACGTAATGCCGCGGATCATGGGATTTTTGGATGCCGCCTGCCAGATGCGGGCGGTGGAGGACATGTATCCTCCCGCCGGATCGTGGGATTCGGGATTGTGGCATCCGGGGCAGTGATGGGGACATCCCTGCACGAAAACAACAAAGCGCAGTCCGGGTCCGTCCACGATGGATTCCCGTACCGCGCCGAATAAGCGGATGGGAAGATCGGCGATGGGACGCACGGGTGTCAGATTGGTATATCGCATGGGCATATGAAGCATGTCATTCATCCTTTATCGGAACCCCTTTCGGAAGGGGATATATTTTCATTATATATTGTACCACAAAATATAGGGGTGGTCAATGGGAAAATTTAAATATTCTGTGGGTGGAACGGACGCTTCTGCTGTGCAGTTTTTCCCGCGGACGACGGTAAAGTCAGATATGTCCGCATCATAATTTTGCGCCGGAAGATTTTGCGGCGCAAAATCTTCCGGCGCGGGAATTTTCACAGTGATAGATACTATTTACTTTTCAGCCAGAGCTGTGTGTCCGGACGGAGGCACAGCAGCGTTTTCTCAGATCTGATACTTCTTCAGGAAGTCTGCGGACATCTTCAGGCTGTCGAAGGGATCGCCGGGGCAGCGGTCTTCTTCCACAACGTAGTGCTTCACGCCGGTAGCCTCAGCGGTTGCCAGAATGCCGTCCCAGTACAGGTTGCCGTTGCCGATCTCGGTGTAGTAGGACTCGTTGGTGCCGGGCTTCACTGCCATATCCTTCAGGTGCAGGATATCCACACGGCCTGCCAGCTTCTCCAGCCAGTAACGAACGTCGCCGCCGCCGTTCTGTACCCAGTAGGTATCCAAAACAAAGGAAACCTTATCCTTATCCAGCTCGCGTACCAGGGTCTCCATGATCACCTCGCCGCCCAGCTTGGAGAATTCGCGGCTGTGGTTGTGATAGGTGAACTTGAAGCCGTGGGGAGCGATGCGCTCTGCAACTGTGTTTGCGTTGTCGATGAACGCCTTCAGATTCTCAACGGACTCGAATGCGCCGCCGGAAGGACCGCCCACACCCATATTGGTGGTGCCCAGAGCACAGTGATTCTCTATTGCCAGCGCGGTGTCGCTGAGCATAACGTCAAACTTATCGTGTGTGCCTACGATCTCAATGCCGGCTTCCTTTGCCAGACGACCGAAATCTGCATAGGGGATTGCGCAGCCTGCGGTCTGAGCTTCGTCATAGCCCAGCGCTTTCAGCTTCTTGAAGCTGGCGGCAATATCTTCCTCGGTCTGCATAAAGTCACGGATCGTGTACAGCTGTACGCCAAATTTCTTGAACATGTCTTTGTCTCCTGTCGTATGTATTATCGCCGGGGATTTCCCCGTACGTATTTCCGTTTTCTGCCCATGGCAGGGAAATGGGGAGGGACTCCGTCCCTCCCCACAGCTTTGCCTTATTCAGTCACAGCCTCATCAGCTTCGGGAGCGGCGACTTCTTCCTCTTCCTCGAGACAGATCGGATCGCTCTCAAGATCTTCTTCGTCCATCAGGCAATCTTCATCGCAGCACTCGCAGTCACCGTCACACTCAAAGGTCACAGTAAAGTACTTCTTGAAGATAGTATAAACCACTGCAACGGCAGCGCCGACAGCAACGATTGCGCCGATAACGATCAGGATGACCTTCAGCGGGCTCGTCTTCTTCTCTTCAACCTTATTGAACATTCTGAAACAACTCCAATCCATAATTATTACCTCCAATGGATAGTATATTTATTATACCATAAATTCAGCGTATTGCAATAGTCAGTATTGATTTTTTTGTGAATTTTTATGTGCGCGGGGCTGCATTCCGTTTTTTCAGATTGACAAGCACCATGCCGCAGGCAAATACGGCGGTACCGGCGATGATCCAGCCGGTAACCGGCTCATGGAAGAACAGCACCGACCACAGCAGCGTCAGGATGACGTTCATGCTCTGGATGATCGTCACCACAAAGACGGGGATAGTCTTCATCGCCTCGGCGGAGATGATGAACGCGGCGCAGGTGACCAGACCCAGCATCATCAAACCGAAGAGCGCGGGGAAGGAAAACTCCGCAAATTCCGCCGTAACGGGCAGGGGCGCGGCGGTGATCAGGGCGCTGAGGAAGAACATGGACAGATTCAGATTGCAGCTGTCCATTTTGTCCAGCAGCATTTTCTGCGCCATGGTGAATCCGGCGGCGCCGCATCCGGCGATGAGGAAGAGGAGAAGGGAGATCGCGCCGTCCCCGGTGAAGAACTGCCCGAGGGGCTGACCGTTCCAGCTGATGACGATAACGCCGGCGGCGCAGAGAATCACGCCGAGGATAGCGGTTTTTGTGATTTTCTCCCGGAGAAACAACAGGGAAAAGAGGAGAATCGCCACGCACTGCACGGGCCAGACGATAATATTGCCGAAGGAATATCCGTTTGCGATAGCGTAATTTTCGGTGAGGTAATTGATGCATTTACAGAAAACGCCCAGCCAGACGGCGCCGCCGGTGAGGCGGAGGGAGATTTTCTTTTTTGTAATCAGCATGAACGCCAGGAGGAAGAGCACACCGAAAGTGAAGCGTGCGCAGGAAATCACATCGGAGGAGACCCAGGATTTTGCAAGAGTAACGCAGGTTCCGATGAGGGAAAACATGAGAGTGGTGATGAAGACGTAGAGGTAGCCCATAGCGGTTTTGGTATTCTCCTTTTTGTTGTCAGTGGGGAAGCGTTTTCCCCGTGCGGCGAAAAATTATTCCTTATCGGAATACGGACCTGTACGGGGAAGGGAGATTGGGGCAAAGCCTTCCACTTCCCGGATCAGACGGAAATCGTTATTCGCGGCATCGGCGAAGGGATCCCCGATCACTTCGCAGTCGGTATCGAATCCTCTCGCCTGCGCCTCTGCCAGAGTCAGTTCCGCATCGAACCCGGCAATGTGTTTGCCGCCGGCGCAGCAGTAATGATTGCGGTGGGATGCCGCCGTGCCTTCGGCGATGTGCCGGGCGCGGATGGCGTAGAGTGGCTTTCCGTCAGAGACGACAATATTATTTTCAAAAATAATCGACAGATGCGGCTCGGCTACGCTGATGCGCATCGCTTCCGTGCCCGCATGGGCAAAAATATTATTCCGCACGGTATTCATGGAGCCGTAGTGCTGGTGATAGCAGTTCTGGGAGACGTTATAGCAGATATTATTCTCCAGCGTGATGCCGGTGGAGCCCTCATCCGTATACAGCGCCCAGCCACCGTAGTGAGCACTCTTCACATCGTGGATCAGATTGCCCGCGACAACGGTGCCCGGCTGATTGCCCAGCAGGTACACGCCGCCCATATCGGAGAGGATTCCCTTGCCCAGATCGTGGATGTGATTGCAGAGCACCCGGTTGTGATGGGCGGCGGAGGGCGCATACCCCCAGACCCAGCCCACGGACACGCCTGTATAGAAGAGATCGCCGATCTCACAGTGGGAAACCTCGCAGTGATGGGCATGCATGATCAGCACGCCGCAGGCGGCGCTGTACCGCTCACCCAATCCCAGAAAACGGCAGCGGGTGACGGTATTATGATGGCATTCATCGCCAGGATCGCCGCCGCAGGGTGTGCCGCACATGCGGATGCCGCCCATGCCGCCGTGGGTGACGGCGGTATCGGCGATGCGGATATCTTCCGTACCCTCACCAAGCAGGATACCGTGATGCCCGATGCACGTCAGCGTACATCCCTCCACCGAGCAGTTTTCCGCACGGCGGAACTGAATTACGCCGGGGGCATTGCACAGGGACTGGGCATCGGAAGCGCAGGGCTCGCTGTCGCCGTCCGCGCTGGTAGCGCCGCGGGATGCATAATCCCCCCGGGTGTATGCCAGCGTCAGATTCCGCAGGCGGATATCGGAAACACGGCTGTTTTCACCTTCGATCACAAACAGGCAATCCGTGACGGGTGCATACGCCTCGATATTCTCCGCCGTGACACCGTCCTCGGGGATATAGTACACTCTGCCAGCCCCGCGGTCGTGATACCATTCTCCCGGATGGGCGAACATCTCCGCCACGTTTTCGATATAATACGCCAGACCGCTGTGGCTCTCTTTCCCGCCAGCAATGGAGAAGCGGGAGCGGTACGCCAGCGTCACCTTCCGCGTCAGCGAATCGTAGGAAGCGATGGGCGAATGCTCGTCGATCCAGTAATGGTTGAAGGAGATGATGCAGTCCTCAAAATTCCGGAAATCCCGGATATCGCCCTCGGCGGCGATGAACCAGTGGGAGCCATCCGCCAGCTGTCTGCCGTGATTTTCCACGTCCTCCGGATAAAGCAGTCCCTCAGCGGGATAACGGGTCATTTTCGCCCGTTTTCCGTTCACATAAAAATCCGTGAAGCGCATTTCTGCGGGAACCTCCGCCGACAGGCAGGGCACGCCGCCGTATGTATCCGCCTGCCAACCGGTGATGCGTCTGCCGCCGGAGAGGATGACTTCGCCATCCTGCGGCTCAACGGTCACGGAAGACACGCCCTCACCGATAACGATGGGCGAGGAAAGTTCATAAGTTCCCGCTTCCAGACGAACAGAGATGGGCTGCCGGATGCCGATGCGGCGCAGCTCCGCAATCCGCGTCAGCGCATCCGTGACGGATGCAAGCGGTCCCTGACCGTCAGCGGTCGGGATGGGGGATGTACCCGACGCGGATGCAGATCCCGTCGGGGAAACGTACAAGGATGAAATATGGCTGTAAGGCAGCATAAGAAATACCTCCTGTGACAGAAAAGGGGGCAAAGCCCCCCTTTCCTTATCTTAATTTACGCAGAACACGCGCGATACCGCCCAGGATATGCAGCATCAGTGCCGCTGTTCCCAGAGCGATCCCCGCATCCAGCAGGGAAAAATCAAACACGCCGTTTATTTTCATCACGCCGCACTGCTTGTCGGGATTGTCCCGCCGGTAGAAGCGGAACGCCAGATTGACATCATTGGATGCCATCAGGCGGTTGCCGCCGCGGATTTCCTTAATCTTATCCACGATTTCAGCGCATACATTCTTATCCGTGATATTCATTTCATCCTCCGTGATCGGTATACAGTTTCACTGCATATATGATACCATTCCCGGGGCAAAATATCAACAGTTTTTCGAAAATTTACGTCGAAAATCAGACGAGCGGGGGGGTTCCCGCAATGGATGAGACAATCTCCCGCATCTCCGCCTTGGATCGCGCCATCTTCGCCCGGGCGATGATCTCCTCTCTGGCGATCTGATCCAGCGCGGCGAATGCCGTCATCGCGGGACCGTTCTGCGCCAGTGCCATGGAGAAGCCAAGGGGAAGATCCCCCGCCGGGGATTGGTTCCTGTGCATGGAATGCACCTCCTTTCCGGGATTAGTATGGGCGGATGCGGGCGGTTTATGCATGGGGGAGGGGACGCTGCGGGGCTCTGCCCCGCCCCCCGCAAGGGGACTTGTCCCCTTGACCCCGTGGCATATGAAGCCGTGGGGTGCAGGGGGCTGCGTCCCCTGCCGGGGCACGGGGCAGAGCCCCGCCGTCTCCCCCGTCCCCGCATTCACACAATTCCGCTTTACAAACTCCTCAGAAAGTGCTATAATAATACCGTTATTACAAAACTATCGAGGTACATCTATGCAGATCAGTGAAAAGACCCGCGCACTGGCGCGGGAGGCTGAGATCGCCCTTGCGCCGATCTTCGCCGATATTGACGAGATCTCCCGTGCCGGCACGGAGCGCGTGCTGGATATTTTCCGCGAGGAACGCGTCAGCGAAGGCATGTTCGCCGCATCCACCGGCTACGGCTACGGCGACAGCGGACGGGACACCATCGACCGCATCGCGGCAAAAATCTTCGGTGCGGAAGCGGGATTCATGCGTCCCTCCATCATCAGCGGCACCCACGCCCTGACCATCGGACTCTTCGCCCTGCTCCGTCCCGGCGACGTAATGCTGTCCGTCACCGGCGCACCCTATGATACGCTCCGGGAAGTCATCGGCATGGACGGCGCCAACGGCGACGGTTCCCTCGCCGATTTCGGCGTGGAATACGCCGGCGTGGAATTCACCCCGGAGGGAAAAATCGACTATCCCGCCATCGCCGCGGCTCTTGACAGGTACGGCGAGCGTATCAAGGTGGTCTTTCTTCAGCGCTCCAAGGGATATCTGGCGCGCCCGACGCTGACGGTCGCCCAGATCGGCGAAGCCGCCGCATTTGTGAAAGCGCATGCGAAGCATAATCCCTACGTGGTGGTGGATAACTGCTACGGCGAATTCACCGAGCTTACCGAACCCACCGCTGTGGGTGCGGACCTGATCATCGGTTCCCTGATCAAGAATCCCGGCGGCGGAATGGCGGACATCGGCGGCTATCTCTGCGGCACCGCCCGTGCAGTGGAATTGGCGGGCAACCGTCTCTGCTGTCCCGGCGTGGGTCTGGATGCGGGTGCATCCCTGGGACAGAACCGGAACATTCTCCGCGGTCTGTTCTATGCGCCCCACACCACGGCGCAGGCACTGAAAACCGCCCATCTGGCGGCATATATGTTTGAGGCAGGCGGATTTGACGTTCTGCCCCGGGCGATGGAACGCCGCTCCGACATCATCCAGACCGTGACGCTCCACAACAGAGAGCGGCTGTGCGCGTTCTGCCGCGGCATCCAGTCCGCATCCCCCGTGGATTCCCACGTCACCCCCGAACCCTGGGCAATGCCCGGCTACGCCGATGAGGTCATCATGGCGGCAGGCGCCTTCGTCGGCGGCGCCTCCATTGAGCTCTCCGCCGATGCCCCCCTCCGTGAGCCCTTCACCGTCTTCATGCAGGGCGGTCTCACCTACGAAAGCGGCCGCCTCGGCATCATGGCTGCTTACGAAGAGGTTACGAAGATGTGATTTTTCGGGGAACCTTTTTTGAAAAAAAGGGTCCCCGTACCCCTCCAAAAAACTTTTATACTATAGTAATAATACAGTACAGCGGAGATTGTACGGGTTCAACTCAAACAATCTCCGCTGTACTTATATTTGTTTTCAGTATAAAGGTTTTCGGGAGGGGTCCGGGGAGACCCTTTTGCAAAAGGGTCTCCCCGCCGTATCCCCTTATCTCAATATCGAGATCACGCGCATGTATTCGCTCCAGAAGTAGTGCGCGGCGAAGTCGCCGTAGAATTCGTTCTTCACCCAGATGCGGGCATCCTTTGCGGCGCCGTCCATCAGACCGCTGCCCACGAGGATAATGTCCGGATGCACGTGCACCGCGATCTGCACCAGATTCGGCGCGCCGGCAAAGGCACCGTCACTGATCAGGGACAGCCGCGTGTCTTCAGAAATGATGATCGTCGTCAGCGCATCGCATCCGGCAAAGGCGTTCGCCGCCACCGTCTGCACCGCCAGACCGTCGCACGCGATGGGAAGCGTCAGCTCGCTCTGCTTCCTGCCTTCCTCCGTGATGCCCGTCAGAGTCATCACGCCATCGATATTCTCCATCACGAAATATCCCGTGGTGTCGTTCAGGGATTCGTCCACGTAGATGTCCGGACGCTCCGGCTTCTCCGGCAGTTCAATGGCAAACGGCTGAGTGTTCGCCTGCATGCGGCGAATATCGCCGATCAGATCGGCGGTGTGCACCGTCACTCCCGCTTCGTTCAGATGGAAATTCGTATCGTAGAAATATTCCCAGTCCATGATGCAGTCCCGGATGTCCGAGATAATCTCGCACCGGAGATTCTCTGCCAGATACAGATAGAACGCATATACGGAATCCTCCGTGGTCCCCTCCGCCAGAGCGGAACGGTTCATGGGCGAAAAGCTGAAATACACCTCCGCGCCCCGCTGTCTGCACTGATCCGTGAAGTCGTTCACATATTCCAGAAACGCTGCGTCCGCAGCCGCGGGCACAAGGTCGATTACCGTATTGGGATCATAGCCCAGCGCCATCACGTTGTGGGGACGTTCATAGCTGATGTCACCGTATTCGTTCAGATTGGCGCGGTTGTATACGCCTGCGGGATCGGGCGCGTTTCCGTCCCGCCAGAAGGCGAACTTCGCCGCGGCAAAATCCCACACGCCGCCCATCATGGCACCCATATCGTCAAAATCCAGCGCGGGCAGCATTCCGGCAGCGCCGTCCATCGCCTGCCACATGGATTCCTCATTGAAATACAGCGACAGAGTCTGTGGATCCATTTCGGGGGCGAGAACCACAATATCGCCCTCTCCGATCTGTCCCCGTGCCAGATCGATCATCGCCTTGGTGCCGAGGGAAGCATACAGACCGAAGTTCACCACCGGCATGCCGGTGTGCTCCTCGATCATTGCAGAATCCAGACCGAACGCGGTGCTGGAACCGCCGATGATCACGATCTTCGGCTCCTCAATATCGCAGAGCCGATCGTACTTATCCCGCAGAGCGCCGAGGAATGTCTTCTCATACTGCGACGGCAGAGCGAACACCACTCCGCCGATCACGAGAAACGGGAGCAGAATCGCACCGCAGGCAAGCAGTGCCAGAATTTTGGTTGTCTTTGTCATATTCCGCTCTCCTTTCTCAGAACTGGAAGTAGATAAACGTGCCGGCACTGCCGCTCTGAAGCAGGATCATCCACGCAAAGAGGATCGCCCAGATCAGATATACGAACACACCGCGGCGCACCAGCGCACCGCTTCCGTCCGGCTCGTCGTAATGGTTCACCAGACTGTCCATCTGATTCATAATCAGAATGGCAAACACCACCGTCAGTCCGCCCACCAGCGTCATACCCATGTGGGAGAAAACTTCGGCAGGCGGAATATTCCATGCCGTAAAGAGCCGGCGGAGCAGAATGCCCATATCGGAGGTGGAATTGGCACGGAAGAAAATCCACGCGAAATCCACCAGAATGAACGTGGTGATCCGCTGTGCCCATGCGTACACCTTACCCTCACGGTTCACGCCCATTTTATCATAGAGTGCGTCGCGCCGCTTCCGGGTCAGCTTGCCCACAACCTGATACGCGCCGTGCAGGAATCCCCAGATCACAAACGTCCAGTTGGCACCGTGCCACAGACCGGAAACCAGGAACACGATCATCAGATTGCGGTAGTTCATCCACGCCTTGGGGCATCGGCTGCCGCCCAGGGGGAAGTAGAGATAATCCTTGAACCAGCTGGACAGGGAGATATGCCATCTCCGCCAGAACTCCGCAATGGAGCGAGCGGTATAGGGTCGGTCAAAGTTCTGCATCAGGCGGTAGCCCATGATGCGGGCGCAGCCGATGGCGATATCCGTATACCCGGAGAAGTCGCAGTAGATCTGCACCGCGAAGAGCACCGTAGCGATCACGATACCCAGAGCGGGTGCGTTTTCCGGATCGTTGTAGATGGCGTTGACGTACACCGCCGCCAGATCCGCCACCACGATCTTCTTGAAGAAGCCCATCAGCATCTTCTTCGCGCCCTTGGAGGCATCCGCCGCATTCAGCCTGTGGGGCTCCTTCAACTGGGGCATCAGATTGCCGGGGCGCTCGATGGGACCTGCCACCAGCTGGGGGAAGAAGGTCACGAACAGAGCGTAATAGCCCAGATGCCGCTCCGTCTTCACATCCCCCCGATACACGTCAATGGCATAGGAAAGAGTCTGGAACGTATAGAAGGAAATGCCCACGGGCAGAAGCAGATTCAGAGAGAAATCCGGCTTCGTGCCGCTGATGAGACCCACGATTCCCGCCGCGCTGTCCGCAAGGAAATTGTAGTACTTGAAGAACGCCAGAATGCCGAGGCAGACCACCAGCGTGATCACCAGGCACAACTTACGCACAAAAGCGGACTGAGACCGCTCGATAATGAGCGAGCATATCCATGAGGCAAGGATCGTGAACACAATCAGGAAGATCAGCTCCGCCGAGTAACTCATGTAGAACCACAGCGACATGGCGAGCAGAGGAATCCAGCGGTATTTGTGCGGCGTGATAAAGTTCAGCAGCAGAACAATGGGGTAGAAAATGATGAATTCTATGGAATTGAATGTCATGATCTGCCCTCCTCACGTCCGCCGATAAAGAGAGAAGCGCAGGCGGAAACGAGCAGAAACAGCACTGCTTCCTCAATTGCCGCGCCCGAGAAAAGCAGCAGTGCGCATCCCGCCGCATGGAAAAGCACGGCGGCAACTGTGACAGCGGTCATAGCGCGCGGCAGGAAATAGGAAAGCACATGCAGTCCCACCGCCACCGCGGTGATGATGTAGAATATGATGGACATGATATGTTGGTTATCCTTTCGAAAGGAGGTTTGGGGGACGAAGTCCCCCAATTCAATTCAAAAAACGGGGGTTCAAGGGGGCGCGGGTCTCCGGCGGAGACCTCAAAATGCGAAGCATTTTGAAGCGCTGACCGAGCCGGCAGGCGAGAAAGAGCCCCCTGAGAAAAACGTTGCTTTCAGGGGAGCGGAACGCATACGCGCAGACCGTCGGGGACGCCGTCACCTGTAAAGGATCCCCTTATTTTATCCCATCCTTCTCCAGCTGTGCCAGCAGATCTCTTGCCAGCCGCTGTGTGCGGATCGTGCGTCCCGCATCGTTCAGATGGGCGCTGGAGTTCGCCATGTACTTGCCCTCGAAGATGTAATCTTCAATTTTTGAGATCAGCGGAACGCTCAGGGCTTTGCGGTATCCCTCATCCACCTTCGCCAGATTTGCCGGCGTCAGTGCGGAATCCTTATAGCTGTTCCGGTTGGAAATACCGTAGGAGAAGTACACCGTCACCCCCGCATCCTTCAGCATATCGTGTACACGCTTCAGGTTCTTTCCGTAGGTGGCATTGATGCGGTTCGGATTCGGAGAACTGTTCTTCGTCCATTCA
>SVTS01000027.1 GCA_015063645.1 Oscillospiraceae bacterium | reverse complement strand
ATTCTGTTTGAATCCATCAGCGGTCTGCTTGAAAGCGAGGGGATCGGAATATGATCATCGGATATGCTTTCTGCGGCTCCTTCTGCACGCATGCACGATCTCTGGCTATGCTGGATCAGATGAAGGATGCGGGGTACGATCTCCTGCCAATCGTCAGTGAGACAGCCGCCTCCACCGACACTCGATTCGGCACGGCGGACGATCTTCTTGCGCACCTGCGTGCGGTAACGGGGCGTGAGCCGATCTGCACAATCCGTGATGCGGAGCCGCTCGGTCCTGCGTTTCCTTTGGACGCGATGATTATTGCGCCCTGCACCGGCAATACGCTGGCAAAACTGGCAAACGGCATTACAGATACGGCAGTCTGCATGGCGGCAAAAGCGCACATGCGTACATCCCGTCCGCTGCTGATTGCGCTTGCGACCAATGATGCGCTCTCTGCCAATCTGGAAAACATCGCCCGGATGCTTCAGCGGAAAAACGTCTATTTCGTCCCGCTCGTGCAGGATGACCCCATCCGGAAGCCCCATTCCCTTGTGGCGGATATGGAACGCATTCCGGAAGCATTTGACGCAATGCTCGAAGGCAAACAGCTGCGACCGCTGTTTGAAACAGTATGATTTTCAGCCAATGTGGGGAAAAAACTGCAAAATTGCGGTGATTTATCCGCATTTATAGCATATGTTTATTGCATTTTTCTGTTTACCGTGTTATAATGTACACAGCTTTTGAGTACAGACGGATAACAATACAGAGGTAATCATGAAAAAGCATACTGTAGACGCCAAGCAGCTGCGGCATATCCTGATATCCCTGACGCTTCTGACAGCCGCGGTGATCACTCTGGACTCTCTGCCTGTAAACCGAACACCTGCAGATACGGAAGCCACGGATGTTCTGGCGGACACCCAACCGCCGGACACAGCACATTTTCCCGATATGTCAACAGACAGCGGTTCTGACACAAATACGGAAACCGCACCGCCGGATACCACCGCACCGGAAACAGATCCGCCTGCCCCGGAACCAGGCATGTCTGTTACGATTCTGGGCAGCTGTGCACCGGGAAGTCCGCTTGGCACCGCCGCGTACGGATCACTGAATGCCGCGGTGCGCACGGAAGGTCCGGCATACTTTCTGAAAAATCTGCAGCATATCCTGAGCAAAGACGATCTCACACTGGCAGCCAATGCCTGCATCTTCACAGATTCCGACAGCACGTCTTACGCGTGCGCCGCACCCACTTCCAATGCAGATATATATGCAAACGGTTCGGTGGAGATGACAGCGCTGGGCTCTCCCGTATTTGTCGGCGACGCGCTCACCGGAACACAGACTGCGCTGGATGAGCGAAAAATCACCTCGCTTTTGCAGGGAGAAACCGAATACTATGAGAAAGATGATATTCGCCTGGCGATCTACTGTACCACGCTGAGCAAGGCCGGCGATATCACAGCAGATCTTGCCGCTATCCGCACAGCAGCCGCCAATGCGCATTATGTATTGGTATATTACTGGGGTGTGGACACTATTTCCGACATTCCGGAACAATGGCTGAAATACAATCTGCATCAATTTGCCGATGCGGGTGCTTCCCTGATCGTCGGAACAGGATGCGGCGTACTTCGTCCCACGGAGATGTACGGAAGCACCACGATTGTATATTCCCTCGGAAATATTGTGGACGGCATGTCCTACAGCACTTCGTCGCCCAGTTCGCTCCTCACGCTGCGGCTCACACCGGAATCCGGCGGCCCACGGGCGGACATTTCGCTGGTTCCCTGCTATTATCCCGACAAGCGCTGGCAGCCCACGGAAATTCCTGCAGGGGATACCCGCGATTCCGTATCTGCATTTCTGGCAGGAAGCGGTGAGCTTCCGCTGGTCAATCAGTAATCAAAAAAGCACAGCCGGACTGTAAACAGTCCGGCTGTCATTTTTGTTCTTACGGATTTGTTTTCTTCTGCTTTCCTTTTACAAGGAAAACCGTAAGGAGGACAAACATGACAAGCGGGAAAAGCGCCGAGACAAGCATACCGTTTTTCATGGCAAGCTGTTCTGCCTCTCCGGCAATACCAGTGAACACAGCTATCTTTCCCGACTCGGTAGCATCACTGACAATACCGCTGATCCACGGTCCGAGGGAACAGCCCAGATCTCCTGCCAATGCCAGCATGGCAAACATCGGACCGCCTGCCCAGGGGAATTTTGCCGAAGACAGGCTGAGTACGCCGGGCCACATGAGAGAAACACCCAGACCGCAGAGGGCACATCCGATCAGTGCAAGCACGGGAGAAGCGCTGAACACGGTCATCACATAACAAAGCACGGAGAGAGCCGCGCATCCGAACAGAGCAGGCGCCATTTTCAGCTTCTGCCCCAGGATACCGTGTGCCGTTCTGCCGAGCCCCATAAGGATGGCGAACAGGCAGGGACCGAGAAGATCGCCTACAACTTTGGAAACGCCGATGGCCTTTTCAGCGAACAGCGATGCCCACTGGGACATGGTCTGCTCCGATGCACCGCCGCAGACCATCAGAATTATACACACATAGAACATTCCGCTGCGGAACAGATCACGGATACTGTGCTGTGCTTTTTCTGCAATTTTTGCCACCGGAATCGGAACCAGGCAGAACAGGACGGCATCTGCCGCGGGAATCAGCGCCCAGAAGACAGGCAGGATCATCCAGTGTTCCTGACCGATTACAAAAAGGACCAATGTGGTCACAAGAACCACAAGGCACTGTCCCCAGCTGTAAAACGAGTGGAGCAGGCTCATAGAGGATGCTTTGGCATCACTGGGCAGAGAATCCACCAGCGGGCTGATAATTACCTCCGTCAGCCCACCTCCGATGGAGTAGAAGAATACGGAAATCAGGATTCCCGCATAGGCATTCTGCATCATGTGCGGGAGAATGCCCAGAAGCACAAGTCCCACCGCAGCAAAAACATGCGCGGCAACCGCCAGATTACGGTAGCCGATTTTCTCAACAAGCCAGATGCAGACCAGATCTACCAGCAGCTGTATGATAAACGTGATCAGTACAAGCTGACCGATACGTGAGAAGGACACCTCGTAGCGATCCTGAAAAATGATAAAGAACAGCGGTGCAAGATTGATGGTGATCGCCTGTGTGATATACCCGATGTAGCATGCAATCCGCGTAGCGTTATAGTTTTTCAACATGATGATTAAGAATTAAGTTCCTCGATATTTTTGTAATACACGATATCCACATCGGTGTAGTACGCGTTGATGATGTGTTCGTAATCGTATCCCAACTCCGCCAGATCCATGGCTCCGTACTGACTCATACCGGCACCGTGCCCGAATCCCTTGCCGACAAAGATGAAATTCTGCGAAGAAGAGGCCTTTGCGGTTTTGGTCTCGGTGCTCAGGCTGTATTCTTTGACGACGCGGGGAATGATCTGCTGAGAGGCTGTGGTTTTCTCGGAAAGATGGTAGGTACCGTCACCGGCGCGGATGTACATCTGCGTTTCGCCGGGCTTTTCATTTCCGGATGCCGTCAGAATGACCGCGTCACTGAATTTCACTTCTGCCGTGGAATCAGCAGTCAGAACGGGGAAAATTCCGGTATCAACCACAACGGATTTCGGGGTACCTCCGGACAGATTTACCGGGTTCCGGACATGTTTTTCAGTCCGGGCATCGATAACTGTCTCACCAACCACATTCACAGTATCTACCGTGTAATCAACGCTTCCCTTTCCCACAACAAAATTGGCACTCTTGACATATGCGCTCAGAGCTGTACGGATATGATCCGTGTGATCAATCTCTATGGAAGTTCCGTACGTATCGGTTATGCGTATACGGTTCACATAGGTGGAACCGGGAGCATACTCCAGCACTTCAATACTTTTCACGGATCCGCGGAGGTTATTATAGCCTTTCTGCTCTTTCAGATAGGTCAGCAGTTCCTTGGGGGAGACTTCCACAGTCCACAGACCGTATCGGTGCTCTGAATAACGCTCCCACGGCGTCTCATGTGCAACCAGATACGGATACGATGCTCCGCCCCACACGTCATCGATGCTGACGGTAATGCCGCCGCAGCTGGACGAATAGAAAGTCTTGGCAATATCTCCTTGATAGGTAATAATCAGACCGTGCGTACTGAGAGCCGCCGTAATGACGTTATCATTGACACGTCCGGCGCCCTTATACACCTGACAGTGCGTACCGTTGCACAGATCAAACTGATAGGATTTTTCGTGCCGGTCCAGGGTGGATGCCGCATAGGAACGGGTTGCAATGGCAAATGCTTTCAGTGCTTCCAGCGGCCACTCGTTGCTCACTTCATACGGTACAACGCCTTCCACATATTCGTCCAGGGTCAGAACATTGGTAACAGCCACGCCGTCCACGCCCTCTTCCTGATGACGCGTATAAGCGAAAACACCGTCATAGACATTCTTTGCCGGAGTTTTTATATAGCAGTTTTCCCCGTTTACATCGACGGCGCTCAAACCGAGAGATGTTCCGTCCGAGCAGTCATATTCAAAGATAATCCGGTCTGTTGCAGGATCCACCACGGACACTGCAGTTGACGAGGGTTCCACTACCGCCGAAGCAAAATAACTCATGACACCCGCAATAAAGGGATACTGCGATTCCGCCTGAGCACGGGAAGCATACGCGCCTGCGCGGATACGGATCACACCGTTCACATATGCAGGGAAAGCATACATGCCGACCGATGCAAGCACGGCATTCATACTGGTTATAACCGTCTGCGCCTGCCCTATATCCGCAAGGCTGTAATCGGATACAAATTCGATATGATATCCGCCGACGACCACATTTTTCGTTCCAGATGTGATGGAATATGTACTGTTTTTCTTTGTCAGATTCGCGTCGGCAGTCACAGAAACCGTCTTATCCGGAATGATCCAGAACGGCAGATATTCAAACACATCATCCATGAGAGGCTGAACGCCGACGGTATAACCCGCCGGCGCCTCCGTTTCAAATCCCACGGTAACACCGTCTCCGTACATCAGACCGATACGGATATTCAGATCCTCTTTCGGAGTCTGAATCGGTTCCGCCGCAGATATTGCGATCATGTAGATCATGTAGTATGCCGTGCCGGCGATCATCAGAAAAGCCAGCACACCTGCCATAATGCGCGCCGCCAGCTTACGCCGTGCTTCGTGCGATGATTTCTTATGATTCAATTGCATATTCCCCCCGAATCATGATAAATGCATTGGTGGATGTAATCAGGATGCCGCGACCGTCTCCTCTGGGTATCAGAAGCATATGGTTGATGGTAATGCTGTCACCGTTCATGACTTCCGCACCGGAGGTATAATCGGAAAGTCCCTGAGAATCGTACTGGGAGATGGCAACCGCCGTCCCGGAACGAAGCATGATATCGCAGGGAGATTTCGCGACAACCTTGGATCCGAGTTTCACCTCTATTACCTCATAGCCCTCTTTGGCTTCGGGTTTCGCTGACAGCTGATCTACAGTTGTCTGCAGCTGCTTCAGAGAGTTCTGAGCAGTCATAAGCTGTGAATTAAGGCTGGCAATCTGCGTATTCAGCGAGCTGATCTGTGCATTCAGATCAGCGATCGGCGGATCGATCTCCTGCTGTTTATACAGGCGCAGATAGCTGAGTGATATCACAGGATCCGCTGTGCCGTCATACGCGTATGAGACAACAGCCGCCGCGCTGATCATGATCGCCATGGCTATGCCGAGCATGACCGCACGGAATCTCTTTTGAAATTTCAACATAAAATAAACGCTCCGGTGAATAAATCGCGGATACATCGTAGCCGCCGGATAAAAATCCTCTATTTTATTATACTGATTGATGCGGAAAAATCAAGTCTTTCCCTGCAAACATCTGTCGATTTTTGCAGAAAATCATGAAAATTTACATCTATCAGCCCAGAGAAAGCTGTTTTTTGCCGGATTCGGCGGCCGCAATCGTCACGCCGGTAGCGGGTATTTTATTCTTACGGCATTTACTGCTGCCCTCATAAGCGGTGATGGCATCTCCGGTGACTGCTTCCACAACGGACTGTCCTGCTTTAAGCGTAAACAGTGTAACACCGCCAGCGGTACGCGTCGTTTTCTCGGCGATCAGCGAGGACTGGAGCAGAATCGCTTTGCCGGCATCGGAGATCAGGAGGATATCCATCGGCTTGTCTTCGTAGAATGCCGCGACGATGGGAGAAGCATCGCTGAATGCGCCGCTCAGTTTACGCCGGTTGGTTTTTGTCTCATAGGCAGTTACCGGTACGCGGACGCCCTTGCCGTTGGCAAAGATAAAGATGATATGGTGTTCCGGATTATATTCCGTAAGTGCTTTCAGCATTATGGGACGCTCGTCCCCTTCAAAGTCCAGAACAGCCGGCAGGAAATCACCCAGGGCAGAGGCTTTTGTATTGTCGAAATCATCCAGCTTGGCTTTGTAAGCCTGTGCGTGATCGGTGAAGACCAGCAGCTCCGCGCGGTTTTCCGTATCCTCGCTGTTAATGATTATGTCGCCGTCCTTCAGTTTATGATCGTCACTCATACGCAGGGACTGATGGGTGATCTTCTTGAAGTAGCCGTCTTTCGTCAGGATAACATGAACACTGTAGTTCTCCACCGTATCCTCGACAGCAGCTTCCACGATATCCCCTGAATAGATCAGCTGGGTTTTTCTCGGCTTGCCGTATTTCTTTTTGATCTCGCCCAGCTGTTTGGCGATCAGGGCTTTCTGCTTCAGTTCATCCCCGATCAGGTCTTCCAAATTGGCGATTTCCTCCTGCAGGGCTTCGATTTCCTTGATCCGTTCCAGAATATACTCCCGGTTCAGATGGCGCAGTTTGATCTCGGCGATGAATTCCGCCTGAATCTGGTCGATGCGGAAGCCGCTCATCAGATTAGGCACCACGTCCGCTTCCTTAGCGGTTTCCCGCACGATGCGGATCGCTTTATCAATATCCAGAAGGATCTTGCCAAGCGCGCGGAGCAGATGGAGTTTTTCTTTCTTTTTGTTCAGTTCAAACGTCAGCTCGCGCACCACGCATCCCTGACGGAAGCGGATCCACTCCGTCAGAATCTCGCCGACGCCCATCTGGCGGGGAGCTCCGTCTATCAGCACATTGAAGTTGCAGGCGAAGCTGTCTTCCAGCGGAGTCAGTTTGAACAGTTTTGCCATCAGCGCGTCCGGATCGGTGCCGCGGCGCACGTCCAGCGTCAGCTTGAAGCCGTTTATATCGATCTCATCGCGGAAATCGGTGATCTCCTTGATCTTGCCATCCCGCACCAGATCGCCCACTGCTTTGAGAATTGCCTCAATGGAAGTGGAATAGGGAATCTGAATGATTTCGATACAGCTGTTCTGCTTGTCAAAGACGTATCTGGCACGCATTTTGAAGCTGCCGTGGCCGGTTTCGTAGATCTCCCGCATCTGATCCCGGTCATAGATCAGCTGCGCACCGCCGGAAAAGTCCGGTGCCTTGACCAGATCCAGCAGTTTATCCGTGGATGTTTTCGGATTTTTCAGCAGTGCGATAGTACCGTCGCAGATCTCTGCCAGATTGAAGGAACAGATCTGTGTACCCATACCAACGGCGATCCCCATATTGGGCGTGACGAGCACGTTCGGGAATGTGGTCGGCAGAAGAACCGGCTCCGTTTTGGTATTATCATAGTTGGGAACCATATCCACTGCATTTTTATCGATACCGGTGAAAAGTTCCGCGCAAAACGGATCCAGTTTTACCTCGGTATAACGGGGGGCGGAAAACGCCATATCCCGGCTGTACTGCTTACCGAAGCCGCCCTTGGAATCAATAAACGGATGGAGCAGTGCTTCATTATCCCGTGTGAGACGGACAAGGGTCTCGTAAATCGCCATATCACCGTGGGGATTCAGCTGCATCGTGGCACCTACGACGTTGGCGCTTTTGGTACGGGCGCCGCTCATCAGTCCCATTTTATACATGGTATACAGCAGTTTACGGTGAGCGGGTTTGAATCCGTCGATCTCGGGGATCGCACGGGAGATAATGACGCTCATCACGTAAGGCATATAGTTTTTCTCAACGGTATCGGTGATCGGCTGATCCGTAATCACCGCCGGAGTCAGCGCGGGGGTTTCTTCAATTTTCTTCTTTCTCGCCATACTTACCTCAATGCGTTTTCCCGATCCGGACGATCTTGCCGCCGGATGCTCGGATCAAACGGTTATACAGTGCCAGATAACTGCCTTCCGCCGGAGGCAGATGGATGTAAATCTTTTTACAGCCCCGGTCATCCGCCTCTCTGAGCAGAGCGAACATCGTCCGGGACTGCTCCTCGGCCGTATCGTGCATGCCGCAGGAAAGAACACGCAGCGGAGCAAATTCCACCGCTTTATCATCGGACACGGCGACCGCTTCCTCCGTCGTACAATGATCACGGACGTAGGCGGCAAAGCCTGCCTCATCGGCATCCACCAGAACCACTTCGGCGGCAGGAGCGTAATGCTTATATTTCATACCGGGGGAAAGAGGTTTATCGCCCGCCAGGGACGGATCGATCACCGCTTTGGCTACCGTGACAACATCGCACACCTGAGAGAGCATCCACTCCGTCACAGCGCCGGGACGCAGGATCTCGCAGCCGTCCTCCGTCAGACGGATCACGGTTGATTCCAGACCGATTTCACAGGGACCGCCGTCCAGGATCATCTCGATCCGCCCGTCCATATCCCGCAGGACATGTGCCGCCGCAGTCGGCGACGGACAGCCGGAACGGTTAGCGGAAGGGGCCGCGATGGGCACACCGGATGCGGCAATCAGCGCTCTTGCAACCGGATGCGCAGGACAGCGCACCGCCACCGTATCCAGTCCGCCGGTCACGCCGTCGGGAATACAGGAGCGCTTGGGCATGATCACCGTCAGGGGACCGGGCATATATTTTTGTGCCAGCTTATAAAACACCGGCGGGACACAGGCGATCTGCTCCGCTTCCTCCGGCTTCGCCACATGGACAATCAGCGGATTATCTGACGGACGCCCTTTTGCGGCATAGATTTTCGCCGCCGCATCCGCACTCAGGGCTGATGCACCAAGACCGTACACCGTTTCTGTGGGAAACCCCACAAGACCTCCCTGCCGGATGATCTCCGCCGCACGGGCGAGGATTTCCCTATCCCGTACCGGATCGGTGACTGTATAAAATTCCGTTTTCATAAACTCATCCCGTTCTCTTTGAGTTTTTCCGCCGCTTCGGCGGAAGCCAGTGCGCTGACGATTTCTTCAATATCCCCGTTCAAAAACGAATCCAGCGTATACAGCGTCATGCCGATGCGGTGATCGGTAATTCTTCCCTGGGGGTAATTATACGTCCGCACACGCTCGCTTCGGTCGCCGCTGCCCACCTGTGTACGGCGGGAAGAATCCAGAGCATCTTTTTGTTCCCGTTCTTTCTGATCAAGCAGTTTTGCCCGGAGCAGCCGCATGGCTTTTTCCTTATTGCGCAGCTGACTGCGCTCATCCTGACACTCAATCACGATGCCGGAGGGTTTGTGTATCAGGCGGATAGCGGACTCTGTCTTATTGATATGCTGACCGCCGGCACCTGTACTCTTGATGGTATCTATCTGCAGATCTCCCGCGTCGATCTCCACGGAAACCTCTTCCGCCTCGGGCAGCACTGCCACAGTGGCGGTTGAAGTATGGATTCTTCCGGACGATTCAGTTTCGGGGACACGCTGTACACGGTGCACACCGCTTTCGTATTTGAAATGGGAATAGGCACCTTTTCCGCTGACGAGGAATGTGATTTCCCTGTATCCGCCCAGACCGGTTTCATTGACGCCGGCAATTTCACAGCGATATCCGCAGGATTCAGCGTACATCACATACATCCGGTAGAGAACGCCGGCGAAAAGCGCCGCCTCTTCCCCGCCAGCGCCTGCGCGGATTTCCATGACCACATTCTTTTCGTCCCTAGGATCCGGCGGCAGGAGCATGATTTTCAGCTCATTCTCCAGTCTGCCGATATGTTCCCGCTCCGTGTGGAGAATTTCATCCGCCAGAGAACGCATTTCCGCATCGCTCTCACTGTCCAGAATGGAAGACGCTTCCTCCAGCTGCTGTGCGGCACACTGGTATTCCCTGATTTTCTCCACCATCGGTGTGAGAGAACTGTATTCCTTCAGCAGAGCGCTGTAGCGCATCGCATCCGATACGCTTTCGGGCAAGGCAAGCGTATGCTCCAGAAGCTGATACCGCTCTATAACCTGATTCAATTTCCGCAGCATGGGATTGCCTCCTTCGAAAACATACCGTAAAACGGACATTCGCTCCCGACCGCAAGCGGTCGGGAGCTTGTCCATGGTGAAAAATTATTTCTTAACCAGATGTACTGCAAAGCCGCCGATCTCGTTCTTGAGATAAACAACGGTCTGCTTGCCCTTGGCGTCAAAGCCGCGGGTCTCGTCGATGAACTCATAGCCCATACGGGTGAGATAAGCCTCTGCACGGTCAACAAAGTTGGTGGAGATTGCCAGATGACCCTTGGTACCTCTGCCTGCACCCTTGAGCACTTCAAACTGAGTACCTGCGAAGATTGCGCCCTTATGCTCGTCTGCCTCAAAACCGAATGCATTTTCAAATGCTGCAACGGTACCGCGGCACTCATCTTCATCGGCGCAGTTGATGCCTACATGCTTCAGATCGAAGCCCAGCATCTTCATAACAGCGTTGCGGGTCAGCTTTTCGATTGCGTCGAAGTCGCCTGCCTCGATCAGATCCTCTTTTACCATAAAGCTGCCGCCGCAGGCGATGATCTTGTCAAATGCAAGATAGTCAAGCAGGTTTTCGGCGTTGATGCCGCCGGTAGGCATGAACTTGATGTTGCCGTAAGGCGCGGACATAGCCTTGATCATAGCGATGCCGCCTGCAGCTTCTGCGGGGAAGAACTTAACGGTATCGAGACCCAGTTCAATAGCGGCTTCGATATCGGAGGGATTGGCACAGCCGGGCAGGATCGGCACACCGATCTTCTGGCAGTGACGTACAGTGTTGGGGTTCAGACCGGGGCTTACGATGAACTTGGCACCTGCTGCTACAGCGCGGTCAGCCTGTTCAGCGTTCAGAACGGTGCCGGCACCGACCAGCATATCCGGGAATTCCCCCGTAATGGCCGCGATAGCCTCAGCGGCGCAGGCAGTACGGAAGGTGATCTCTGCAGCGGGCAGACCGCCGTTGCAGAGAGCGCGTGCCAGCGGCACAGCCTTTGCGGGATCGGTGATCTTGATAACCGGGATAAGACCCAGTTCATACAGCTGCTGATTCATGGTTTTCATAATATATTGGTCCTTTCTGGGTGAATTTATTTACAGAAAGCCGAGAAGGCTTTGTGTGCAGAGTAAACGTCAGCCTTGGATACGATTTCAAAGGGAGCGTGCATGGAGAGAACCGGAACGCCCAGATCAACGGTATCGATATTCGCCTTGGCGATATACTTGGCAACGGTACCGCCGCCGCCCTGATCCACCTTACCCAGCTCAGCGGTCTGCCAGAGAACGTTATGCTCTTTGAACATGGCACGGATCTTTGCGACAAATTCTGCGCTGGCATCATTGGTTCCGCCCTTACCGCCGGAACCGGTATACTTGGACATGGCTACACCCGCGGAAACAATCGCGGTATTGCGCTTCTCATACACTTCGGGATAATTGGGATCGAAGCCTGCGTTTACGTCTGCGGAGAGGCACATGGAGTTGGCACGGATCACATTGGGGTTACCGTTCAGGTTCCTGGCGAGCTCGTCAATCAGATCCACGATCAGGGAGCACTGCATACCGGTTACGCCTTCGCTGCCGGTCTCTTCCTTATCGGCGAGAACGCACATCAGCGTATGGGGGCAATCCTTGTTTTCGATCATAGCGGTCAGTGCGGGGTACGCGCATACGCGGTCATCGTGACCGTACGAACCGATCAGCCAGCGGTCAAAGCCAACATCCACAGCGTTGCCGGCGGGAACGATGCACAACTCGGCACTCATGAAATCGGATTCGGTCATACCGTACTTTTCGTTCAGATATGCCATCACAGCCAGCTTTACCTTATCGGAAGCGGGAGTCAGCTTGCCGTCTTCCTCAAAATAGGGAGAGGCGGAAATCAGCACGTTCATGCCCTCGCCGGTGAAAGCGGAACCGAGAGGACGGGAATTCTGATCCTTTGCCAGATGGGGCAGGAGATCGGTCAGGCAGAACACAGGATCGCCGGGCAGATCGCCGATGCGGACGTTCACGGTTTCGCCGTCCATCTTGGTCACAGCGCCATGGAGAGCCAGCGGGATGGTTGCCCACTGATACTTCCGGATACCGCCGTAATAATGGGTCTTGAAATAGCCGAAGCCCTCGCTCTCATACAGCGGATGCTGTTTCAGATCGAGGCGGGGAGAATCGATATGCGCCGCGGAAATGCGAACGCCGCATTCGATAGGCTCCGTACCGACAACCATGGCATAGAGGCTCTTGCCGCGGTTATTGTAGTACACCTTGTCGCCTGCCTGCAGGGCATCACCCAGCTTATAGGCACGGAAACCTGCCTTGGACAGCATAGCGATCGCAGCCTCAACAGCTTCGCGCTCGGTCTTGGCGTCATCGAGGAATGCGCTGTAGCCCTCGCAGTAGCTCATGGCTGCCTTGCGCTCGTCCTCACTCCACAGCTCAAAAGCGGATTTTTTCTTATAGAACAGTTCTTCCGCCAGAGTCTGACCCTTGGTTTTTTCTTCACTCATGATATTCTTTCCTTTCGGATAATAAAATTCAGTAATACAGCCGACGGTATACGTCGATGGCATCGTTCACTTTTTTCACGTATTTTTCCGTTTCCTCAAAGGGGATATGCACCAGTTCTCCGTTTTCATCCACGCAGGCGGGATCGGCAAGCCACTGGTCGGCACGGTTCATCCCGGCATTGTAGGCGGCAAAGACCACGTCCCAGCGGTTATAACGCATATACAGATGGGAGAGGAGATAACTTCCGTAACGGATATTCGTTCCCGGATCGTACATCATCCCCGGATCGATATCCTCCTTCATCAGCATGGAGATCCAGTCAAATGTATCGGGGGTGATCTGCATCAGCCCCACAGCCCCCGCATCGGAAACCGCGTTGCTGACGAAATCACTCTCCGTTTTGATCACCGCATAGATGATATACTCCGGCACGCCGTATGCGACGGAATATTCGGACACATATTCCTGATACTCTTTCGGATACCTGACACGGTCCACTCTCTCCCAGATCATACTGTAGAGAAATCCTGCCAGAACGGACAGAACCAGAATTGCCAGAATCGCGGCACTGCGCCGTGCTGTTTTCTTCCAGCTCATGATTTGTCTCCCAGTGCTGTGCGGATCGCGCAGGCAATCTCCGCAGTCTGCGTGCGGAGCGTATCGCAGTGCAGTTCGTTTTCGATGTGATAATCACACCGCCGCATCAGTTCTTCCGTGGGAATCTGCGAAGCAAGACGGCGGCGTGCCGCCTCTTCCGTGATGCCGTCCCGTTTGATGATCCGCGCGACGGATGTTTCCTCAGATGCACAGACGCACACAGTAAATCGGCACATGGCATCAAATCCGCTCTCAAAGAGCACGGGCGCGTCGATAATCACGCACTCTGCTCCTTCGGCAGCATATTCCTCCGCCAGCCGCTTTGTTTCGCGCAGAATGTGAGCGTGAGTGATGCGGTTCAGCGTTTGCAGAGATTCACTGCCGCCTTCCCCGAAAACGATAGCGGAAAGCGCCGGGCGGTTCAGGGAATTATCCGGCAGGCGGATCTCTTCGCCGAATGCGGCAACCAGTTCTTCCATACAGGGAGAAAGCGTTTCACAGGGAGCCGTCATCGCGCGGTACACGGCATCTGTATCCACGCTCGGAATCCCCAGCTCCGCGAAAAGTTTGCACACGTATCCCTTCCCGGTTCCGCTTCTGCCGCACAGACCGATCAGTACAGGAGATTTCATCGGTGCACCTTCTCCATTCTGCCCGTTTCGGCGGAACGGTATGCTGCCGCCATAATCGCCTGCACATGGGCGCCGTCCCGGAAGGAAGGCTTCGGCTGTCTGCCGTCATGGACGGCGGCGAGGAACTGATACATGCTTTCCACATGCCCTCTCAGCCAGCCGATGGGCGCTTTGATACCGGGGAAAATGCCGCCGGGAGCGGGATACCGTCCGCAGCATTCCACACGTTTGAAGCCCGTATCGGGATCATGCTTATCATAGACATACAGCCAGTTCGGCTCCATCAGATTGAAGCGGACCGCGCCGTCCGTGCCGTAGATCTCAAAATGCAGATCGTCGTTCGTTCCGGTGAAAATCTTGCCGGTCTCAATGGTGCCCACGGCACCGTTTGCCAGACGGGCGGTAAGATAGAACGCCTCGTCCGCGTTGGTTTTCCATTCTTTTCCGTCCATACCGGCACGCACCGGATAGACGATGCGGCTGACGCCGAAAACCTCGTCAAACTCACCGCAGAGACTGTAGATCAGGTCTATGATATGGGAGCCAAGATCGAACAGAACACCGCCGCCGCAGATATCCCGGTTCTGCTTCCAGCCGGCAGGCTTGGCAGTATCGGTAGCACTGCTGTGATAATAGGCGCCGCGGAAGCTGAGCACCTGTCCCAGATGCCCCTCGGCGATCCACTGCGCCGCACGCATCACGGGCAGAAGATGACGGTTATTGAACACAATGCCGGCGGTGACGCCTTTTTTCTCCGCCAGATCGGCGACTTCCGCCGCCTGCTCTTCCGTTACGCACAGGGGTTTCTCACAGTAGATATGTTTTCCCGCAGCGATGGCTTTTCTGATCGTTTCGTAATGGTAAATATTCGGCGTACAGATATCAATCACGTCGATATCCGGAGAGTTGATCAGTTCATCCTCCGTCTCCGCCGCGATGGGAAATCCGAAATTCTTCGCCGCTGCTTTGGCGTGCTCCGGATTTTTCGTGCATACGCCCAGCACTTTTGCCTCAAAGGGCAGATCTTTATAGAAAAACGGCAGATTCGCCACGGCGAAAGAGTGGGTACGTCCCATGGAACCGAATCCGAGAAGACCTATATTCATCGTTTCACCTCATTATTATACTGCGCAGTTTCGGTCTGCCTATATAGTTCAGGTTATACTTTTTTACCAGCGCTTCTGCTTTCGGAAGCGAATCCCGATCACAGGCGGCGGGCACATCGTGGGCATCAAAGCCAAACGTGACCGGAGCCTTTTCCTCCCCGGCTATCTGCCAGAACACTTCATCCGGATAGATCCGTCTGTCCCGGATACCGAGGAAGTTGATCTCAAGCGGGGTATCGGTTTCTCTGGCGGCGATGCAGACTCTTCTCTGCTCCCGCTGATAGACGGACACATCCCCCGTATAGTTGAACATATCCGGATGAGCGATATAGGTGAACACGCCTTTGCTCATCGCTTCGATCAAAGAATCCGCAAATGCACGCATTTCGGCGGGATCCTCGTGGGGCTTGATGGAATGATTGCCAACCGGATGCTCCGGAGCAAAGAAATGCTGTCCGAGAATCAGATACTCCGCGCCGTAAGACCGGGCTTTTTCCAGCATCTCATCAAACATGGTGGAGTAATACTCCATCTCATAGCCGATCTTTATATCAATTTTATCTCCGTACTTCTGCCGGAGCGCATCGATCGTGCTGTAGTATTCGGATGCACTTGCCGTAGGTACCCGGTAGGTGGATTCATGACCGTCGGCAAAACGGAGCGGGAAATGATCGGAAAAGCCCATATAGCGTATGCCGCCCCCGATAGCCTGCAGAATATATTCCTCTTCCGTACCCGACGCATGCCGGCAGCGGTATGTATGTGTATGATAATTGTAATCCAAAGCAGTACTCCTTCAGTGTGCGGCAGGAGAAACAAAACTCCGCTCCTATCGCATTATACCATAGTATTATACCATAAATCCGCACTTATTGCAATAGTTTCCGATGATTTTGGGAATCTGCGGCGTGTCGGTTGTCCGGGGCGAAAAAATGTGCTATACTATTTTTACAAAATCGCGATGCGGGGCGCATGTTCTGCGACTATACAGGCGAAAACAGCCGTAAGGCAGAAAGGAGAACACTCCGTGACAAACGAAGAAATTGCCGCTTACTATGCCTATCTGCAGGCGTATGCCGCCGGAAAATACGGCCACAGCGCCGAAGTGGAGGATCTGGTGCAGGAAAGCATGACGGATGCTCTTCTGCAGATCCGCCGCGGGGCGGAAATCCGCTATCCCAAGGCATTTCTATGCACGATTCTCTCCCGCCGGTACAGCGATATGCTCCGCGCCCGTTACAGCAGTCGCTGTGAATTCTTTGAAGACATGACCATACTGGGTACGCCGTCTGAGGAGGATTTCACAGATCCGCCGCCCGATCCCGATGCGGAAGAGGAAGAAGCACGCCGGGAGCTGGGCAGACTGCGGGAAATATACCGGGAGGTTGTTGTCCGCTATTACATGTACGGTCACTCCGTAGCACAGATCTCCGCAGCGCTGAAAATTCCCCGGGGTACGGTCATGAGCCGCCTGCATCAGGGCAGATCACTTGTCAGGGAGGGTATTACCGGTATGGAAAAATACACGGAACTCAGTTATGCACCGAAGTACGTGCAGCTCGGCATTGAGGGAGGCACAAATGACAGGCACGAACCGTTTTCCCTGCTCACCTCCCCGATTGAAAGCAATCTGCTGATCATCGCCTACGAAAAGCCCCTGTCGCTGGAAGAGATTTCCGCAGGTCTGGGAATCCCCTGTGCGTATCTGGAACATTTCACCGACAGATTATGTCAGGGAGAGCTGATGGGCAGAACGCCCGGCGGGCTGTATTATACCCGCTGTTTTCTGCAGGAATATGCCGATCAGTTCGGCGATATTCCCGCACAGCAGGCACTGGCAGAGGAGCTCGCGCAGACTGTATGGGAGGAGATCCTGAACACATTTTCTCCCATGATGGCGGAAGAGGAAGTTCGCGCCATGTCGGACAAACAGCGCGCTACGCTGTTTCTGTTCCTGATGATGCAGACGCTGAACAAATGCGTTCACCGGGCAATGACAGCCGGGGCCGATTACGATCCGGAAGTACTTCCCGAACGTCCCGGCGGATGCCGCTGGCTGGCATCCGGAAAAATCCTCACCCGGGATACAAAACCGCACCGGTATGATCGCTCCGGTCCGGCAGAAATTTCCTACAGCGTAAAAAGGAACGGCACCAACGACTGCATGATGTTCGACTGTCAGTCCCTCTTCGGAGACACCCACTGGGTATACGGCAGACGTATGCCGGGGATGAATCTCGGCAGGATCATGCGGCTGATCGCATCCCTTCTCCCCTGTGATGTCACACCGGAGGATGATCAGTCCTACGAAGCGATTCCGGAGCTGGAAAAACTGCACATTCTCCGACGGGATGCAAACGGGCAGGCTGTCCCCGATATCCCAGCCCTCTCCTGGGATACGGTGCGCCGCTGGGATCAGGCATCCATTGATATCCGACACCGCATGTATGAGAGAATCGGTCCTCGTCTGGAAGCGATAGTGGAAAAGAGACACGTCCGTGTCCCCCATCATGTAGACGGATGGCAGAGATACACACGGGCAGGCGCCCTCGGCTGCTACACAATGGCGCAGATGGAAGCGATCGCAGAAGCGAAACTGATGCCCTGGCAGGTAAAGATCGGTGAAACCCCTATTATTTACCTCGGTTACAAAAAGAACATCTGATTCACCGAAGCGGCTCCGCGGGAATATTCTCCCGCAGAGCCGTTTTCCATTCACGCACGAAAAGGCAGATTCCCCCGCTGTCCTCCCGTACCCCGACAAGGGCGGTTCTTCCGCCTCTGCAATTCATCTGCACATAACAGATGCCGCCGGACGAATTCTCCGACAGCACATCCGTCGGGTACATATTCTGTCTGTCCCGCAGATAGGCGGCGGCTTTCAGGCTGCATTCATCGGCGTTCAGGACTGATTCTCCCGGTGCACACGCCATCGCGAATTCTGTCATCTTCCCGCTTCGCGGATCAAATACCGCATAGGCGTTGCGGCAGAAAGCCGCGTTTCCTGATGCAGTTCTGCATGCACGGAACGGTGCGGAAATGCCGAAAAAATCCCCCGCCAGACGCACAGCCCCCGCAATCCGGAACGGATACTTCGGCGCGTCGCTTTCGCTGTCCGGTCTGTCTTTCTCCGGCATCTGTGAAGCACAAAACCTGCGCAGGGATTTATTCAGCAATGAAGCGGAAAACCGTCGATTCAGAAACGCGTTTTCTATCTCATCTGCAAGCGGCTCCGGATCGCATGCTGCAAGCGCAGCACGCAGGGCATGCTGCTCCGCTTCGGAAAGAAGTCCTGTACTCCGCACATCAATCAGCGCAAGGCAGATTTCCACCCTTCCGTCCGCGTTTTTCCGGCTGTCCCGCAGAGCAAGAATATCCCCCGCCAGCAGAACCGCATTTTTCTCCCGCTCCGCATGTGCTCTGTACATCTGTATCCCCGTCGATGCAATCAGCGCGGCGAGGGTTATTCCGAAAGCGCACGCGAGATACCGCACTGCCCTGCGGGTATCGTAAGATCTGTTTGTCATATACATTCCACCTCATGCCGGACATTGATTTCCCCGAAAGTCAGAAATTTTTACGGGAATTCCGACGTAATTTACAATTTGGATTTGACACCGGTGCAAACCTTTGCTATAATAATAAGAGTATCGTATAAAGAAAGGAAGGTATGCCCGTGTCACGCTCTGTTTTTCCCACGCTGATCGGCAATGATCGGCTGAAACGCATTCTCGGCAGCGATCTGCTTGCCGGCAAACTGGGGCATGCCTATATTCTGGAAGGTCCGCGGGGCAGCGGACGGCATCTTGCCGCCCTGGCGGCAGCGGCCGCGCTCTCCTGCGAATACCGTCTTTCGGACTCTCATCCGCTTCCCTGCGGGGAGTGTCTGTCCTGCCGGAAAATCGCCCGGGGCGTTTCGCCGGATGTGATCACGGTGCGCCGTCCGGAGGGCAAAGCCACCATCGGCGTAGATACGGTACGTCAGCTGCGGGAGGATCTGTACATCATCCCCAGCGAAAGCGAGCACAAGGTATACATTCTGGAAGAAGCGGAACTGATGACGGTGCAGGCGCAGAATGCGCTTCTCCTGTCGCTTGAGGAACCGCCGCGGTACGTGAATTTCTTCCTTCTGACAGAAAACGCCAGCGCTCTGCTTGAAACGATCCGCAGCCGCGCACCGGTTATGCGTATGCAGCTGTTCGACGCGGAGCAGACAGCGGAATTTCTCCAAAAGGAACGGCGCTATGCGGCTCTGCTCACCTCGGATCCGGATTTTTTTGCCGAATCCGTCACCGCGTCCGGCGGTGCGCTCGGTCAGGCGCAGACGCTTCTGGACCGTGCATCCCCCGACGGGGCGGAATACCGCGCACTGCGCACGGATGCTCTGCGGTTTCTATCGCTTCTTTTCACCAATGATCCTGCCGGGGCGTCCGCAATGCTTTCGTCCCTGCCCAAAGCCAGAGAAGATGTTCTCGCGCTTCTGCGGCTGGTCATGCTGGCCCTGCGGGATCTGATCGCTGTCAAGAAAAATGCATCCGTTCCTCTCATGCTGTATCTTTCCCGGGAAGAATGCCGGCAAATCCTTGAAAAAACAGGAATCCGCCGCATCGTTTCCGCGTACAGCGAAGTAATTGAAACATACGGCGACATACAGAACAACGCATCCGTCCACACATCGTGCACGGCGCTTCTGCTTGGAAAATACTGAACAAAAAAATCACAAAGGAGAACGCGGCTTCCGCCGCATATCATAATGGCTCAGGATAACAGAATGCACCAGAATTTCGGTGCGCCCGAAACAACGGAGATCGTCGGTGTCCGTTTCCGTGACACCGGAAAAGTATATTATTTTGCCCCCGGAGAGCTGCAGATCAGTGCAGGCATGTCCGTGATTGTGGAGACCGCACGCGGCATGGAGTTCGGCGAGGTTATGATCGGCAACAAAAATGTGCCCACCTCGGAAATTGTTCCTCCGCTCCGTTCCGTCGTCCGTATCGCGACAAAGGAGGATATTGAGCGGCACGAGGCAAATCTGGCGCTGGAGAAAAACGCTTTCGATATCTGTCTGAAAAAAATTCGCGAGCACAAGCTGGATATGAAGCTCATTGATGCCGAATATACGTTCGACAACAACAAGCTACTCTTCTATTTCTCCTCCGAGGGACGGGTGGATTTCCGCGATCTGGTCAAGGATCTGGCATCCGTTTTCCGCACCCGCATCGAGCTGCGCCAGATCGGCATCCGCGACGAGGCTAAGATGATGGGCGGCATCGGCGTCTGCGGCCGTCCGTTCTGCTGTGCCACTTTCCTCTCCGATTTCGCACAGGTATCCATCAAGATGGCAAAAGAGCAGAATCTCTCCCTCAACTCCGCCAAGATCTCCGGCACCTGCGGCAGACTGATGTGCTGTCTCAATTACGAATATCAGACATACGAAGAAGAGCTTCGCCTGACTCCGCCGGTAGGAAGCCGTGTCAAGACGGAAGAGGGTCAGGGCATGATCACCGAAATCAATCCGCTGACCGGCATGGTCAAAGTTTCCCTTTCCGACAAGCAGGGCAACAATGTGATCCACTCCTTCCATCGGGATGCCGTAACCGTTCTGAAACTGCCCGAAAAGCGGGACGGAAATAAGGGTCAGGAACAGAAAAACGGCGGATCGAAAAAAACACAGACAAATAACGAATAAAATTTCATAAAACGATTGCTTTTTCCGAAAGAGTATGATATAATCTAAATAACAAAATCAAACGGAGGTGCTGACAATGGCTTATAAGATCAATGCAGAAGAGTGCATCGGATGCGGCGCTTGCGCATCTGAGTGCCCTGTTGAGTGCATCAAGGAGCAGGATGGCAAGTACGTCATCAACGCTGAAGAGTGTCTTGAGTGCGGCGCATGCGCAAACGTATGCCCCGTTGACGCTCCCGCTGCTGAATAATCCACTCTCGGATTACATACGCAAACAACAAAAATCGCGCCTTGTGCGCGTTTTTTGTTTACATAAAAATTCACCCGGACGGTATTTATGGACACCAAATTTTCAGAAATGCTCCAGGATGGGGAGCGTCTGGACGAAATTAACGAACATCTGCGTCTGATCTGCAAAAAAGGCGCTTTGACTTTCGGCACCGATGCCTATCTCCTCTCCGCATTTGCAAAGTCCGTTCCCGGCGGATGCTGCGCCGATCTGGGCAGCGGTACCGGTGTGATTTCCCTGCTCTGCCAGTCGCGGGAAAAATACCGCCACATGTATGCGGCAGAACTGCAGGAAGAATTCTGCGATCTCATCCGGCGCAACGCCCGGCTCAACGGCATGGAGGACCGCATTACTGTTCTTGACGGTGACATCCGCACACTGACGCAGGCGGACACCGCCGGTGCGCTGTCTGTTGTTATCTCCAATCCGCCCTATATGGCAGCAGGTGCCGGGTTGACTCATACGGATCTGCGTATGGAGACAGCACGTCGGGAATTGAACGGAACCATTTTTGATTTCTGCGCGGCGGCATCCCGGCTTATGAAAAGCGGCGGTTTGTTTTACACCGTATTCCGTCCGGATCGGATGGCGGATCTGTTTGCGGCACTGCGTACCGCCTCTCTTGAGCCGAAACGGATGGTGACGGTCTATCCGGACACAGAGAGCCGTCCCTGTCTGATTCTGGTGGAATCCCGGCGGGACGGTTCACCTGAGCTGATTCAGTCTCCGCCGCTGATCATCTACAAAAGCCGTACCGATCGCACTTACACAGCAGATATGCAGAGGATCTATGACACGTTTTCTCTGGATTTTTTGTTTGAAAACCGAAAGGGGGACGCAAAATGAGCATGCAGGAAAAAATTGCCGGAAACGGCGAAAAGAATCAGATCATCGGCGGCATGCTGTATCTGGTGGCAACGCCGATCGGTAATCTGGCGGATCTATCGCCGAGAGCGCAGAAAGTTCTCTCGGAGGTGGATTTCATCGCCGCGGAGGACACCCGCAATTCCGGGCAGATGCTTGCCCGCTTCGGTATTTCAAAACCGATGGTCAGTTATTTTGAACACAACAAGCGCCAGCGCGGCGAGGAGATCGTCTCCCGGCTTCTCGCCGGTGAATCCTGCGCGCTGATCACGGATGCGGGCACCCCTGCCATCAGCGATCCCGGTGAGGATCTGGTGGCGCTTTGTGCTGAACGAGGAGTGCCGGTAACCTCTATTCCCGGTGCATGTGCCGCGATCACGGCACTGTCCGTCTCCGGGCTGCCCACGGGTAAATTTGTCTTTGAAGGTTTTCTCACCACACTGAAAGGCGAAAAACGCGCCCGTCTTGCGGCACTTTCCCATGAGGAGCGGACGATTATTCTCTATGAAGCTCCGCACAAGCTGCGAGGAACGCTGGATGATCTGCTCGACGCATGGGGTGACAGACGCATTTCCCTCTGCCGGGAGATCACCAAGCTGAACGAAGAGATCATCCGCACGACCCTCTCCGATGCGGTCCGGCTGTATGAGGAAACCGCTCCCCGGGGCGAGTATGTTCTGGTCGTGGAAGGCGCGAAGAACGGCGGACCGGCTGCGGATGAATATCCGGAGGATCCTGCAGCGCATGTACAGATGCTGATGGACAGCGGCATGGAACGTATGGATGCCATCAAAGCTGCAGCAAAGGCGCGCGGACTCTCCAAAGGTGTCTTCTACAAACAGCTTCTCTCTGCTGACGATACATCCGACGGGGAATAATTACAAACTATTTTTTCAAAATACAGGAAAACGCCTTGTAAAAGAGGCGTTTTTCTGTTATACTATTATAATAAAGAAAATGCATATATCGGAGGATACTTATGGATACAATTTTTTGGGGCGCATCGGTTTACGATACGGATTCCCGTACTTTTATTCCCCGCAATGTGGTTGTCCGCGACGGAACGATCCTCGCAGTGACGGATGACTGCGGCGCCTATCCGGATGCAGAGCGCATCGACTGCAGTGGACTGTACCTGATTCCCGGTCTGGTGGATGTACATACCCACGGACGAGTCGGTCTGGACTTCACGGGCGCATCCACCGGAGATGCCACGAAAGACAGCGAAAAGCTGGATCAGGTGATGCTTTCCTATGCACGCACCGGCACCACCTCCGTGATGGTCACGCTGGCATCCGCACCGATCGACAGCTGGATCGAAACGGCTGCCTTTCTGGCGGATTACGCACATTCCGAGCATAAGGGTGCCAACATTCCCGGTCTTCATCTGGAAGGCAATTTCCTCAGTTTCATCCGCCGCGGTGCCCATGCGGCTGATCTGCTGTGCGCACCTTCTGCCGACGTACTGGACCGCATTGCCGATCTGAGCAAGGGGCTGTGCCTGCACGCCTCCATTGCACCGGAGCTGGACGGCAGCGACGCATTCCTCAAAGAAGCGCTCCGCAGAGGCGTCTCCGTGGGCATTGCCCATTCCGATGCCACCTTTGAGCAGGCTGTGGAGGCAGTTCGCAAGGGTGCCAATACGTTCACCCATACGTTCAACGCCATGAGTCCCCTGCACCACCGCATGCCCGGCTGTGTCGGTGCCGCACTTCTGACGGACGAGGCATACGCCGAGCTGATCTGTGACGGATTCCACTCTCACCCGGCAACGGCATGTCTGCTGAAACGCACAAAACCTGCGGACAAGCTGATTCTGATCACCGACTCCATGGAAGCCGCAGGACTTTCGGACGGTGAATACAGCATCGCAGGCATTCCGGTATTCGTGAAAAACGGGCAGGCGGTCAACTCTGAGGGTGCCATCGCCGGCAGTACCATCAGTCTTTTTGACGGTCTGTGCAATTTCATGCGCTTTACCGGCACTTCCCTGGAAGATGCAATCCCCGCCGCTACGGCAAATCCGGCACAGATGATCGGCGCTTATGAGAAGATCGGTTCCGTTGCCGCCGGCAAGCGCGCGGATTTCCTGCTCGTCGAGAACAAAGATGCACCCGTTCTGAAATCCGTCATCTGCGGCGGAGTTACGATCGAATAATTATCACACAGGAGTATAGATATGTCTGAGAACAAGAAATTTTATATCACCACAGCCATCGCATACGCCTCTACCAAGCCCCATTTCGGCAACACCTACGAGGTAATCATGACCGACGCCATTGCCCGCTACAAGAGACAGCGCGGCTATGACGTATTCTTCCTCACCGGCACCGACGAGCACGGTCAGAAGATCGAGAACAAGGCGGCTGAAGCAGGTCTGCAGCCCAAGGAATACGTGGACAAGGTGGCAGGCGAGATCCGCCGCATCTGGGATTGCATGGACACCACCTATGATCATTTCATCCGCACCACGGATGAGCATCACGAGAAAGCCGTTGCGAATATCTTCAAGAAGCTGTACGACAAGGGCGACATCTACAAAGGTCACTACGAAGACTGGTACTGCACTCCCTGTGAATCCTTCTTCACGGATACCCAGCTTGTGGACGGCAAATGTCCTGACTGCGGACGGGAAGTCAAGAAAGTACAGGAAGAAACCTATTTCTTCAACATGGAGAAATATGCGCCCCGTCTGATCGAGTATATTGAAAATCATCCCGACTTCATTCAGCCTGAGGCCCGCCGCAAGGAAATGATCAACAACTTCCTCAAGCCCGGTCTGAAAAATCTCTGTGTTTCCCGTTCGTCCTTCACCTGGGGTGTTCCTGTCCCCTTTGATCCGAAACACGTCACCTACGTATGGCTGGATGCACTGACCAACTATATCACCGCTCTTGGCTATGATCCCGAAAACGAAGTACAGCCTGAACTGTTCCAAAAATACTGGCCGGCTGACGTACACATCATCGGTAAGGATATCGTCCGTTTCCACACCATTTACTGGCCGATCTTCCTGATGGCACTGGATCTCCCGCTGCCGGAGCATGTATTCGGTCATCCGTGGTTTATTTCCGGCACGGACAAGATGAGCAAATCCCGCGGAAACGTGATCTATGCCGACGAGCTGGCACAGCGTTTCGGCGTGGACGGTGTTCGTTACTATGCGCTGGCGGAGATGCCTTACGTCAATGACGGCTCCATCACCTACGAAAATGTAATCAATCGCTACAACACCGATCTCGCCAACAATCTGGGCAATCTGGTCAGCCGTACCGTTGCGATGACAAAGAAGTATTTCGACGGCGTGATCCCCGCGCCCGCCGGCGATGAGGGCACGGATGCCGAACTGAAAGAGACCGCACTTGCCGCCATTAAGGCATTTGACGAGAAGATGGATACCTACCATATCTCCGAAGCCATCGACGAGGTGGTTCAGCTTCTCCGCCGCACTAACAAGTATATTGATGAAACCATGCCCTGGGCTCTGGCAAAGGATGAGGCACAGAAGGCACGCCTCGGTACCGTTATGTACAATCTGCTGGAGTGCATCCGCATTGCGGCAATCCTTCTGACCCCCATTATGCCCTCCACCTGCGACGCCATCTTCTCCCAGATCGGCACCGATGCGGTTTCCTACGAATCTCTGTCCGCGTTCGGCGGCATGAAGGCAGGTGCAAGTGTCGGCGAGGCAGCCGTTCTCTTCGCCCGTATTGACGAAAAGAAAATGATGGATGAAATCAACGCTGAGATCCAGGCAAAGGCCGCAGCAGCCGAAGCTGCAGCAAAAGCTGCCGAAAAGTCTGAAGGGCTTGCTCTGATCGGCATTGAAGACTTCATGAACGTGGAGCTGCGCACTGCGCAGATTATCGCCTGTGAGAAAGTACCGAAGGCAAAGAAACTGCTGAAGCTCCAGCTGGATCTGGGTTATGAAAAGCGTCAGGTTGTTTCCGGCATCGCAAAATTCTATGAGCCCGAAGCGCTGATCGGCAAGAAGGTAATCATCGTTGCCAATCTGAAGCCCGCCACCCTGTGCGGCATCGAAAGCAACGGCATGATCCTCGCCTCCGGCGAAGAGCAGATCCGCGTTGTATTCCTCGCTGAGGATACTCCCCTTGGTGAGCGTGTACGCTGATGCGGTACTTTGATTCACACTCCCATTACAACGACGAGCGTTTTGAGGAAGAATATCCGGGCGGCATGGCGCAGGCGATTACGGATGCCCACGCCATCGGCGTGGAGGCCATTCTGAACGCAGGAACCAATCCGGAATCCTCCGCCGCATCTGTCGCTTTGGCAGAGAAATACCCTTTCTTCTATGCCTCGGCAGGCATTCATCCCAGCGATTCCATGCGGATCGCGGATGCGGATATTCCGGCGGCGCTGGACGCTGTCCGCCGCATTGCCGCTCATGAAAAATGTGTGGCAATCGGCGAGATCGGTCTGGATTATCACTGGGATCCGGACGGAAAGGCTCGCCAGTCCGCACTGTTTGATGCACAGCTTTCCATGGCGGAGGAATTGCATCTGCCTGTGATCATTCACGACCGTGATGCGCACGGGGACTGTTTTGACATTGTCCGAGCACATCCGAATGTGCTCGGAGTATTCCACAGCTTCAGCGGCAGTGCTGAGATGGCACGCCAGCTGGTTCAGATGGGATGGTACATCTCCTTCTCCGGTCCGATCACTTATAAAAATGCGCACAAAGTGCGGGAAGCCGCCGCGGTTGTACCGCATGACCGTATTCTGACGGAGACCGACGCCCCCTATCTGCCGCCGGTTCCCCATAGGGGTGAGCTGAATTATTCCGGCTATCTTCCCTTCACGCTGCACGCCATCGCTGAAGCGACAGGCATGAGTGACGAGGAAGCGGCACAGCGCACCTGGGAAAACGCATGCCGTCTTTTCCGCCTGAACTGAATCACAGAAAACACCGTGACGGATTTCTTCCGCCACGGTGTTTTTCATGTATTTCCCTCCAGAAAATTCTGAATCTGCTGCAGGGCGTTTTTTTCCAGCCGGGAGATATAGGAGCGGGAAATGCCCAGCTTTTCCGCCGTCTCCCGCTGTGTCAGCGGCGGTGTATCGCCGAGTCCATAGCGCATGACGAGGATCTGCCGTTCCCGTTCCGACAGCTGCTCCTTAATGAAGGAGATCATTTTTGTGATTTTCCAACGCACGTCAATGTCATCCGCTACGGTGTCGTCAATTTTTATGATATCCATATAGGTGAGCGGATTGCCGTCCCGGTCGGTATCCACCGTTTCGCTCATAGATACTTCACAGCTCAGCTTCTTCTGCGCCCGGAAGTGCATAAGTATTTCATTCGCTATACACACATGACGGCACGACGGGTATTTCCTCGCTCGCGCTTCCACGCATATACAGATGCGCCGTCTCGCCGTCCCACACAATTCTGTCAAAACAAAGACGGACAGCATTCCTTTTCTGCTCGACGGACAGAATGGACAGCGGCGGATTCTCCATAAGTATATCAAGCAGCAAATCAGCGCTCAGCGTTTCCGATTCATCGGCTTTCCATTCAAGTTCTTCCAGTCGTTTCTTCAACACTTTCCCACGGCGATCACATTCCTGAATCTGTTCAGCGATATATTTTCCAACATCACTTTCTCCGGTGTGTTCCAGTGTGTGCAGCAGATTCCGGATTGCGGATTCATTTTCAGCAATCTGCTCGCGGATCAGGACAATCTCCGCATTCTGTTCAACGTCCATGCCGCTGATCGATTTGCGAAGTTTCAGCAGTTGGGCACATTGTTCCTCCCGGTTCGGTGCAAGTCCGCCGATTGTTTGCATCACTTCCGCTTCCAGTGCATTGCCGGGCGCATCTTTCATAGAACATCGGTGGTCTCTTTCTTTCGCCGTACAGACATACCTGCAATCCGGCTGACCGTCTTTCCGTATCCGTCCGGTCAGTTTGGGACGCATCGGAGCACCGCATTCACCGCAGAAGAGCATTCCCGGGAGAATCGCCGCATTGCTTCGCGGTTTTCTGTACTCCTGCGAGGCATTCCGCGCAAGAAGTTCCTGCACGCGGATCCAGTCCTCACCCGCAATCACCCCCTGATGCTCTCCGACAGAAACGATCCATTCCTCCATTGGTCGTCTTTTGTGCGTTCTGCCCGGATGCTGTTCCGTACGGTTATACACCATCACGCCGCGGCTTCCGTCAAAATCCATTTTTTCTGCAGACAGATCCGCATTGTGTGCACGCAGATACAGCCAGGCCGCTTCATCGGCACACATGTACACCGGATTTGACAGGATGCTGCGCAGGGCAAATCGGGTAAAGGGATTTCCGGCACGGGTGCGGATCTCTTCTTTGCGGAGAAGCATTTCCGTCTCCGATAACGATACGGTCTCCGCAAACAGATGAAAAATCCTGCGTACAATCCGAATTTCCTGCGGCACGGGCAGCAATCTGAACATTTTTTTCATTTTTCCGCCGGATGAACACATACTCACCGCTTCCGATGTGAAGCCAAGTGGTGTCACACCGCCCAGCCACCGGCCCGTTCTGGCAAGTTCATGCATGTTGTCCCTGATCCGTTCCGCAATCGTTTCACGTTCCAGCTGAGAAAACACGGACGCAATATACATCATCGCCCTGCCCATGGGGGAGGATGTATCAAATTGCTCCTTTATGGAGATAAATTCTATTCCCCGCTGCCCCAAGTCGTCAATCAGTCCGGCAAAGTCACCGATATTGCGGCTTATGCGGTCAAGCCGATAGACAACGATGGCGACGATAGGTCTGTCATGCGACTCACACATCATTCTGCGGAACTGTGGGCGGTCCAGTGTTCCGCCGGAAAAGCCTTCATCCTCATATACAAGTGCGTTTTCCGCATCCTGCGTGCTGTAATGACACGCGATATACTGCCGGCACAGCTCGATCTGATTCTCAATACTCTCCCCTTTTCCGGTAATTTTGGATTTTCGGGAATAGATCACGAATTGTTTCCGCTCTTCATTCATATAATCACCTCAGAGAATACATATGAAGTGTTTTTTCATCTATGAACAAAGCACGGAATTCCCGGAAGGAGATCCATGAAAACACAGATTTATCCGCCATGTTCACCAGAGAAGCAGCGCGAACTAAGCCGTAATGCGGCACGAATACGTATCATGTGCGTGGATAGATATCTGCAGCAGTTTTCCTGCACAGCGGAAACAAAAATCCGTCTCATCCATGATTTGCTTACGCGCATACAGCAAAAATAAAAACGGGGAAGCCGTACATGATATGCACCCCAAAAGTTAGACACTTTTGGAGGTGCATATTTATATGTCAAAAAAGCAGAGAAGGTACTCGTCAGAATTTAAAATATGTGTTATAATGGATATGCGAGAACACCATTTGAATTACAGCGAAGTTGTGAGAAAGTATTGGGACATAAACCAAGGCTAAGAACACAACTATCAAAAACAAGTACAAAGGTGGGAACGCATATTCTTAGAAGAAGGAGCCGAAGGTCTGATGAAAGAAAGACGAGGCAGAGCTTGTAAAGCAAGCGGTTCTAATAAAGGTCGCCCACCAAAGATTGAGAGAAAAGTTGAAGAAGATCTTATCGCCGAGAACCAAAGACTCAGAATGGAGATCGAATACTTAAAAAAACTGAGTGCCTTAGTTCTTGCGGAAGAGCAAAAGAACGGCAAAAAGCGTTCATAATTGCTGAACTAAGGCAAAAATATCCGCTTAAAGATTTGTTGAAGCTTTCTGGAATAGCAAGAAGTACATACTATTACTATCTGAAACAGAAGGATAAAGACAAATACGAAAGCGAGAAGCAAGATATATTAAAAATCTACAATACTCACAAAGGAAGATACGGTTACAGACGCATTTGCTCCGAATTAAAGGCAAAAGGTTATCCAATTAACCATAAAACCGTGTTAAAACTAATGAAATCCCTTCATCTGCGTGGGAAACAGAGTAAAAATGGCAAATACCATTCCTACAAAGGTGAAGTTGGCAAGGTAGCAGACAATCTGTTGAAAAGAGATTGTCATGCAGATAAGCCTTTTGAAAAGCTGACAACAGACGTTACAGAGTTTAAGATCGGCGATGAAAAGGTGTATCTTTCACCTGTGCTAGATATGTTTAATCGTGAAATCATATCTTACTCTATTTCAACAAGTCCTAACTTGCAGCAAGTTAGAGATATGTTAAATGGATTATTTGAGAAGCTTCCTGCCGATGCACGACCACTGTTCCATTCTGATCAAGGTTGGCAATACCAACATGCCGAATACCAACGACTTCTTGCCGAGCACAACATTACTCAAAGTATGTCCCGAAAAGGCAACTGCATGGACAACGGCATAATGGAAAACTTTTTCGGCAGGTTGAAAGTTGAAATGTATTATGGCGAAAAATTTGAATCCCCTCGGGGATTCATTGATAAGTTAGAAGAATACATTCATTACTACAACAACGAGAGAATCTCTCTCAAACTAAAAGGAATGAGCCCAGTTCAGTACCGAGCTCATTCGCAAATGATTTAATATTTAATTCTTGTCTAAACTTTTGGGTTCACTTCATACCATCTGTACAACGGCTTCCCCGTTTACTTTTATTCATCCGCCGAAAACGGAATAAAACAGTGCAATGAACACAAGCGCAATCAGAAAGAACACAGCGCCGGTGAAAAACAGGAATCCAACGCCTTTCAGTCTGCCTTTCTCCCGTCGGCGCAGTACGTAATCGCTGTATCGCTCCGGATTTTTCGATCCGCCGGGGATCAGCATACGGAACGCGTAGGAAAACGCATAGGAGATTCCCTCGAAAGCGCCCTCATTGGACACCCACACCAGCACCCAGCACAGCATAAGAACCACGCCGGGGATGGTAAATGCGTCCGCAAGGATACGGTACCGCTCCGCGTCCGTGGCTGCTTCCGCATATCCGTGGAGCGACAGAACGCTCCATGTCATCAGTCCGCCAACGGCGGCTGTTATGCCGTATTTAAGCAGCCGGACGATCCATTTTCTGCTCACAGTCCGAATTCCTTCTTATATTTTGCCTCTTCCGCATCATTGCAGTATACGAAATGACCGGGAGTAATCTCACGCATGCTCGGCTTATCCGTGGAATAATCATGTTCTGCCAGAGAATTATAGGTAATTCTGGTACGCTTCTTCTCAGAACGGGGATCGGGCAGAGGGATTGCGGACAACAGTGAACGCGTATAGGGATGCATCGGACGGGCGAACAGCTCGTCGGAGGGAGCCAGTTCCACCATTTTACCGAAATACATTACGCCAATACGGTCGGAGAAATACTTGACAACAGACAAATCGTGTGCAATGAACAGAATCGTCAGACCGAGACGTTCACGCAGTTCATTAAGCAGATTGATAACCTGCGCCTGAATAGACACGTCCAGAGCGGAAATCGGCTCGTCGGCGATCAGCAGATCGGGACGCATGATCACAGAACGGGCGATACCGATACGCTGTCTCTGACCGCCGGAGAACTCATGGGGATACCGTCCGGCGTGCTCACGTACCAGACCGACCAGTTCCAGAATCTCATACACCTTCTCATCGATGTATTCCTTATCCCGGATACCGTTAATAACCAGTCCCTCGGAGATGATCTCGCGGACGGTCATACGGGGATTCAGGGACGCGATGGGATCCTGGAAGATCATCTGGATCTTGGTAATCAGCTTGGTCTTCCTGGCAATACGGATATCATCTTTGTACTTTTTCTGCAGTTCCGCGGTTTTTGCGGGATCGTTTTTCGCCTCGGCGAATTTATCCTTATATTCCGCTTCGATCTGCTCCACAAGATGCTTGGCGTACTCGCGGTCGGAATGCGCGTGATCAAACTTTGCCGCACGGATTTTTTCCATATTCTCAGCGATGATCTGATCCAGTTCCTTTGCGCGGGCATCGTTGCCGGTCAGTTTGGCTTTTTCCTTTTTTGCTTCTTTGATAGCGTTCTTATAGGAACGGGTTCCTGCGCAGATACGCTGTCCTTTGAAGTAGATACTGCCGGAGGTAATATCGTAAATCTTGATGATGGAGCGGCCGGTAGTGGTTTTACCGCATCCTGACTCGCCTACAAGTCCGAATACTTCTCCTTTTTTGATATCAAAGGAGACATCGTCCACCGCTTTCATCTCTTTATCGCCCATTTTGAAATACTGGCAGAGGTGCTCCACCCGGAGCAGAACTTCTTTGTTATCCGTGCTCATCAGTTTTCTCCTCCTGCCTTTTTCATTCTTTCAATACGGTCGATGATGATCTTCGGCGGCTCTGCCTTCGGTGCATCGGGATGGAGCAGCCATGTTGCTGCCCAGTGGGATTCAGACACAGCAAACTGCGGCGGCTGCATCTCGAAATCGATCTGCATGGCGTACTTATTACGATCTGCAAAAGCGTCGCCTACCGGGGGATAGATCATATTGGGCGGTGTGCCGGGAATGGCATCCAGTTTCTCCTTGGTATCCAGATCGGGCATGGATGCGAGGAGAGCCCAGGTGTAGGGATGACGGGGATCGTAGAAGATATCGTCTGCCGTACCGTATTCAACGATCTTACCGGCGTACATAACGGCGATATCGTCCGCCATATTGGCGACGACGCCAAGGTCGTGGGTAATGAAGATAACGGACAACTGACGCTCTTCCTTCAGGCGGTTGATCAGTTCCAGAATCTGCGCCTGAATGGTTACGTCAAGCGCCGTGGTGGGCTCATCGCAGATCAGCACGTCGGGATCAGCGGCAAGTGCGATGGCGATCACGATACGCTGACGCATACCGCCGGAAAATTCAAAGGGATACTGATAATAGCGGATG
>SVTS01000137.1 GCA_015063645.1 Oscillospiraceae bacterium | reverse complement strand
CGTACGGTGAATCCGTAGGCTGCGTTGCAATCACCAAGAACGCGTCGGTTGCCACTATTACCACTACCGCAATTCTTGCAATCCTCGTCTCCTTCATCTCCCCCTTCGTGGCATTCCTGGATTCCATCCCCGGCTGCGTAATGGGCGGCGTCTGCATTACCCTGTACGGCTTCATCGCCGTTTCCGGTCTGAAAATGATCCAGAAGGTTGACCTGGAAGATAACGCAAACCTCTTCACCACGTCCGTTATCCTCATCACCGGTATCGGCGGAACCGCAATGGCTATCGGTAAGGTGACCATCACCGCCATCGCCTGCGCCCTGATTCTCGGCATCATCGTTAATGCAGCTCTCTCCGCAATCGGAAAGAAAGTCAATAAGTAATATTCTGCGGGAAAACCTTTTTTGCAAAAAAGGTTTTCCCGCACCCTTTCCCAAAAACTCTATACAATTGAACAGGATACAGCCGAGCGAGATTTTTCGTACCGACAAATTTCGCTCGGCTGTATCCTGTTTTCATGTATAAAGTTTTTGAAAGGGGTACGGGGGAAACTTTTTTCAAAAAGTTTCCCCCGTATTATCTTATTCATATTTGTAGCGGCAATAGGGACATTTCGGATAATCCATGTCGTGCATCTGCCCGCACTGCGGGCATTTTCTCTGAGCGATGCCGTCGCCAGTGTCCGCGAGAATATCCTCACCGCGGAAAAATTCCAGCTTTCCGCAGACGGGACAATCGTAAATCTCCACCGGCAGTCCGCCTGCCAGCAGATTCGGTAAATCACCCAGTACCCAGCCGGTCTGCCCCAGCTGAATCCGCGTCCGACGCAGAAGCTGCATCTCCACTCCGCAGCGCAGACAACTCTTCTCCATAGCCTCTCCTTATTGTCTAAGAGTTTTTGAAGGGGTCCGGGGGGGGACTTTTTTCAAAAAGTCCCCCCGCGTATCCCCTTCACGCCTTCTCCAGAATATCCGCAATGCGGCGGCATGCCTGCCCGTCTCCATACGGATTGGACGCATGGCTCATCGCATCATACGCCGCCTTGTCCTCCAGCAGCAGACGGAAATTCTCGTAGATCACAGCCTCATCCGTGCCGACCAGCTTCAGCGTGCCTGCGGCAATGCCCTCGGGACGTTCCGTCGTGTCCCGCATTACCAGTACCGGCTTGCCCAGAGACGGCGCTTCCTCCTGAATTCCGCCGCTGTCCGTCAGTACCAGATAGCTCCGCGCCAGGAAATTGTGGAAATCCAGTACCTCCAGCGGCTCGATGATCCGGATGCGGTCGCATCCGCCCAGCTCTGCCGCCGCCGCTTCTCTGACTACCGGATTCATGTGAATCGGATAAATCGCTTTTACGTCCGGGTGCTCCTCCACGATCCGGCGGATCGCACGGAACATCTGATGCATCGGCTCGCCCAGATTCTCGCGGCGGTGCGCCGTGATCAGAATCAGCCGGCTGTCCGCCGCCCATTCCAGCTCGGGATGGGTGTACTCTTCCCGTACCGTGGTCTGCAGCGCGTCGATTGCCGTGTTGCCCGTCACATATATGTTCGCGCTGTCGCGGCCTTCTTTCAGCAGATTGTTCTTCGCCATCTCCGTGGGCGCGAAATTGAACTGCGAAACAATGCTCACCGCCTGCCGGTTGAATTCCTCCGGATAGGGCGATGCCAGATTGTACGTCCGCAGTCCGGCTTCCACATGTCCCACGGGAATCTGCATGTAGAAACACGCCAGCGCCGCCGCAAAAGTCGTCGTTGTGTCGCCGTGTACCAGTACCACATCCGGCTGAACCTCCGCCAGTACCGGACGGATCTTCTCCAGAATCGCCGTCGTCACGTCAAACAGCGTCTGCTTCTCTTTCATGATCGCCAGATCATAATCCGGCACCACGCCGAACGCCGCCAGTACCTGATCCAGCATCTGCCGGTGCTGACCGGTCACACATACAATCGTCTCCATGGACGTGCGCTTCCTGAGTTCGCATACCAGAGGACACATCTTGATCGCCTCCGGGCGGGTTCCGAATACCAACATGACTTTTTTCATGATATTTCTCCCTTCGATGCCGCTTAGACATCTGCCTTTCTTTCGCTTAGCCAATTGTCTATGATGTCCGCCGCATCCGTAACAAACCGGATGCAGGGACGAACTCTGTAATATTCCGCTGTCCGCGCATCCGGTACCGGACGCGTATCCGCGGATATCCCCTGCAATAATTCCCGGCAGATGATCGTGCCGTTTTTCTCCTTGAAACACTCCGCCAGCCGCTGGATCAGCGCGTAATGCTCCGCTTTCGCCGACGCATCCGCTTCGCTGTACCCGGCGATCACCCCGGCGATCATGAACATCGCACTGCAGGCGCCGCATACCTCGCGCATGCGCCCCATTCCGGCGCCAAAAGGCGCGGAAATCCGCATCGCAAAATCGAAATCCAGCCCTGTCACATCCGTGAACGCGCCGAATACCGACTGCGCACAGCTGTATCCCTGCATGAATAATTCCGCCGCACGGTCTGCATGCCGCATAAGTACGCCTCCGCTTTCTTCATTATCTATTATAGTATAACATACCTTCGCCCCCCTGTCAAGGCGTGGTGGAAGCTGAAATATTACCCTCTGCTGCCGGAATATTGCAGTTGCATTACAATCCGGCTGATCCCCTTGCAATTTTTTCCGGAATGCTGTATCATATATACGTAAACGGAAGCCCGGCGCTTTCCGCGTATATTTCATCCCCAATATTTCGTTTATTGCGGATCTGTAATATTAAACACACTTTAATATTACACTCGCATTACAATCTGCAAAAAACACTTGCAAAGATTTCCGGAATAGGGTATGATATACACGCGGGAAAACCGAAAGGCTGACCCGTAATAAAAAATTTTTTCATAAGGAGACAGAAAAAGATGAAAAAGATTCTTTCTCTGTGCCTCGCTGCTCTGATGATCTTCAGCGTTCTTCCTGCTGCATTCGCTGCAGAAGAAGTTGAAACCATCGCGAACATCGAGGAGACCTCCGAGTATGCTGAGGCTATCAAGTTCCTCAATACTCTGAGTGTCTACACCGGTAAGGAAAATGGCGATCTGGCCGCTGACGAGCCCGTTGAGCGTTGGCAGATGGCTAACTTCCTGTACCGCGTTGCTACTGGTGACGTTGATCACTCTGATGTGAAGACGACCACCAACTACACCCCCTTCAAGGGCATCGATATCGGTGACTTTGACGGCTCCTGCGCTGAGAACCTCGGTGCAATCTCCTGGGCTTACCAGGCAAAGGTTGTCAACGGTTACTCTGCAACTGAGTACGGCCCGACTGATGTTATCATCTATCAGGATGCTATCACCATGATCGTTCGTCTGCTCGGTGAGCGCTACACTGCAGCTTCCTATCCTTACGGCTTCGTTACTACCGCTCGTGAGCTCGGCATTCTTGACGGCATCACCGGTATCGGCCTTGAGGACGAGATCTCCCGCGGTGTTGTTGCACAGCTGCTGTACAACGCAATGTTCGCTGACGTTGATGGCGTTTCTCTTTCTGAGAAGGTATTCGGCATCGAGAAGGACATCGTTCTTCTGACCGCTACCCAGAAGGTTGCTTACTCTGACAGCTCCAAGGTTTTCCGTGAAGGTATGGTTCGTTTCGCTGAGCTCGACGCTCAGGGTGAGCCCTACGGTGCTGGCTACCATGCAGTATTTGAAGAGTTCGGTCTCGCTGACCTGACTGCTGCTAACGCTGCTGTTGGTACCTCCTATGTTGTTTACCACAAGAACAACTACGAAGATATCCTCTCCGCTGAAGCTCTTTGGACTGTATACGAGAACCGTGGTTACGACAACATGTCCGTTACCGCTGCTAAGTATACGACTCTGAAGATCGACGGTCAGTCCTACCGTATTGTTAATGAGTATGATGAACTCAACAACAAGCAGGGCTGGGATGGCGACGCTGCCGGCACTGATCAGATTAAGCTGTATCAGGCATACGGTAAGACCGCTACCACTTGGAACACCAAGTACATCCTCGCTGATGACGGCAACGTTTACACCATCGGTGCTAACAGTCTGCCCGTAATCTACGCTTACTACAGCGCAATCGTTGATGCTTACTTCGCAATCCAGGCTGACGGTACTTGGGCTAAACTCGACCTGAGCTCTATCCTCTACACCGAGGGCACTCTTAGCGAAACCAGCATCGGCTTCAACAAGCTGACTGCAAATTCTCTGTTCAACACCACTTTCCATTCTGCTTATGCTGATTACATCGTTTCCGATTCCAGCATGGACGGTTATGCAGATCGTGTAACTGTTAAACAGTA
>SVTS01000136.1 GCA_015063645.1 Oscillospiraceae bacterium | reverse complement strand
CAAAGCGCTCACGGGCGCCCCGCCGGCAAACTGGCACGAACCCAATCCGTACGAATACAAAGGCTGGATCGCCAAGGCGTATGAGATGATGTCCTGTTTTGACGGACTTCTCGAGCTGTACCGCGTCACCGGTACGGAGAAATATCTGCGTGCGTCGCAGATGTTCTGGGATTCCGTAAAGGAAGATGAGGAAAATATTCTCGGCAGCGTGGGTTACTGCGAGCGCTTTGTCAGAGCCGCCCAATATCCCGACTGCGCGACAGAAATCTGCGATGTCATCCACTGGATGCGGCTGTCCTATGAACTGTTTGCACTCACCGGTGAGAGCAAGTACATGGATGCGCTGGAAAAAGCGTATCTCAATGCTTTCCTCGCCGGTATCTGGGAAAACGGCCAGAGCGGCGCGTTCTTCGTCCGCAGTGCGGGACGGCACGCTGCGGCTGAGTGGCAGGTGGAGACAAAATACCAGCACTGCTGTGTCAACAATGCGGCACGCGGATTTGTCAACGCTGCCGAATCTTCTGTAATGGCCGCCGTGGACGGAATCTATGTAAATCAGTACTTCCCTGTCCGCGTCTCTCTGGGAGATATGACAATCCGTGTGAGCAGCGGCTATACGGACAGCGGCACGGTCACACTTACAGTCCGCGGCGCGGCGGCCGGTACAAAGCTGCATCTGCGCATGCCCGCCTGGAGCGCCAAAACGGTTATTGCTGAAATCGGCGGTGATGAATACACCTCCGTTTCCCGCGGCGGATACGAAGCCGTAACACTGACCGGCGAGGATCAGGTATTCCGCCTTTGCTTCGATATGACGCCCGAAATCATGGACTTCCACAGCGATCTGCCAGGGCTGTTCGGCGCGCTGGATGGGCGTGATTACCACATCCGCCGCTGGTGCGACGCAGGTATCGGCCAGTGTGACAGGCGTCAGATGCTTTCGCACCCGATGTCTGTGATTCGCCGCGGTCCTGTCATGCTGGCGCGAACCAAGCGGCTCGGAGCACGGGAGGAGGACATGTTCAGCGGCGAAACCGTATGGGGCAAGGAGCGTACCGTTTCCGCATCGCGGCTTATGTATGATCGGATGCTCTGCGCATTCCGCGTGACCGTCACCTGTCCCTACGGAGAAGTTCACACGTACGATATGTGCGATGCCGCCTCCGCCGCAAATAACGCCCTGGACGACGTCCGTTTCTTTACCTTGTATATTTAAACAAGGTGAACTGTATGCTTTTGAAACTCGAAAATATGACCGTCCGGCAGAAGCTGGGAATGGTTTTCTGTGCATGGCGCTTCCGTGAAGAGGACGTTGACTTTATTATCGAACTGCTGCAGCAGCGAGCGCACGGCTGTATTCAGCTGTCACCGACATCCAAAGTAAATGAAAAAATTCTGGCAGCGTCCGACTATCCGGTTCTCATATTCTGTGATATGGAAAAAGGCTTTCCCACGACAGATCTGCCCTTGATTCCGCTACGGGCAAGCATTATCCCGGCACCTCGAACTTCACACTGGATTCGCACATGACCGAGGGACTGAACACTCTGCCGCCGGAAGAGATTCTCGATGTTAATCTGTATCCGTACATCGAACTCCACAAAATACGAAAAGGGCGTTATTACCGATGCGAGACTGAACGAAGCAGTCCGCAGAGTTCTTACTGCCATGGAATTCGTCGCCGCACCGCCCGCAGCTCCCTCGGAATTCACCGCGCAGGATGAAGAAAATCTCCATGCGGTCGCCAGAGAATGTATTACTGCGGTAACGGATGAAGGAATCGCCACAAAATGCGATCGAGGTACTCTCCGGCAAGCTCGACGCAAAGGGAACGCTGCCATATACCATTGCATTTGAATAATATGCGATTCATAAAAAAAAGGGTATGTTCACTCACACATACCCTTGTTTTTCATCGGATGAAATATACGACGGCGTCTTTATCTCCGAAAACATTTCGGATGATTATTTCGGCATTTTCGTCAAACGAGTGATTTGCAGGTTCAGCGATCTCGCTGCCGCCGTATTGTCCGAGCGTCTGCCCCAGCTTCTGGATGTACGTATTTCCGCTCATCACAGGACAGCTCTCCTGCTTCTGTGCAACGAGATGCAGCATACGGTAAGCGGAACACTCGAAAATATTATCAGAAACCGTGTAATTGCGCGCTGTGTTTACGTAGTTCCAGCCTTTGATGTGCGCTGGTGTATAGATATTATGCCTCTGCTGGCCCCATCCGTAACCGCTGCGGCGGAGAATATTGCCCGCTATTTCGCATCCGTCGATATAGCTCTCCGTATCTCCGTCCGTCTGATCCAGGAAATACTCGATGGAATATACACAGTCCTCTATCAGATTATTGAGATAATGGATATCGGTCATGGTATATTTTCTGCCGTTTGTATTGATCTGATGTGTGATTCCCGCATCGTACATCTGATAAATGAAGCAATTCTCCACGCGGTAGTCTGTACATCCTCCGTAGATCTCAATACCGTTGCCGAACCGGGTCACGGAGCCGCGCCGTCCCTCCACATAGTTGGGGTCGGTACCGGCGTAGGTCATGATTGAACCGCCTACCCAGCCGATTTCCATGTTGGATACATGCAGTCCCGTAACATGATCCTTGGCGGAAATGGCATGAGCGCCGCTGTACCTGATACACAGATTATCCACCGTAACGTAATTATTCTCCCGGACACGGATCATTGTGCGGCGCGGCACGGCTTCCAGAGAATCGAATACCTCACCGGGATTTCCCCGGTCACATCTGAGATAGAGCTCACCGAAGCTCTGATCGTTTATCACAGGAATGGGGAAATTCTCCCCCTTGGAAGAGACGGTGGAAAAGCGGCCTTCATACCGACAGAAAATATCCAGATCCTCTGTCATTTCCTCTTCCATAACAAAAGGACGCGCCGGTTCGTCACGACAGACGAACGTCCCCTCTGCGGTGTATGTGGGGATCAGCTTGCGGCTGACAAACTCGGCATCATTGAAAATCAGCGTACCGCAGTCCAGAATCGGCTCGCGAAGCTTCCAGATATGATGCTCCGCATTGTACAATGTCCACAGCGCAGGATCGGCAAGACTCCAGTCCCATCCGTACAGCTTCGGTTTCTCTCCTTCTCCGTAGGCGCAGTAGGTTACTCCCGCCTGTGCAATGATATAACCGCGGAAGAGATCGCCCCTGCGGAAGCGCACGCCGTCACCCGGCTGCAGCTCCGCCTCGTTTACCCGGTTCATTGTTTTCCATGCAGTCTCAGGTGTGAGGCCGTCATTTGCATCACAGCCGTCATTGCTCACATAATAGCTTATACCGTTGATTTGGACAGTATCTTTTGCTTCAAGAATTTCTTTTTTTCGTCGTTCCGCCAGAGCATCAAATTCCGCGAGAACTGCGAATGTTGCTTCTTTCATTATATCCTCCGTTTGAATGATCTGCGGTTGTGAAAAGTATAGCATATCGTGTCCGCATTGTCAAGTTTTATCAGCTTCTGTCTATACTAATCATTTTTCGTATACGCTTACAATTTTTCCTCATTATCTCTTGAATATTGACCTGGTGTATGATATAATTGGTCTGTAAACCATTGGGAAAGAACGGTTTGAATTATGACACTGAAAAATATCGCCGATGCGCTCGGCATCACTGCTTACCCGGAAATTCTCGATCGCCTTACGGCAGATCCATCAATTCCTGACGCCTCTGTTATCAATCTTCCCCTCATTCATTCTCTGCAGAAAGAGTACGATCTTTTCGGAGATTATTACGACGCTGTTCTGCAGGGCGCGGAAGATCTGGAGCGGGATTCGCTGCGCCGCAGCTGGGGCGATGCGGTCTGCCGCTGTCTGCCGTACCTGAGCTACACGGAAAGACGCGCGGTACCGATTCCCGCCACTGACAAAACGCCTGCCGGCGACATGCTGCCGCTTCTCATGCTGATTCCGCTTGTGCCCTCCTCTGTTGAAGCCTACCGCAGTCACGGTTTTTCGGAAGAAGAAATCCGCCAGCTCCTTGCTTCATATGCCGGGGCAATCCGCACGGTGCACAACCGAACAGGCCGACCGGGCTACGACAAAACGTACTACAACTGGATGAAGCTGTACGCCAATACAAGGATTTTCCTTTTCGGCGGCTTCAACTTTGAAATCAAAACCATGCCCGACAACGTACTGGTTCTTCAAAACCGTGAAAGCGGCGCGCTGATGCCGCTCCTCCATCAGAACAAGATCCACAAATCCGGTCTGATCCTCGGTTCGGCCGGATGCAAGGATTCTGACGGCGCTTTCGACATTGCTGTGCGTGAAGACGAAAACGCTTACCGGGGAT
>SVTS01000026.1 GCA_015063645.1 Oscillospiraceae bacterium | reverse complement strand
AGGCGGGGGAGGAACCATCGCAGGGACCCCTGAAAAAGGGCTAAGCCCTTTTCCAGGGAACCCTGGCAGACGGCGAAGTTTCCTCCCCCGCCACCCCTGTCTCCTTGCCTCTGCCGAATTCTATGGATATCTTCAACAAAAAAAGACGCCCGGAACTTCACCTATGGTGAAGTTCCGGGCGAAAATTTATGTATGTTGTCTAAAACTAACTATCAAGCCAAGGAGTTTGGGGTGCAGGGGAAAGGAACTTCGGCGTGGTAGGGGTTCCCCGAAGTGAGCAAAGCGAGCTTTGGGGGTTCCCGTGGGATGGTCCTTTCCCCTGCCCGCGGCATTCGCCGCGGAAAAGGCTGAATTTCTTTATTTTGATGTATCTTCATCCTTAAGTTAATGACATTGCAGAGGTCACAGACAGATATCAAGCCCCTTTGCCAGTCTCTCCTCCGTGCCCATTACGGCAAAGGCGGGATCCGCTTTCGCGAAGGTGAAGCTGCCGCCGTCCGCCATGGTAATCGTAAAGCTGTCCTTATCCGCGGCGACTGCCGTGATCGGGCAGGTCTCATCCTTTGCGGGATAGACGGCGGTGATGAAATACTCCGTTCTGCCCTTTCTCGTGAAGCACGGAGCGGGCGCGGGATAATGCTCATGCTCCACGCCGGAGAGGCGCAGTTTTCTCCAGCCCATGTAGCGCGGCTCTTTCTCCGCGGTATGGGTGATCAGCGGCGCGTCGCCGATCAGCGTGAGCGTTACGCCGTCGCCGTGATGGGCGGTGATGCTGTACTCCGTTTCGTCGGTCGGCTCCGTGCCGAGCTGGAAATGCACTTCATAGAGATGCTCCGCATCATCCTGCGGCGTGAAGGTATCCAGCAGCACGAAGAACGGCTTTGCCGCGCCGAGTCCCTTTTTGAAGAAGATCACCTTCCGGTGATGCTCCGCAAACACGCCCGGATTCACGCCGTAACCGCAGTTGTACGTGCCGGCGGCACATTCATATTCCTCCCCGAAATTCCAGGCAAGGTCGGAAGGGATCTTTTCGGCAACCGCCCTCGACTCGATGGTGTGGAAATCCGTATGATGCCCGCGGCGCTGATCCTGCATATCCACCAGCGCGGTGTTGTGCGCACGGGTGCGTATGATCATATCGCGCATCAGGGAACTGTCATACTCATACTGCCCGCCGTCCGTCAGGAGATTCTTTCCGTAGGCGGACAGATTGAAGGAGAGTTTGTCTTCATGAGCGTGTCCCCAGCCGTAGTACGCGCTGTCGAAAAAGGCATATATATCCTCCTTCCCCCATCCGGTACGCATGGCGCAGTGCCCCACATACGGAAGCACGGTGGAGAGATACGGCGGCTTGTGCCCTTCCCTGCCATCCGTGGCAAAATACCGGAAGACCTCATCCTCCGGGAAGAAGCGCAGTGCATGGGCACAGCGTGCGGCCATGGAGCCGCTTGATCCGTCGTTCAGATCGGGCATATGCCAGTCGGGCTGGGTGATGCGCACGATGGCGTGGGTCATGGAGCGGAGACGCTCCAGCATATATGCCGGCACCTCGATGCTGTATGCCCGCGCGATATCGACGCATCTCAGATACAGATCCAGCACGCCGAAGTGGTAGCCGGTAGCCAGCTCATACTGGAATCCCTCGGGATAGATCTGTACGTCGATTTCCTTCAGCAGCCGCTCAAAAATGAACTCCCGCCATGCGGCGGTATTTTCAAAGAAAGGATAGAAGCAGGCAATCTGCAGAAAACCGGTCAGCTCGATGATCAGCCAGTTGTGGGTGGAGCAGTAGTGGCGGAGGTGATAGGCGTGCTCCCAGACGGACTTGAAGATCTTGACGATCAGCGCGTCGGACAGCTTTCCCGCCTCCAGAAATACGTGGATCGGATACTGCCAGGGCGGACCCATGCGGATGCCGGATTCAATCGTCCGCCAGCCGGCAAGCTGCCTTGAGCCGTGACGGTTGACCACATCGGCAATGGGGAATTCCTCCTGATCGATCCAGGATTCAATCAGCTTCGCAAAGGCATCGACGTATCTGTCATCCTCCGTGATCAGATACGCCTTTGCCAGCGTGACAAATTCGTGATGGCGGTTCAGCTGCCATACCCACTCACCGTAGTTGTTCGGGGTGCGGTTGGTCACCCAGTCCATCTCCAGATTCTCAAAGCGATACGCGTATCCGGTTGGCGCAAACCAGCCGTCCAGCACGCGGTCTGCCGCGGCAGTGATCTTCGCCCGCTCCTCTGCGGAGAATTCCCTTGCATTTCCGGGAAGCCCGAAATATCTCGCGTAATCGGTGTGTTTCCGTACATAGTCCGCAAAGACCCGGGCGGCACCGGCTTCATCACCGGCAAAATAGAGCCTGCCCGCCTCTGCCATCTCAGGGATGTGCAAATCCAGCGCAGCTTTATAAAACTGCTTGTCAGTAAGCATCATGACGTGTTCCTTTCCAATTTATACTATATAATCCGTTATGCCCGCCGGCGCCCGCCGGATGGATTCTGTCATAAGGTAGTATAACATATATCGGAAAATTTTGCAAGCGGCAGCAGGATGTTGACAAAAAACGGCGATGCTCCGGGCACAGGATCATGCGTTTGGCAGAAAAAAACAAGAGAGGGACGCTCAATGTCATTGACTTAAGCACATACTGTATACAATATGCTGGGGTGCAGCTTTTTTCGCCGCTAACGCGGCGAGGCGGGGGAGGAACCATCTCACACGGCGAAGTTTCCTCCCCCGCCACCCCTGTCTCCTTGCCTCTACCGAATCCTATGGACATCTTCAAAAAAAAGACGCCCGGAACTTCACCATAGGTGAAGTTCCGGGCGAAAATTTATGTATGTTGTCTAAAACTAACTGTCAAGCCAAGGAGATTGGGGTGCAGGGGAAAGGAACTTCGGCGCCTGAGATGGTCCTTTCCCCTGCCCGCGGCATTCGCCGCGGAAAAGGCTGAATTTGGTTATTTTGATGTATCCACTTCCTTAAGTTAATGACATTGGATGGACGCTGACCGTCCCTCTTCGTTTACATCTCGATCCCCTGAATCGCATGGGCGTACATATAATCCGTCAGCGGCTCAGATTCGGCGGTATCGTACCAATGCAGCAGATGCACGTTGAACTCCATTATATCCGCCTCGCGGATGGTCAGCATCCCCGCGCCGGATGCCAGCAGCAGCTTATTCGCCGCCGCAAGGCTGGTGCACTTATTGCCGTCCCAGAACAGCTGTGACCGCGTTCCCCAGGCGAACAGCGCAATGGCTTTGCTTGTTGCTGTCTCGTCCGCGTCTGCGGAAAGGTGACGGCGCGGTTCTCCATCTTCATGCCGCAGTATACGTTTTCGTCCCACTTCTTTTTCGCGAGGAAGCGGCTCTCCTCGGGTGTGAGTGTGTATTTGTCAGGGTAATGCTTCATGCGTTTCCACCGTCCCTCTCCATCGTCTCCCGGATTGCCCGCTGGATGAAGCCGTTGACGCTTCCGCCGTCATGCTTCTCCGCGTGGGCTTTGATTTTATCCTTGATATCGGCTGATGTGAATCTGTTCATTTGCCGAGCCGCCGCTGAGAGGCGCAGGAGATCGCCGCGGGCATGCAGATTGCCTCCAGTCGGTCACGTCCTCTCTCTCCCGTGCTGGCTTCCAGATCCTCCATGCGCCGCGCATTGGCGGTCACGATCAGCGGAAGCTGTTCACACCAGCGATGGTCGATAATCCGGAGAAGGACACTCCGGGAATAGTCGGTACGGTGTTCCGCCCCCAGATCATCCAGAATGAGCACAGGGACGGATGCACACTGCTCAATGATATGCGCGGCAGATGTTTTTTCATCCATAGCGTTCCGCAATTCGTTGAAAAGCATGGGAACGTTGACATACCGCACCGAGGTAAAGGGACGGCGCGGCGCACCGAATACGCCGCAGTTCCGCACCTCATCCTCGCTGAATGCGTACCCGTCTATCAGATCGTTCGCGGCAGCGGCGGCGAAGGTGCTTTTGCCGCATCCTGTCGCACCGACAAGAAGCACCCCGCGTGCGCGGCGATCCCCGCGCCAGGCGGAGACAAAATCCGTCATTGCCCTGTACGCCTGCTGCTGCCCCTCTCTGGGAATAAGCTGCGAGAGGGATTCCCGCTGATAGCGTTTCGGAATCCCGGCTTCCCGGCGTGCTTCCCGGCGCAGTATCCGCATACCTTCGGCATATTCCTCCATCCGCTCCGCCTCCCGGCGGCGTTTATCGCACGCGCAGTCCATCCGATGCCGCATCTCCCGACCGGGGACAGCGGTGATCTGCTCCCGCACCTCCTCCCCGCATCCGGGGCATATCCCGCCCGTTTTTTCCTCCCGCGTTGTAAAAAAAGCCTCTGTCACGTCTCTGCTCCTTTCTCCGATTCCCTGCCGCGGCGTACACTGTCCCAGTATTCCAGATCCGTATCATTCCACCTCTCACGGATCCCCGCCTCACCCGGTCTGTCATACGGCGCATATTCGCCCGCTATGATCTTCTCCGCATTTTTCAGCACGCCCGAGAGGGAGAATTTTTTCCCGTTTCCCGTCTCGCCCCGGATGTACGGTGTCCCCTCCGCCCGGCGGAGGAGTTCTTCCAGCTCCGCCCGGCTGTATTTCCGCGCCGCCGCCCGTATGGAGAAATTTATAGAAAAAATCAGCGGATGAAATCCTATCAGGGGTAAAAACTGGGGTAAAATCATAAAAACAAGCACAAAAAAAGCCCGGAAACACCTGGGTTTCCGGGCTTTTTCGTTGGCGGAGAAGGAGAGAAAAAAGAGACGAAACTCTCCTTCCGTTTGAGATAATCACACTATTTGAGTAAATATAACGAAACAAAAACAAATCTATATCCAGTGACATATTGTTCTAACGCCACGTAATGTGGCGTTTTCTTTTGATCATTTTGGAGGTGATATTGTTGTTCTTGACATGCAGTTGCTCGATACACGACGGGATAAGAACCTGCTTGGTACGTTTATCAGTGACATCGTTCTTCAGCTGCTTAGCTTTGTATCGGAGAATGAGCGTATGAACATCCGCCAGCGACAAGCTGAGGGAATCGCGGCTGCAAAAAAACGCGGCGTGAAATTCGGCAGACCAATCAAGGAAATGCCGCCGAATTTCGACGAACTGATTACGAAATGGGAGAAAAAAGAACTGACGATGCAGGGGATTCTTAAAGCATATGACATGAGTGAATCTACATTCTACCGCCGGCTGAGGGAGTATAATGCTGGTAAAAGCAAACGCAAATAAAAATTACTGTCAAAAAGTATACCTTTGGGCAATATGATCATTGCGGAATCATAATTATTGTGATAAAATAATTATGTATTGCATTTTTTGTCGAAAGGATGGTTGTACGCTTGCTTCTGCTCACCCTCATTACTACCCTCGATCCGCTTAATGGTGATCTTCTTAAGCGGCTGATCGATGAACACAGCGACAAGTTGTATGCAGTTGCCTACGGGATTGTTCACGATTCGGAAGATGCAAAAGATGTTGTTCAGGAAACCTTTATCAGTGTGTGGCTGACAATTAGAAATTTTTACAAATTAGAGCGTGAGGATACAATTGCACTGCTCGTTAAATATACGCAGAACAAAGCCAAAGACCATTTGCGAAGAAGAAAGAGCAGAGTGCAAACCATTCCGCTGATTTATGAGGATGATGATGGAGAGAAGGATTTTGTTATTCCGGATTACACACAAAATCCCGAAGAGCAGACTGTTGCGAAGGAAGCGTTAAAGCAGCTTGCCGCATACGTTGATCAGCTGCCGGATACACAGCGAGATGTTATAGAGATGCGCTATAAGTATGGGATGTCGGAATCAGAGATTGCTCAGGCATTATCAATAAGTGAAAGTGCTGTAAGTTCCAGACTCAATCGTGCTAAAAATTCATTGCAGAAAATGAGAAGGGAGAAGGAAGATGAATAAATCATCGCATCTGGATGACTTGGATATTATGCTCTATGCAGCGATGCCCTATACAAAAAATAAAGAGCTGGATATTTATAATAATGCTGATCCTGAGATCAGACTTTCAGATAAAGATAAACAGAAAATTTATCGCCGCGTGAATCGGGAACGGAATTATGCTGAACGACATAAGCAATACCGTCCCGGATTAGAGACAATTAAGAGAGTTGCCGTCGTAGTGCTGGTTGTTATGGCTATTGGTTTTGCTTCACTGTTGAGTGTCGAAGCGGTACGGGACGCCATTTGGCAAGTCATCACGCAGTGGTATAAGGAAAGTATCTTTTTCACCTATGTGACGGATGATGATATCGACGTACCGACGGAAATTCTTGAATACAAAGAACCTCTGATAGGAGAAGAATTCAAACGATACGAGGGAATAAAGAATAAATATGACTTCTCCGTTGAGTACGAAAAGGATGATGTTCTGATCACTTACCAACAAAACCTGCTGGACAAATATGAGGTCATGTTGTCGAACCACGATACTGTAATGAGTGCCGTTAATGTTAACGGCCATGATGGCAAAACAACTACATATATGATAAGCGAAACAGAATACAAAACCATTTTGTGGAATGATGGTGTATATGCATACACGATCAGTGGTAACATTGACATTGACTCATTAATTACTTATGCCGAATCAATATCATAAAGACGTAAAAAACGATGCTGGTAAAATGGCATCGTTTTTTCACATCTTTTTTCGAGAAAATTTTCCAGATATCCCGTGAGATTTTTTTCGGCAATGCGTTATATAGGTGAGCAGACCAATCAATGTGCGAAGGATATACCAGCGTAGAAATAACTATTGCAGATAGATGTAAGCTTTATACAATACAAGAACCTGAAGCTTGTCTGTGTATATTGAAAAATATAATAACTAACACATTTCAGTGAAAAAGGAGGAGTAATGTGAAATTTCTATCGTTAGCGCTGTCACGAATTGGCAATTACTTTCGACAGCAGAGATTATTCTTTTGCATATATCTGGTAGGAAGTATTGCCTGTATTCTTACCTTTGCGTATTTTCTCGGCAATGGTGTAACATATAAAGTGAACTCAGCACAGAATGATATTGCTTATCGTACATATACCTTGAGTTTCCAGAATGCTGTATCTGTGGATCGCACATTACTCCATAATATCTGTGATGATGTGGGAATGATTCGCGTGGAAGCATTCTTGTCATCAGAAGATCTGAATGAAGATGCCGAAAACTTGACAATACATCAGGATACTTATTATATCACGTCCTATTATCCGGAAGCCTATTCGCTTAATCTGAAGCGCGGCAGTTATGCTCCCGATCAAATCGGAAGCATCATTGTTCCGGGAAATTTATTGAAAAGCGGAAGTTCACAGGAACAAATTACAGTGCAATCACACGAATACAAAATTACCGGTGAAAATCTGGACAGCAGCTCTTTTGTTGTATCCATAGATGATTTTTCTTCTGAATTCGCAGCTTATCGAATTACATTGCTAACACATGAAATACTATCTGAGAATGATAGTCAAATACTGATAGAAAAATTGAAGCAGCAGCTTCCTACAGCAGAAATTGAGGATCCACATCGAATCGTAGACAAAGACAAAAACGAATCTGTTTCTAACATTGTCTATCTTTCATTTATGCTTTTGATATGTCTGTTTACGTTTTCCATGCTTATGCAGTATATGATCGAGCAAAATACAAAAGAGATTGTTGTATATAGTGTAGTCGGTGCAAATCAAAGACAGATTGCAGGAATGTTGCTGCTGGATAATCTTATGATTTCCGGAATAGCTGTAATCATTGCGATTATTCTTCATATTGCGCTATATGATACCGTTTTTGCTGCAATCAATATATTCGACGGTCTGCAATATACATGGAAAGATTATTCGGTTCTTGCAATTCTCGTTTTGATCTTATCGGAAATTCCGATGATACCAATGATCCATAAATTACACAATCACTCGACTGCGCAGAATCTAACAAATGTCAGGTGAGGTACTTATGAAAAAACACATGAAACTTGTATGGGAATACTATCGCGGGTCAGTACCATCCCTTTTGATCATAATGATAATCATGACATTTGCAATATATACATTTGTCAATGTACTGGGAATCAATAATTACATAGGATATGCTAAAAAAGTGTACATGTCATCGTCTCTTGAAAATGCCTTATATTATATTCCCGCGAAAAACGATGATTATTATATGCTCTCTGCTGAAGAGCAGCAAGCTCAGGATGCAATTGTGAAAAAGCAGTTGCTTGCTATTGATGGTGTAGAAGGCTTATGCGTTAATCGGGTTCTTACCGGATTATTCCAGGACAAATTCGTAAATTTCATTTTATATGATGAAGAAATGATTTCACGCTTCAAATTGGACATGAGTTCCGGAGAATGGATCTCTCCTGCATTTACAGATGAATGTGTTGTGGGAGGAAGTATGTTTGAAAACACAGAGATCGGTGAATCAGTCGTATGTACGTTGGGAAACGGAACGCTTACTGTAACAGCAGCAGGTAAGATGGCGTATCCCGCTTACATTCCGCAAATGCTTGGGGGAGATAGTGCTGATCGCTTGTTTAAGTGTTACGATAATGTCATCATGATGTACGATTCTTCTTTCCTTCGGGAGCAGCTGAACAGTTTAGGGGTATATGTGACAGAATATGAAAATTATTTTGTTTTGCTTGAATCGGATATCTCTGATGCCAACAGAAACGCCGTAACGGAACTGCTGAATAATACCGGAAGGTATTACACGTATGACGATATAATTGAAAACACCAACGAAGTCAATTCTTATCGTGTAAAAACGAAACTGCCGTTTCCACTTTATGCGTTTATTATTTCAACTGTGGCAGCTTTTTCACTATCCTTGTTGATGACAGAAAAGAAACTGGAAGAGTATTCGATATACTACATTGTCGGATGCTCGAAGAAAAAGAGTATCTGTATCATTGCAACCGCACTATTGATAATTACAGCAGTCCCCTGCCTGTTGAATATTCTGAATATTTTGGTCGATCCATATATGTTCCGTACAGATGATGGACGTATCTATAAAGACAATTGTTACATTGATAGCAGCATGATTATTCCAATCTTGATATATATGAGCGGAATGATTATTCTTACGGTTGTTGTGGCTTTGTTTACCTACATTAAGAAATCGCCTATGGAAATTCGCAGGAGGACTGAATGATGATTAAAATAGATGGATTGAATAAATATTATAAAATAGGAGATCAGAAATTTCATGCACTCAAGAATGTGAGTTTTTCTTTATTACAGGGGGATATGGTTTCGATTCGCGGGCGTTCCGGCGCCGGAAAATCCACACTTTTGAATATCCTCGGTTGTCTTGATACGTTTGATAACGGTACCTATTTCTTTGATGGAGCGGATATTCATACTATGAAGGACACACAGTTGGCAAACATCCGCAATACTAAGATTGGATTCGTTCTTCAGAATTTTTCGCTGATTAACCAGAAAAGTGTCCTGTTTAACACCATGCTTCCACTTTATTTTGGGAAGACACCTTATGCTCATATGAAAAAATCCGCATTGGATATATTGGATCGGCTTGGTATTGGCGATCAGGCAAACAAAGAAGTAAATCAATTATCCGGTGGACAACGCCAGCGCGTAGCGATTGCACGAGCCCTTATCACATCACCAAGGCTAATATTGGCAGATGAACCGACCGGTGCATTGGATAGCAGAACGTCAAACTCTATTATGGACTTGCTTGAAGATCTTAACAAAGAGGGCTTATCAATATTGATCGTAACTCATGATGATAACGTTGCCGAAAGATGTCCGCGTCAGTATTGGATGGAGGATGGTGTTTTAATTGATAAAACCAAATAAAAAGGTTCTCATTATACTTGCTGCAGGATTACTTATTATTTCGATGATTATAATATCTGTTTTGCGGTATAAAAACGCCGCAGAGCCAATTGTTTTCTATGAAAGAAGTGACGGTGCGGTTACCATATTAAAAGAAGCAGCAGAAATCGGAAATAGAACCATTGAATTCGCAGCACAATTTCTCTCGGAAGATCAGAATGAATTTGTCATGGCTATATACGATCCCCGCGAGAATAATCTATATACAACGGAAGTGGCTCATTATGATAAATATACACTTCTCGCGGAAAATGGAATTACATATACGATCTCTTGTGTGAATAAATGCAAACAATTCCTGATTTATTTTGCAGAAGGTATCGACCAACCCCTGACAAGTATTACAGATAAAAACAACAATTCGGCTTCTCTGAAAATGACTTCATTTGAGGGTGAATATAACCATTACAATATGGTACAAGGCATAACACTCAGAGCACTGTATTGTACCCAAAACAGTTCTATTCTTTTATATGACGCTGTATTGGAGAAAGATCATCCGTTATTAGATTATATGCGTTCCGGCATAAAATCATATAGTGCGAATGCGATTTATTTTCATTCTAACGCAGGCAATAGTTACACATTGTTGATTGGTGGAGATGGCGGAACATTACTGCCTGTCGATTCAGCTCTATGCGCTTATATTCCAAGTGGTTTTTGCGTTTTCAGAAAGGATCCGGATGATATTGAAGGGACAATTCAATTTGAGGATTTTTCAGTTAGATATTATGTGTCAAAATTTCAGCCGTTCGCTGTATCCAAAGCAGCAAAGAATGCTGGAATGATATATGATACCAAACTTGTTGAATCCATTGTCTGGGAAAATGAAGTAACACAATTTGTAAAATGAGTGGTACCCCCGGGACATCTCCAAAAAGGTGCGTCAGGTAAAAAAAACCAGCGCTCAGCAGGGAAAGTTCATGGGAAGTCAGGCTCCATATGGGTATCGCAAGTCTCCAGAGGACAAGCACATCCTTGAAATCGATCCATATGCCGCCGGGATTATGCGCCGTATCTTCAGCGAATTTGCAGCCGGAGACAGCGCGCGAAAAATCGGAGATCGGCTGAATGCGGAAGGGGTGGATTCCCCGCGTTTCTGCTTTTCTCAGTTTCCGGGCGGACAGCATCCGAAACCAACCGACAACAACCATTGGGGAAGTGCGTCTATCATGCAGATGCTCCGCAATCAGGTGTACATCGGGAATATGGTGCAGGGTAAGCGCCGTATAGCGTCCTTTAAGACGAAAAAGTGCGTGCAGGTAGAGCCGGATCGCTGGATTGTCGTAGAGGGTACACACGAGCCTCTGATTGACATGGATACTTGGAATCGTGTTCAGCATCGTTTGGAAAACAAAATGCACCGTGGACGCCAGATGAGTGCGGACGAGGAGGTGGCTCTGTTTGCCGGGATTCTGAAGTGCGCAGACTGCGGTTCACATCTGTCGCATACCGCCAAAGTGACAAATGATAATACTATCGGTTATTACCGATGCAGCCGATATCTGAACAATGGTAAAACAGCCTGTACAACCCACTCCATTAAAGAATCGGCGCTGTCCGCTTTTGTCCTGAACGATATCCGCTGTCATGCTCGATTTGCGGCTGCAGAGCATGAGCTGCTGGCGCGGGAACTTTCCGAAGCAATGAATAAAAACAGCATTGCCGAGAAGCGACAGCTGGAAGTCTCAATCCGGGAATTACAGATTCGTCTGGATACCATCGACAAAAATATTAAATCACTCTATGAGGATAAATGTGCAGGCAAGTTGCCGGAAGCGGTTTTCAATTCGTTGATGAGTGGGTATATTCAGGAGCAGACGGAACTTAATGAAAAGCGCACCGCACTTACTGAAAAATTCGTCAGGTATCAGGATACTGACGACCGCATCGAAAAATGGATTGATCTTGTTCAGCAGTACAAGAATATCACCCATCTCACCCGAGCGGTTGTGTATCTGCTGATCGACCACATTGAAATCGGTCAGGCATCTACGGATTCAGAGAGAGTACAAGAGATAAAGATATTTTATCGCTTTATTGGAAATCTGCTCAGTCCCGAAGAACAGATGACGCAATTGTAAAATGATTGTGAACGAGAACATCTTTCGCTTTTTCGAGGGCAGTTTTTCAAAAATTCTCTCAGAAAAAGAGAAAAGACATCCCCGGAAAACCCGGAAATGTCTTAAAGTCGGCAGACGCAGTGTTAAATCCGTGGAAAGATTCGTTGCGTATTGCCGAAATCCCCAGAAATGAATATACCCAACGACACAAAAGTGCCGTTGGGTAATGGCGGAGAAGGAGAGATTTGAATTATAAACCGCACATTTCATCCAAAAAAATCCAGCCGAAATAAGCCTTTATTTTCAGGGCTTTTTCGGCTTTTTTCAATTCCGGTGTACAATCGTGCACAAGCAAAAATAATCGTATCAGGGGTAAAAATTGGGGTCAGAATGGGGTAAAAACGGACGCTCAAAATCTCCGGAAACTGCCGGACGTCCGGTAAAATATTCATTTCCGGAATATTTCCTGTTTTTGGGGGTGCCTTACCGTGTGGCGCTTCCCTCTCTGCGGTTTCAGCACCCCTGGGTGGGAGGTATACCGGCACCGGTAAATCACACTGACGCCGCCTGATCTCCCCGAGAGGGATTCCCTGCCATGCATTCCACGCAATATTTTTTTCCGCGCGCGTGCGCGTGCGCGAGCCGGAGGGGGAAAGAGTGATCCTGCCCATTGTACAGCGGAAACGTGCGGACGGCGCAAGGGGTGGGGGATACCCGACATTACTCTTGGCATGGCGTACAATGCCGCTGTGCATCTCTCTGCGGCGCTCTCCGCTTGGACGCTAAACCATGCCGCCGACAGCCGAACGTGCGCCCTGCGCCCGCTGTGGCTTGTCTGCGTGGATTTCTCCGCGCTTCGCTCGGGCTTCAAGCATAAAAGCAGGAGAGGGACGATGACCGTCCCTCTCCCGGGAACCCCCAAAGCTCGCTGTGCTCACTTCGGGAAACCTCTCTCCCGCAATATTTATCCCATCTCGATCCCCTGAATCGCATGGGCGTACAGATAATCTGTCAGCGGCTCAGATTCGGCGGTATCGTACCAATGCAGCAGATGCACGTTGAACTCCATCATGTCCGCCTCACGGATAGTCAGCATGCCCGCACCGGATGCCAGCAGCAGCTTATTCGCCGCCGCAAGGCTGGTGCGCTTATTGCCGTCCCAGAACAGCTGCGACCGCGTTCCCCAGGCGAACAGCGCAAGGGCTTTGCTCGTTGTCGTGGCGTCCGCTTCCATGATCCCTGCCAACTCTGCACGCGCCTGCGCCTCATCGGGGACAGGCGGCGTGTACTCCGTGCCCGAGATTCCAACGCGCCCGGTGCGCAGTTTGCCCCACACCAGAGCCTCATTCCGCGCAATGAACGCATTCAGGCTGCAGATATAGTCCAGCGTCAGCGGATCGGGGATCGTGGCGAGGATGTGCCGCCATGCATCCCGCATGTTGAGAATTGCCTGAATATCGTCCAGCTGTACGCCGGGGACGTTCACACCGTCCAGAATCGTCCGCGTCTGCGGGAAGGTTACGGCGCGGTTCTCCATCTTCATGCCGCAGTATACGTTTTCGTCCCACTTCTTTTTCGCGAGGAAGCGGCTCTCCTCGGGTGTGAGTGTGTATTTGTCTTCGTAGTGTTTCATGCGTCCCTCTCCCCGTCCCTCTCCATTGTCTCCCGGATTGCCCGCTGGATGAAGCCGTTGACGCTTCCGCCGTCATGCTTCTCCGCGTGGGCTTTGATTTTATCCTTATCGCCTTTCGGTACAGTCAGATTGATACGGTCATAGGCTTTGGCTATAAACGCGTTATCATACGCGGTTTTATTGAATTTCTGTTTTTCTTCTGCCATGGTGATTCACCTCCGCCATTATTATACCACGCCTGCGCACTTTGCGCAATGTACAAACCACACAAACTCTTTGCGCAAAGTTTGTGCAACATTCCATCTTTACACTTTGCGCAAAGTGTGATATAATATATACACAGAGAGCGGGAGACGCTGACGCACGGGAAACCGCCCAAGACGGCGCATAATATTCGGTGTGGATCAGAGAGAGTGAGATTTGCTAAAGCAATAGATGTTGAACGCCCCCGATATCCCGCCCTCTGCACTACTTAACACAAAAGGAGTACCCCACATGAAAGAATGCGAAATTTACGGCAAGCTGAACACCCTCTCCGAGCTGGAAGCACTGATCCGCGAAGCGGAAGAGGAAGCGGAAACCATCCGCACGGAACTGAAAGCACACATGACGGAGAGAGGGACGAACGAGATCCGGGCGGGTAAGTACCGCGCACGGTACACGAAAGTATCCTCCAGCCGCTTTGACAGCGCGGCATTCAAGCGGGATCACGCGGACATCTACGCCGCCTATACCCGCCTCACCGTCACCCACCGATTCACCATAGCGTGAAAGGAGGCATAGAGGCATGAGAGACACAGAAATACTCGACCGCGGCGAATGTGCCGCCGTGCGTCTGAGCGGCGCTGTGAACGCGCTGGAAGCCCTCTCGGAGGCAATGGAGCACAGCCGCGATACCGCCCGTTCGTATGCGCCCGCCGCCGCTTTCCTCGCCGACGTCCTGCGGGAATGCGCCCGCGATCTGAGCGAACTTTCCGAAGCAGCCCGGAAATAAGAAAATCCCCCGCGGATGCCGTGCAGGGCATTCGCAGGGGAACGGACAGCCAAAAGCCGCCGCCGGATGCAATAGAGCAATGCAATTATAGCGCATCCGGCGCAGGCTGTCAAGGGTCACAAGCCGAATTTTATAAAAATCTTGATTTTTGAGAGGAAACACCACCATGAACACCGCCGAACACAAAGACACCCGCACCGCTTACGCCGTATCACTCGCCCGCCGCCGCGCGGCACTGAACGCCATCGCCAGGGATATGCTTCTCGCATCCGACCGTCAGATAGCCATGCTGCAGCACTTCTCATGGGCAATGACCCATCCGGAGAAATGCGCGGCTCGCCGCAGACCGCAGAAACCCTGACATAATCGCCGGACATCCGGCAATGCACCCGCACGGAGAGGGATCATCCCTCTCCGTTTTTGCTTTTCGTGCTGTCACCCAGCAACACCCGTGTCTGCCGGTAGATCATCTCGATCTCCGCCGGGCAGGCATCGGACAGCATCACGGAAAAATCCGCCTCCGTGATCTTCCAGCCGCGGCGTTCTGCGCCGCCTGTGCCGCCTCTGCGGGCATGTATCAGGCACCGGGCATATGTCATGAGATACTGCCGTTTCTCTTCGCTCAAATCGTCCAGCGCGGCGAGGATATCCCTCTCCATGAGATAAGCGATGATATCGGCTGAAGGTATTACGGAGCACATCACTTATCCGCACCAACGGAGCGGTCAGCTGTGTTCGCACGCTCGTCATGCCGCCCCCGCTGATCTCCGCAGGTGAACGGGCACACAACGCACATCCCCTGCAGGCGGCTGAAGATCCGCTCTCCCAGATGCCTCTGCATCACCTCAGGTGTGCGCAGATTGCTTGTCACGATCACGGGAAGCATCTCCCTCTCACGGCGGTCGATAATGCGGAACAGCACCTCTGCGCCGTATTCGCTCATTTTCTCCGCTCCCAGATCGTCCAGAATCAAAAGCGGAGCACGGGAAGCGGCGTTCTCGATGCGCAGGGGATCGCCGCCGTCCGCGCCGATTTCAGCGCGCAGAGCTGCCATCAGATCAGGGACAGTGTACAAACGAACGGGAATAATGCGCCGGAAATCCGTCACCGTGCCGCGCTTTCCGCATTCCCGTGCCGTGCCCGCATCAATGGGATATTCGTCAATGACCGTGTTCGCCGCCGCGCTGGCAAAGAGCGTTTTGCCGCATCCCGCCTCTCCGAGGAGCATCACGCCGTCCGTGTGTCTGTCCTCACGCCATCGGTGCATGAAATCCGTCAGAGCCGCGGCTGCGGACCCCTGTCCCTCGCGCGGTGTCAGCGCAGAGAGGGATTTACCGCGATACCGTGCGCCGATGCCGGCGATCCGCCGCGCCTCATCCCGCATGAGCCGATAGCCGCGGACGGTATCTCTCTCTCTTTCCTCCGCCGCTTTCCGTCTGCCGCAACCGCACAGCACGGGAATTGCCATTTCCCCGCGAAACACAGGGACGTATTTCACCCGTAAAACCTCGCCGCATGTGGGGCACACCTCACCCGTCGCTTCTTCCCGGAACATCGTCACAGAATCCGTCATGTCTGTGTACCTCCATTATTCCACATATCCGCCCAATTGTCGGGGTACTCTTCATTCCACCTCTCACGGATCCCCGCCTCACCCGGTCTGTCATACGGCGCATATTCGCCCGAGAGGATCTTCTCCGCATTTTTCAGCACGCCCGAGAGGGAGAATTTTTTCCCGTTTCCCGTCTCGCCCCGGCAGAACGGTGTCCCCTCCGCCCGGCGGAGGAGATCTTCCATCTCCGCCCGGCTGTATTTCCGCGCCGCCTGCTGCATGGCGTCTCTCAGATCCTTTGTGATCCCTCTCGGCTGAATGAGAGAGGGACACAGCTGCCTGAACAGAGTAATGATCTCTTCTTCTGTGACGGATGCGGACGGACACGGCGCGTCTGCGCCGGTATTGTCTATGTGTCTGTCATTGTCATAGTCATTGTTATTGTCTATGTCTTTGTCTATGTCTATGTCTATGTGTTGAAGCATACTTGAAGTGTGCTTCAAGCAACCTTGCGGCACACTGCGGGAAGAGGCATTTTCCGCACGTTTCAAGCCGCCTATGCGCCCGCTTTCCGCTTTGGCTTCCAGACGGCGCATATCCGACAGCATGAAGCGCATCGCCATACCTGCCGCGCCATCCATTGGCGGCGGCTCCTCTCCGTCTCTGGAATACGCTGCAGCGGCAAGGATCACCGAACGGAATTCCGCATCCGTCAAAGGCTCGATATGATCCAGCCAGTCATAATACAGCCGCAGACAGTTGTTTTTACTTCCCACGCACTCACCCCATGTTCGCAGGATCGTTCAGCCATCTGTTCAGCGCCTCCGTGGGGATGATGATCCGCCGCTCGCTGACACGGATCGCGGGGAAGCCTGCCCGCTTTGTCAGATCGTATGCCCGCGGGACGCTGATGCCCAGCATCGCCGCCAGCTCATGCACGTTGATTGCCGCCTTATTTTCCATTTCCGTTTTCGCCGTTCTCATTTGATTTCCTCCGTTTTTTCCGTATTTTCCGCCTTTTCTTCCGTTTTCCCCTCCGGATCCGCCGCGCCGATCAGCGCCAGCGCATCCGTAACCGAATAGCACACGCCCGCGATTGCGCCTTCATCCCGCCTGTCTGCCAGATACCGCAGCTGTTCCGGCGTGGGCTTGTTCGGGTGAATCTTCGCCTCGATGTACACCGCGCGTCCGTCCCCGCGCCGATTCCCCGACAGATCGGGATATCCCTTCGGCGGGCCCGCATAGATCGGGCGGCCGTCCGCCGTGTAGAATTTCCCCACGTTGTGCCGCTCCAGCCGCGCGTGCGGATACAGGGCGCGGATGATGTCGTTCACCAGATAACTTTCCGCCTTACTGCGCATCCGTTTCCCCCTTGGTTTCTGTTCGGTTGTAATCTTCCCCACTCACTTCATCACCCGACACAGCGGATCTGATGCCCGCCGCGAACATCTGCACGATGCTGCGTGCCTCTTCATCCACCGTACCAAGCAGTTTCGGCTTCACTACGCTGTATTTGATCCCCGCGGCATTGACCGCCGGGGAGAGGGAGAATTCCGTCACCACATCCGAAGCCCTGAGCCGCCGCGGCGCAAGGGTCGCAAGGCGGTAATTCTGCCAGCTTTTCAGCGACGTCGGCGGCAGAGACAGCACAAGCGGGAGAGGGATACCCTCCGTCAGGATGTACAGGCGAATCATATCCTTGCACGCGCGTCCTCCTCCCTTCTCAGCCGATCCGAATGCATGGCGCGGGCAGTCCGCGCATTTATGTACTTCGCCGCTCTCCCTCTCGGTGCCGTACACCCAATCCAGCGACGCGCAGACAGGCGGAGAATTTCCCTCGCCCTCAAAGTATGCGGCGCATTTCTGTTCGTGGATCACAACACCCGTGATCGTCTGTACGGCGGTATCCGCATCCTCATCCCCCGTCACGATCTCAAACAGTTTTCCGCCGCCGCTCGCCACCTTTGCCCGATAGGTGACCGTGCCGCCTACCTCATTCTGTGCGGCAAGGATTTCGCCGTACACCTCTTTTACGCCCCGCAGATCGATTGCGCGGGTTTCAATCGGCGCAAGTCCGCCGAAAATGCCGTCCATTTTCACAACGCTCATGTTTATGCCTCCCAAACGTTTTCTTTATCCTCGACCAGCTGCCAGAACGCGCCCTCCGCCTCGCGGAGTGCATCAATAAACGCATCATCCCGCGGTACGTCATAGTGATAAAAGCGATTATTCAGAACGATCACGCCGAGATGCCACATCTGCCAGCCGGTGACGCTCATGTAGTGCTGCATCTGCACATACCATTCGGGCTTGTATGTAAATACCGTGCCCGCATCGCCATTTTCAAAGATATCCACCCAGCGGGATTCCCCGGAATCGGGATCGGTGATCCTGCGCCGTGCGCTCATCTGGCTGACGCATTTGCATTCCAGCCCCTCCGCCGTGCCGCACAGTTTGCGGTCAATGTCAGCGATCATGTACGGGTGGGAGAGGGACACAAGCAGCTGATTCATGCGGCGGACGCGCCGCCCGGTCGCCCTCTCATAGAGGGATGCGCACAGTGGTTCCAGCGCTGTTCCGATGGCGCACGGGAGGGATTCTTCCTCCGCATCGAGAGGGAGCACCTTTTCTCTCCATACCCGCGCGGGATCCGCATAGCGGAACTGCTCCGGGGATAAAGCGATGTGCCCCGCGTCCGATCCGCCGATCCCCCGCCGCCGCAGCTGCAGCCATTCCGCCCGCGTGAGCCGGGCTGTGGGGATTGTAGTGTAGTGGGTCATATTCCCTCCGCAATTCTGTCTATGATAGCAAGTATACGCGCCCTTTCGGTTTCACTGAATTCCCGGCGCAGCTTGCGGGAGAAATTGGCGTCTGTAATCCCCAATGCCTCCGCAATCTGCCAGAGTCTCACACCCTTCTGTTTTGCGGCTTTTCGGATTTCCTGATTGAACACAAAATCACGTCCTTTCTTTCTTTGCGTTTTATTTGCGCTCGATTTCCTGTTGACAACTAAATGCTGTCATGGTATAATTTTATCACATGAAATTGTTGTTGTCAACAATTGTCGGATAGATTCTATCCGACAACAACTAATATGTTTCGAGGTGGATTTTATGAGAGAGATACTATCACAACGGTTGAGAGAACTGCGGGAGGCTACAGGGCTGTCACAAAAAGAACTGAGCAAAAAAATCAGTGTTTCCGCCGCAAGTATCGGATATTATGAAAACGGAGACAGAATACCGGGGCTTGACGTTGCCGCCGAACTCGCGGACTTTTTCGGGGTCAGTCTGGATTATCTCGCAGGGCGATCCGATGCCCGCACCCCCGAAGCCGCGGATATCATCGCACGGACGGGGCTGAGCGGCGCGGCGGTTGAGGTGCTGGAGACATGGCACAAAGATCCACGGTGCGAAATAATTACAAAAGTGGACATACTCAGCGATATTATCGAAAACTCCACACCGCCCATGACATTTGCAGAGTATATGGAAAGTGCATTCTGTCTGCCGGTATTCTCGGACACGGGCGAAGATATAGGAATTCTGAAAGTTTCCGAGGACAAAAACGGGTTTGAGCCGGAATGTACGTTTTGGTGCAGCGGAGATGATAGAGAGTTTTGTTTCCCTCTCGCTGATTTTGAGTTTGAAGAATCCCTCCCCAAAAACTTCCGGTACCAAGTTATTGAACAGTATCGCACATATGACAAATTAACCCGATACAGTTCATCTCTGGATATCCTGAAAATCATGAGCGAATTCTACGAAAACGCTGTTGTAGAGGGTACGAAACTGAACTATAACCGTTTGCGTGGCGTTGCCAGGATTGATAAGGACATGACTTCTGTAATGCTCCACGGCGCGGAAAGGGAAGAGGCGAAGCGGTTTTCGAATTATCTTGCCTCGATTTGTGACGAATCGCTGGACGATGTAACAAGCATACCGATAGCAGCGATCCTTGATGAAATCACAAGCGGAAAACTCAAAGCCGCGTTCGCACAGCTCAGGAATATGCAAAATACATATTGCGAAACCACAAAGAAAATCAGACGAGTTCTGTTTAACATAGCCGACAAGGCAATAAACGAGACAGCAGACGAGGAGTCCACCCATGCCAAAGAAAACTAACGGAACCGTCCGCCAGCGCCCGGACGGTCGCTGGGAAGCCCGCGCCACTATCGGCGGCAAGCGCATCTCCTTCTACGCCGACCGCCAGAGCGATGCCCTCAAAGCCATGCGCGCCGCACAGAAAGCCGCTGATGATGGTGTGTACTTTGAGCCGTCCCGCGTCACCGTCGCTGCATGGCTGGATACATGGCTCACCGAATATGCCGCCCCTTCCCTCAAACCGCTCTCCCTCTCCGCCTATGAAAGCCGCATAGGCTCCCACATAAAACCCGCCCTCGGTAAAATCCGCCTCGCCGATCTGAATCCCACCCAGATCCAGACCTTCTATAATTCCCTCACCCGGGAAAAATCCCTCTCCCCGAAAACCGTCAAAAACGTGCACGGGATCCTGCACAAATGCCTGTCACAGGCGGTCAAACTGCGCTATATCGGTTTCAATCCCTGCGATATATGCGAGCTGCCCCGCATGGAGCGCCGTGAAATAAAGCCGCTCACCGAGAGGGAGATCTGCGCATTTCTCGCCGAACTCCGGGCAGGGGAGGAATTTTCCGCCCTGTTCACCGTTGCCCTGTTCACCGGTATGCGGGAGGGTGAAATCTGCGGGCTTGCATGGAATGCCGTGGATTTCCGCGCCGGGACAATCACCGTCCGCCAGCAATTGCAGAAGGAAAAGAAAAAAGGCGGCTGCCATTATATAGCAGCCACCAAAAATGACCGGACACGCACCATCACCGCCGCCCCGTACGTCATGGGGATCCTGCGGGAGATCTTCGCCGAACAGAAAAAACAGCACCTCGCCTGCGGTCTCGCATGGCGGAATGAGTGGAATCTGGTCTTCACCCGCCCCGACGGCAGCTTCATCCCGCCGCAGACCGCGCTGAAGCACTTCAAGAAAATCGCGGAACGGATCGGCAGACCGGACGCCCGCTTCCACGATCTGCGCCATACATACGCCGTCACCGCCCTGCAGGAGGGCGACAGCGTGAAAACCGTGCAGGAAAATCTCGGGCACTCAACCGCATCGTTTACGCTGGACGTGTACGGACATGTATCCGAGAAAATGAAAGCCGAATCCGCTGCCCGCATGGAGAATTTTATTGAGAAAATCAGCGGATGAAATCCTATCAGGGGTAAAAATTGGGGTAAAACCGCATAAACAAGCACGAAAAAAGCCCGGAAACACCTGGGTTTCCGGGCTTTTTCGTTGGCGGAGAAGGAGAGATTTGAACTCTCGCGCCGCGTTTCATGGCAGCCTACGCCCTTAGCAGGGGCGCCTCTTCGGCCTCTTGAGTACTTCTCCATATGACAGATGCGGCCGTCTCAGAATCATCTGCTCTAATATTATATCCAAATCTGCGGCGTTTGTCAAGGTTTTTTCCGCTTTTTTTCCGCCGGGACTGTGAAAATTATTCCCAAATCCCCGTATCAGGGCGGATCGGATGCATTTTTTATGCGGGACTGCTTGACTTTTTCCCATGAAAAGGGTACAATATAAAGTGATCTGTTATACCCGCATTTTAATAAGATTTATAAAACCGGAGGTTCAAATGGACAAGCAGAGACAGACTGAACTTGCCGAGATCGCCCGCAAAATTCGTGTGGGCATCGTGGAAGCGGTACATTCCGCATCCAGCGGTCATCCCGGCGGTTCCCTTTCCATCGCAGATATTCTCACATACCTGTATTTTGAAGAAATGAACATCGACCCGGAGAAGCCCGACGATCCCGCACGCGACCGTCTTGTACTCTCCAAGGGTCACTGCGCACCCGGACTCTATTCCGCACTGGCAAACCGCGGCTATTTCCCCGTGGAGGATCTGAAGACCTTCCGCAAGACTTCCAGCTATCTGCAGGGTCATCCGGACATGAAGCACACCCCCGGTGTGGACATGACCTCCGGTTCCCTCGGTCAGGGCGTATCCGTTGCCGCCGGCATGGCGCTGGCTGCCAAGATCGATCAGGCTGACCGCCGCATCTACGCCATCATGGGCGACGGCGAAAGCGAAGAAGGTCAGGTCTGGGAAGCAGCTATGTTCGCCGGTCACTACAAGCTGGACAACCTGTGCTTCATTCTGGACCTCAACGGTCTGCAGATCGACGGATCCCTGGATCAGGTCTGCGATCCCCGTCCGCATGATGAAAAGTTCCGCGCTTTCGGCTGGAACGTTATCGAGTGCTCCGCACACGATTTCAATCAGCTGGAAAAGGCATTTGCCGCCGCCCGGGCATACAAGGGCAAGCCCTCCGTGATCATCGCTCACTCCACCAAGGGCAAGGGCGTTTCCTTTATGGAGAACAGCTGCGACTGGCACGGCAAGGCACCGAACGATGAAGAATTCGAGATCGCCATGCGTGATCTGGGCGAGAGATAAGGAGGAGAATACCATGGCAGATAAGATTGCAACCCGTGAAGCCTACGGTAAGGCTCTCGCCGAATTCGGCGCAAAATATGAAAATCTGGTAGTTCTGGATGCCGACCTGGCTGCCGCTACCAAGACCGGCACCTTCAAGAAGGCGTTCCCCGAGCGTTTCTTCGACTGCGGCATCGCCGAGAACAACATGATCGGCGTAGCCGTCGGTCTTGCTCTTTCCGGCAAGATCCCCTTCGCATCCTCTTTCGCAATGTTCGCCGCAGGCCGCTCCTTTGAGCAGGTCCGCAACTCCATCGGTTATCCTCACGTCAACGTGAAGATCGGTGCGACCCACGCGGGCATCACCGTCGGCGAGGACGGCGCGACCCATCAGTGCAACGAGGACATCGCTCTGATGCGCACGATTCCCGGTATGACGATTCTGAATCCCGCAGACGCTGTGGAAGCACGTCTGGCAGTGGAAGCAGCCATCAACATGCAGGGTCCCTGCTATCTGCGTTTCGGCAGAATGGCAGTATCCACTCTGTTTGACGACAGCTACAAGTTCGAGATCGGCAAGGGTGTAAAGCTGGCTGAGGGCAAGGATGTTGCTCTGATCGCCACCGGTATTGAGGTGGAGCAGGCACTGGCAGCACGTGAGCTGCTGGCAGCGGACGGCATTTCCGCATCCGTTGTGAACATTCACACCATCAAGCCTCTGGATGAGGATCTGATCGCTGCCGAGGCACAGGCATGCGGCGCGGTTGTGACGTGCGAGGAGCACTCCATCATCGGCGGTCTGGGCGGTGCTGTTGCCGAATGCCTCAGCGCGAAGTGCCCGACTCCCGTACTCCGCGTAGGCGTGGAGGATGTATTCGGACGCTCCGGTCCCGCAAAGGAACTGGTAAGCTACTTCGGTCTGGATGCGGCAAGCATCGCCGCTAAGGCTAAGGCAGCGATTGCGCTGAAGAAGTAAAACTGAATTTTGTGCGTCGGTCTGGCGCCATAGATATCGCGCCTGCCGCCTCCGGCGGCGGCGCGACGTATGGGAGGGGAAAGGAACCATCTCATACGCCGAAGTTTCCTTTCCCCTCCCCTTACAACCCCACCCCAAACCTCCTTGGCTCAGCTAAGACGTGAATTCCCATAAATTTTCTTGCGCCGGAAGATTTTGCAATGCAAAATCTTCCGGCGCGAATAAGTAACAGGGCTGTCCAACTTCGCCGGGAGGCAAGGAGATCGGGGAAGATGGGGTGCAGGGGAAGAGGGGGAAAGAAACTTCGCCGTGGTAGGGGTTCCCCGAAGTGAGCGAAGCGAGCTTTGGGGGGTCCCGTGGGATGGTTCTTTCCCCCTCTTCCCCGCCCGCCGCATGCGCGGCGGAAAAAGCTGCACAGCAGAAGAAAACTGTAATTCATTCTGAAAACAAAAGGAACCCCACACCATGAAATACACCTCCTATCTCTGGGACTTCGACGGCACGCTCCTCGATACGTATCCCCATATCGCCGAGGCGTTTGAGCAGATCATGTCCCGCGAGGGCGTCGAATTCGATCACGACAACGTCCTCCGCCTCCTCTATATCAACTTCGCAGAAGTGAAAAAATTCTATCACCTCTCCGAGGAAACCTACCGCGCGTGCGTAAATCTCGCCCATTCCTGGGCGCTCCGCCCCGCAGTCACCGTCTTCCCCGGCACGGCGGCTCTTCTCCGCGCCATCTGCGAGAATGGCGGCAAAAATTACCTCTACACCCACCGCAACCAGAGCTCATGGGCGTACCTGCGCCTGTTCGGGCTGGATAAATATTTCTCCGGCGGCGTGGATTCCACCCTCCACTTCCCCTCCAAGCCCGCACCCGATGCCGTGCAGTTCATCTGCGACCGGTACGGGCTGGATAAATCCAAAACCGTCATGATCGGCGACCGGGAGATCGACGTGCTCTCCGGCGTGAACGCCGGCACGGACGGCTGCCTCTTCCTCTCCCATCCCGTGGAGGACGAATCCACGGCGGCGCAGACCACCGTATGCACCATGGCGGAGATGGCACAGGCGTTTGACATTCCGCTGCAGGCGGAGGATCTGCTGAGCGAATCCGCCGCGGCGGAAATCCGCGCACAGGCATCTGCCGCCGCAGAAGAGCTGTGCGAAACGGCACGCCTGACGGCAGGTCAGCTGGTGGTGATCGGCTGTTCCTCCAGCGAGATCACCGGCGAGCGGATCGGATCCTCCTCCTCTCCCGAAGCGGCGAACGCCGTATTCGCGGGGCTCAGAGACGTATTTGCCCCCCGGGGCATCCGCATGGCGGCGCAGTGCTGTGAGCATCTGAACCGTGCACTGATTGTGGAGCGGGAAACCGCGGACGCGCTGGGTCTGGAAATCGTGAACGTCGTGCCGATGCCGAAGGCAGGAGGCGCGTTTGCCGCGGCGGCATGGGCGGAATTCACCGAGCCGGCGGCAGTGGCGGAAATCCGGGCAGATGCGGGACTGGACATCGGCGGAACGATGATCGGGATGCATCTGAAGCGGGTTGCGGTGCCTCTGCGGCTCACTGCAAACCGGATCGGACAGGCGGCAGTCGCCGCGGCGCGTGTGCGTCCGCCTTTCGCCGGCGGCGAGAGAGCGGTGTATAACGAAGAACTGCTGTAAAGCAGAGGACTGCACGTGCAGTGCGGCTTTTTCCGCGGCGTATGCCGCGGGCGGGGGGAAGAGGGGGAAGAAACCATCTCAAACGGCGAAGTTTTCTTCCCCCTCTTCCCCCCGCACCCCTATCTCCCCCATCATCCTTGCCTCGCGGTGAGGATTTTACCCGCATACCATATAATAGTGCGCCGGAAGCTTTTGCAATACAAAAGCTTCCGGCGCTATTCTTTCTTGTGGAGAGAACAAACTACGGCGAGAGCCAAGGAGATTGGGGGATGAGAGGCTGCACAGCAGAAGATTATACCGCAGAAAGCTCAACCTCTCCCCACACCCCACACCCGCTGTGCGTATTCCCTCACACTGCGGTCGCTGGAGAATCTGCCGGCGGCGGCGGTATTCGCCAGTCCCATCGCCGCGTAGCGGTCCGTGTCCCGATATGCGGCTGCCGCACGGCGGCGGGCATCCGTGTATGCCCCAAAATCCCCCAGCACAAAATAGTGATCCGGACGGTGCCAGTCCGTGCCCGCCGTCAGGGCGTGATGCAGCTCTGCGAAAATCCCGCTTCCGCCGTCGTCGAACGTGCCGTCGATCAGCGTGTCCACCACCCGGCGGAGCCGCGCATCCTCCTCCAGCATCCGTCCCGGATTGTGCTCCGCCAGACGACGCGCAGTCTCCTGCGCATCCGCGCCGAAGAAGAAATTGTTCTCCTCCCCCGCCGCTTCCAGAATTTCCAGATTCGCGCCGTCATACGTTCCCAGCGTGGGCGCACCGTTCAGCATGAATTTCATGTTGCCCGTGCCGCTGGCTTCCGTGCCCGCCATGGAGATCTGCTCGGAGAGATCCCCCGCCGCCACCAGCTTTTCCGCCCAGGATACGTTGTAATCCGGCACGAAGATCACCTGCATCCGCTCTCTGAGTGCGGGATCGCTGTTCACCAGATGGGCAATGGCAAGGATATACCGGATGATGCCCTTCGCCCGGGCATATCCCGGCGCGCTCTTCGCGCCGAAGATATACGCCGTCGGCTGGAAATCCGGCGCCGCGCCCTCTCTCAGATCAAAATACATCCGCAGAATGGAAAACGCATTCATCAGCTGGCGCTTGTACTCGTGGAGCCGCTTGATCTGTATATCAAACATCATGGACGCGTCCGCCGTGATGCCGCACTGCGTCTCAAGCGCCCGCACCAGCCGCCGCTTGTTCTCCCGCCTGATGCGGGCGAATTCCCTGAGGGAATCCGTATCGTGCAGGTACGCACCCAGACCGCTCAGCTGATCCGCCTCCGTCAGCCAGCCGTCCCCGATCCGCTCCGTCACAAATTCCGCCAGAAGCGGATTCGCCACGCCCAGCCAGCGGCGCTGGGTGATGCCGTTGGTCACATTTGTCAGCTTATCCGGGTACATTCCGTGCCAGCCCCGGAGCACATCCCGCCGCAGAATCTCCGTGTGCAGTTTTGCCACGCCGTTGATGCGCATGCTCATAAAGCTGGCTAAATTCGCCATCCGCACTCTGCCGTGGGCGATGATGTGCATCCCCTCATCCTCCACGCCGCGCTCTGCCATCTCCTGTGTCAGCAGCCCCTGCAGACGGACGAGAATCCGGTGGGCGCGGGGTGCGAGCCGCCGCAGCAGAGCCTCGTCCCACTCCTCCAGCGCCTCCGCCATCACGGTGTGATTGGTGTACGCAAATATCCGGCCCGCAAGCGAAACCGCCGCGGGAAAAGGCACGCCCCGCCCCTCCAGCCGGCTGATCAGCGCGGGAATCGCCATGGTGGGATGGGTATCGTTCAGCTGGATCACCGCATATTCCGGCAGTTTTTCCCAATCCTGTCCGTGCGCCTGCCCGAACCGTCTGAGAATATCCTCCGCCGATGCCTCACTGAAAAAGATCTCCTGACTCAGCCGCAGCTCCTTCCCCGCCGCTGCGGCATCCCCCGGATAGAGCACCGCGGAAATCCGCTCCGCACGTTCTCTCTGTGCCGATGCCGCACTGTAGCGCCCCGCCTCAAAGAGCGGCAGCTTCAGAGGCTCCTCACTCTCCGCCTGCCACAGCCGCAGAATGCAGATCCGCCCCCGCTCCCCGTATCCGAATACGGGCATATCGTAGGGCACCGCACGCACGCGCCGCCGTCCCAGCGTCACCGATACCGCTTCACTCTCCCGCCGGATCGACCAGGGATCCCCCATCCGCATCCAGTCGTCCGCTTCCTCCTCCTGGAATCCTGCGGAAAGCCGCTGGGAGAACAGCCCGTACCGGTAGCGGATCCCATATCCCCACAGAGGGATATCCTGCGTCGCTGAGGAATCCAGAAAACACGCCGCCAGCCGACCCAGTCCCCCGTTGCCCAGCGCATGATCCGGCACCTCCTCAAAATTCCCGATGTCCACGCCCATCTCCGCCGCCGCCTCGCGGAGCTCTTCCAGCATTCCCAGATTATACAGATTCGCGTGAATCATCCGTCCCATCAGAAATTCCGCCGAGAGATAGTACGCCGTCTTCTCCTGTGCCGCCCGGGAGCGCGCCTCCGTAATCTGCGGCAGCATCCGCCGCATCACAAAATCCGAGAGAAAACGGTACCGTTCCCCCGCCTCCATGGCGGTATATCCGCACCGCTGTGCCTCCGCCAGAAATTCCTCTTTAATCCCGCTCACTTTTCCGTTTCCTCCCGTAAATCTCCGTGATCTCCCGCAAAAATTCCGCGTCCCTCTCCGACGCAAATCCCACCATTGCCCGATACTGCCAGCATCCCTGCCCGACACCCGGCGTGTTGATGCGTGCATCGCTCCCTGCGGCACCGACGTCCGCCAGGGTGAATATGACCCGATCCGCCGCCGAGGCGGATGCCATGCGCATCATCGCCCGGACCGCCGTCTTCGCCGATGCACGCCGACCGATTCCCAGATACGCCGCCGCGCGGCTCCGCTCAGCCGTGCCGATGGAATCCCACCATCCCGCCGTGGTGTCATTGTCGTGGGTTCCCAGATACACCGCCGTGTTCCTGTCGTAATTGTGGGGCAGAAACGGATCGTCCGCACCGCCGCCGAAGGCAAACTGCATCACCCGCATGCCCGGGATCCCCGCCCAGCGGCGCAGCGCATGCACCCCCGGCGTAAGCTCGCCCAGATCCTCCGCGATCAGTATCAGCCCCGGCATCCGCCGCCGTACTTCGTCGATAAACCGCCGCCCGGGTCCCTCGCGCCATTCCCCCGCCGATGCATCCGGCGCTCCGCCGGCTATCACATAATAGGAATCAAACGCCCGGAAATGATCCAGCCGCAAAGCGCCGTACATCGCCCCGCACCGCGCAAGCCGCCGCATCCAGAAATCAAATCCGTCCGCCGCCATTCTGTCCCAGTCGTATACCGGATTCCCCCATAACTGCCCGCGGGCTGAGAAGAAATCCGGCGGTACGCCTGCCGCAAGCCGGACCGATCCGTCCTCTCTGAGTGCGAACAGGGACGGATTCTCCCATACGTCCGCCGAGTCGTGCGCCACGTAAAACGGAATGTCCCCCATCAGCGTGATGCCCCGCGCTCCGAGCCGATCCCGGAGTTTCCCCAACTGCCGCTCAAATATATACTGACAGAACTCCGTAAAACCGATCTCCTCCGCCAATTCCTCCCGGAAACGGCGTATATCCGCCTCCCGGCGCATCCGGATCCCGTCATCCCATAACCACCACGGTCTGCCGCCGTAATATCCCTTGACCGCCGCGAACAGCGCGTATCCGGATAACCAGTGCGCCTCCCGCTCCCGGAATCTGTCAAATTCCGCAGACGGCGACTGCCGGAACGAAAGATACGCCCGCCGCAGACAGCGATCCTTCTCCCGTGCCGCAAAGGCGTAATCCACCCGATCCGCCATCGCCCCCGCCGGGGGATCCGCCTCAGCGGCGGTGATCAGACCGTCCGCCGCCAGCGATGCGGGATCGATCAGCATCGGATTGCCCGCAAACGCCGAGGGTGACGCATAAGGCGAATGCACAAAATCCGGCACCGTGAGAGGCAGTACCTGCCAGACGGATTGCCCCGCCGCGGCGAGAAAATCCGCAAAGAGAAACGCCTCCTCTCCCAGAGAACCGATCCCCCAGGATGACGGCAAAGAAGCCATCGGCAGTAAAATTCCGCTTTCACGCATAAACCTCATTCTCCCGATCGTTCGTTTTCCGGGGGAACCCCACCCCCCGGCAGCTGACAAAAATCCAACTGTCCCCCCATAAAAGTTTTGATCGACCTTTTCCGAGTTGCCGCAGGCAACTCGCAAGGTCGCAGAGTCCGGAGACAGCGTCTCCGGTCGCGGCGCGCACGCCGCGAAATCCTATGCCCACGGGGGTCCGGGGTGAAACCCCGCAGGGGGGCAGGGGGACGGAGTCCCCCCGTCTCTCCCCTCATCCCTTCACAGCACCGCCGGTGATTCCTTCCACATAATACCGCTGCAGCAGGAAAAATACCACCGAAATCGGTATCGCCACCAGCACAGCCCCCGCACAGAATACCGTAAAATAATCGTAAATGTTCTCCCGGGATATCATCTGGAATAACCCCAATGCCACCGTGTAGCTGTCGTACGCATCCTTCATAATCACCGACGCAAATATATAATCCATCCACGGTGCCATGAACGACATCAGTACCGTGTATACAATCATCGGTCGGGACAATGGCAGCGTGATCATCCGGAATATCATCGCCGCCGATGCCCCGTCAATATACGCCGCCTCGTCCAGTGCCCGCGGTACCGTGTCGAAAAATCCCTTCGCTACATAATACGTCAAAGCCGACGATCCCGAATATACCAGTACCAAAGCCAGAAGCGACTGCGTCAGCCCCACCGCCTTCAGGATAAAATATACCGCAATCATCGACATGAATCCCGGGAACATGTTCAGCACAAGCCCCGCTTTCATCATCGCCCCCCGACCCGGAAAGCGCAGCCGCGAAAACGCATACGCAATCATCAGTACATACGCCGTGGATAAAACACAGCTCGCAAGCGAAACAATCAGCGTGTTCCCGTACCAGCGGGGAAAATTGAATAACTCCGTCTCCGTGAATAATCGGATATAATTGTCCCAGGTATACTCCTTCGGAAAAATATACCGGATCGCCGCACCCGGCTCCCCCCGGAATGAATGCACCACAAGGAAAAATACCGGAATCAGCCATAAAACCGACAGCACTGTCAGCACCGCGTACGCCAGTACGTCGCCGCTCCGTCTCCTCATCCGAAATCCCCCTCTCCCGCCGATGTCGTCCGGCTGTATACGATCAGCGAAAACGCCGCACACACCGCAAAGGTGATAATCCCGATCACCGACGCCAGCTTGTAGTTCTGCTCACCCGTGGTGATCCGGTACAGCCATGTGATCAGCAGATCCGTCCTGCCCGCCTGATAGTATTCCCCCGTCATCGGACCGCCGCCGGAAAGCAGCCATATCACATTGAAATTGTTGATGTTCCCTACAAACTGCGTGATCAGATACGGCGCCGTCACATACAGCACGTACGGCAGCGTGATCTTGCGGAACTGCATCATGGGCGATGCCCCGTCAATGCGGGACGCCTCGTACAGATCCCGGGGAATGTTCAGAAGAATGCCCGTGGTGATCAGCATCGAGTACGGAATGCCCACCCACATGTTCACAGCCAGCACCGTAAACTTCGCCACCGTCCCGTCCGTCAGAAACGGAATCGGCGACGTGATCCAGCCCATCTGCGTCAGAAATACGTTCACCAGCCCCGTGTCCGAGAGCAGATTCCGCATAAACATCAGCGAAACAAACTGCGGAACCGCAATCGTCGTGACAAATACGGATCGGAACAGCTTTTTGCAGCGGATCCCCCGCCGGCTGATCAGAAGCGCCAGCAGCATCCCGAAAAGATAGTTCGACAGCGTGGCAATCGCCGCCCAGATCAGCGTCCAGGACAGAATGGAGCGGAACGTCTGCCCAAGCAGCGCATTCTCCCCCAGCCCGAAAATGGCGCGGAAATTTTCAAGCCCCACCCAGGAAAAAAGATTCCCCGGCGGCATGTGAAAGCGGTCATAATCCGTGAACGCGATGAGAATCATAAAGATCAGCGGCAGAACCGTAAATACAATCACCGCAAGCGTGGGCAGAAACAGCAGCGTCTTGTGAAATTCCCCGTTCGCCAGCGCCGTCACTTCATCCCGCAGACGGGGCATCTTCCCGCCCGCCCGGGCGATCAGTTCCGACTCCCGGCACACCCGCACCGAGGAAATCCATACGCCCGTGTGGAGCAGGACGATCAGAATCGATACCACGCCGTAAAGCAGGATCAGCATCGAGTTGTCCCCGGCGCTGTATTCAAAAATGCCCTTTTCCGCGTTCCATACCTCTCCCGCCACCGTGTCGCCCAGCGTGGCGAGGGACGCGATGGATCCAAATCCCACGGTGGAGAAAAAAATCCAGAATCCGATCTGAAACAGCAGATAGAACAGCCCCCGGGCAATGCGGCGGCGGCGCAGACAGCCGAATCCCATAACCAGAAAGGACAGCTTCGTCGCAAAATCCCCACGGAGGAAAATCAGCCCGAGGGAAAGAATCCCCCGCCGGATGCCCCCGAAAAGGGACGCCGCACGGCGGGGCAGGGACCTTATCCCCGCGGCGGTGCGTCCGGGAAGCGCGCGCAGGGCGTTGCCGGTGCGGATGCGCCATTTCCGCACCGGCGAGGAAGCAAGATAATCGAGATCAGCCATGGTGTCTCCTTTCGTCGTCCGTGTCTCAGCCTATGGGGTTGTTCACAACCTCAACCAGCGTGTCCAGCTTCGCCTGCAGCTCGGCATCGGGCACGTTGCCCCGGACCAGATCCGTGCCGAATCCCTCTGCCGCCGTCCAGTAGGAGGCGGGCACGTTATTCTGACTGACGGAATACTGCAGCTGATCCGCCAGCGCCGCCAGCGCCACGTTTGCCTTCACCGCGCCGCTCTCCGCGGCATTGGTGTTGGAGGGGCCCGCGGCGCGCTCCGTGAAGCGCTTCATCTGATTCTCTTCATTCGTCAGCCACGCCGCCAGCTTCACCGCATCCTCCGGATGTGCAGAGGAGGCGTTGACGCCCACCAGCTTGTAGCCGGCGAAGCCGCGCATCTGCAGCTCTTCCCCGCCGATTTTCACCTTGGGCAGTTTTGCCGCGCCCAGATTCTCCGCGCCGATTTCGGAGGCGATCTTCTCCGCCGTCCACGTGCCGGACACGGCGGCGATGACCGATCCGTCCCCGAAGCCGGAGATCATGGAGGAATCGTAATCCGCGCCGAAGTTGATGAAGCGGCTGTCACGGCAGAGCGCATTCATCGCCGTGGCGGCGGCAAGTCCCGCCGGGCTGTTGAAATCGATCTTCTTCTCCTCGGAGAACGTGCAGCCCGCGGTGAGGAAGAAAGATGCGCAGTACCAGGAATCCGAGAGCTTCATGGCGAATTTCCGCTCCTGATTGCAGGCGGCAAGGATATCGTCCAGCGTATCCGGTGCCTCATCGAAATACTTTTTGTTATAATAAAGGAAATATCCGTTGTCCGCGGTGGCGGGGAACGCGTACAGCTTGCCGTCGATCATGGATGCGTCCACGGATCCGGCGCCGTTTTCCCGCTCTGCGCGCTCTCTGTATCCGCCGCCGATCTGCGCCAGAGCCCCGGCGGAAACCAGATCAGAGAGCTGATCGTTTGAAAAATGGAACACATCCGCCGCCGCCGCGGGATCGTCCAGAAAGATCTTTTTCGCGTCGCCCTCGCCGACAACGCCGAAATGGAAGGTATAGTTTTTATCCGGATTTGCCGCAGCAAAATCCTCACACATTTTCCGCAGCAGCTGCTGATCGTCCTGGGATCCCCAGACGCGCAGGGAGACTGCATCCTCCCCCGCGGGATTTTTAGTGCCGCATCCCCCAAGGGAGCAGAGGCTCAGCACCGCCAGAGTGCCGGCTATCATTCGTTTCATCATAGTATAATTCCTTTGCCAATGTCATTAACTTAAGCACATACTGTATACACTATGCACAAGTGTAGCTTTTTCCGCGGCTACCGCCGCGTGCAAGGGGCGGTCTCGCCTGCCGGCTCGGTCAGCGCTTCAAAATGCTTTGCATT
>SVTS01000025.1 GCA_015063645.1 Oscillospiraceae bacterium | reverse complement strand
TACAGGACAATCAGTGCCACCGCACCGACAAACCCCATCTCTTCACACCAGATCGTAAAGATAAAATCGTTCTGCGCTTCGGACACATAGCTGTATTTCTGGCGGCTTCCGCCAAGTCCCACGCCGAGTGTTCCGCCGGAGCCTATGGCGTACAGTCCCTGGGTAGTCTGCCATTTTTCATCCAGCTTATCGGCGTTTTCGTCAAAGAATGTGGTAATTCTCTCCCATGCATACGGATTGGCAAGCAGGAACAAACCGCCTGCCGCCGCGCCGCCAACGCCTACAATGGCAGACATCCATCCGGGATGCACACCGCCGATAAACATAACGGCAAGACCGATACAGCCGACTATGACCGTACCGGAAAGATGCTTTTCTAGCAGCACCAGAACGCATGCCACACCGACAAATCCGCAGGGGACAAGCGTGCCCCAGAAAAAGCGGCGGCCTCGGTTCAGACGGTCCGTAACCGCTTCCTGAAACGTATCCAGATACCATGCCAGCATCATAACCAGAGCCGCTTTCATTATTTCCGAGGGCTGGAAGGTGAACGGTGTTCCCTTGAGTCCCAGCCAGCGGCGGGCTTCTCCGTTGGAGATACCGATACCGGGAATCAGAACAATGACGAGAAGAAAGATCGCCGCACAGAAAACCGGAAATGCCATTCTTTTATAGAATCCCGGCGGGAACATGCTGAGGACGATCATTCCCGTCACGCCTACGGCGATGAAGATCAACTGACGTTTGATGTAGTACAGGCTGTCGCCTTCCTGCGCAAGCGCTGAGGGATAGCTGGCGCTGAATACCATAATGGAACCGAGTGCCAGAAGAATCAGAATCAGCGCAAGCATAACTCTGTCCGCGCCGGTTTTGACACGGACGATATTCTCCTCCGAATCCACTTTCGGCACCATGGACAAGTCTTCCCGCCGCACTTCCAGTGCTGCGGACTGCTTTTTTCTGCCGGATCGCACAGCAGGCGCGGATTCCGTTGTTTCACGGGGCTGCATCGCATGACCGCGGCGTATTCTTTTATCGTCGGGCATACAATACTCCTTTCCCCGCAGTGCGAGTCAATACTCAGAGACCGAACCAGGCAGCGGCGCAGAACACCGCTGTCACAGCGGAAAATACCGCTACAATCCTGATCTCATTCCAGCCGCATTTTTCAAAATGATGATGGATGGGCGCCATTTTGAACAGGCGCTTGCCGTGGGTCAGCTTGAAATATCCCACCTGCAGAATTACGGATGCCGCTTCGCAGATATAGATGATGCCGCAGATCACGATGATCAGCGGATTACCGGCGACAAATGCACAGCCAACCACCATACCGCCCAGGAAGAGCGATCCGGTATCGCCCATGAAAATCCGTGCGGGATAGAAGTTGTACACAAGGAATCCCAGTGTTCCGCCGATCAGTAAAGCGCCGATCAGCGCAACTGCATTGCTGTTTTCCACATTACCGGAGAGGAATGCCGCGGCGGTGAAGAAGATGCCGACCACCAGCGTAACGCTGGAGGAAAGCCCATCGATTCCGTCCGTCAGATTGACACTGTTCACGATGCCGGTAAGGAGCAGAAGCGCGATGATATAATAGAATACACCCAGATCCCAGCTCACGCCCACGAAAGGAATATACAGCTCCGTGGAAATTACATCGGTCAGATGCAGCAGGATCAGAAACAGCGCGGCGGCTGCCAGCTGCAGAAGATATTTCTGCCGTGCGGTCAGACCTTCGTTCTGCTTTTTGCGCAGTTTTGCGCTGTCATCGATAAAGCCGATGAGGGCATTCAGCACACCGTAGCCCACCACGAGAGCGGCAGGCAGAAGCGTCGTCATCTCAGAGGTAAGCGCCATGAAGATCAGCGACGCGAACAGAACCGCCACCGATGCGGCGATAAAGGCGAGACCGCCCATCATGGGAGTTCCCTCTTTGTTTTTATGCCAGCGGGGACCGATTTCCAGAATCTTCTGCCCCATTTTTTTACTTTTCAGAAAAGGAATCAGCGGACGCAGGATGCAGACGGTAAGAACAAACGTCAGCACCATGGGAATAATAATCAAAGCAGGCATAGAGTCTTCGTCCTTTACGTTTTACTTTTTACGGAGGCGGGGATTTTTCATACATTCGATAACGCGCTCCGCCGCCACGCCGCGGCTTGCCTTCACCAGAAGCACATCTCCCCCATGAAGCGCCTGAAGAATCATCTTCGCCATGGTCTGCGGATCGCTTGTATCCAGACTGACAAATACATTTTCCGCCCGGATGCCGTTCTTGATGGCGGCCTCCGCCACCACATCCGCCATCATGCCGTAGCAGAACAGCTTCTGCACTTTGGTGTGCGCCACATACTGTCCCAGCTGATCGTGCATCAGGCGGGAATATTCACCCAGTTCCAGCATATCGCCGAGAAGCGCAGCAGAGCATCCCTCCGCGCGGGCGCTGATGGATGCAAGCACATCCAGCGCGGCACGCATGGATTCGGGACTGGCGTTGTAGCAGTCCTCAATCACCGTGATATCCCCCAGCGGGTAGATCTTCTGGCGCATATCCGCACCGCGGAACTGCATCAGCCCCTCCCGGATCGTCTCCTCGGAGAGTCCCAGAATATAGCCCACCGCGTATGCTGCCAGAGCGTTATACACGTTATGTTTGCCCAGTGTGGGAATCCCGATATTGGTCAGAGCCGTATCCCGGCAGATCATATCGAACAGCATTCCGTCCTCCTGAGAACGGATATTGACCGCACGGTAATCGCCGTGATGACTGCCAATACTGAGCAGCTGCACATTCTGTTCCAGCGAACCCGCCTGCTCATACAGAAGCGGTTCATCCGCGTTCAGAAGCACGATCCCCTGAGGCTTCATGCCTGCGGTGATCTCCAGCTTGGCGCGGCAGATATTCTCTCTTGTTCCGAGGGATGCCAGATGGGATGTGCCGATGTTGGTGATCAGGGCAATATCCGGCTTCGCCATCTGAGACATGCGTTCAATCTCCCCCAGATTGCTCATACCCATTTCCAGAACGGAAATGCGGTGATGGGGTTCCAGGCGGAAAAGCGTCATGGACAGACCCAGATCGTTATTGTGATTGCCTTCGGTTTTGTGTGTCGGGAAGCCGGCCGCGGCAACGGCGGAGATGAATTCCTTGGTCGTGGTCTTGCCCACACTGCCGGTTACGGCGATCACGCGCACCTGCGCCTGATCCCGGTAATGGGCAGCCAGATCGCCGATAGCGCGGATGGTATCTTTTACAACAATGACCGCACAGGAAACGGCTGTCTCCGGCATCTCTTCCGCCAGAACACAGGCTGCACCGGCGGCGCACGCCTGAGAAATATACATATGACCGTCCGTGCGCTCACCGCGGATCGCACAGAAAAGGGATCCGGCAGATGTTTCCCGGGAGTCCGTACAGACGCTGGTCACACGGGCATCCGGCGTCCCGCCGGCAAGCGTGCCTCCGGTGATCGCCGCAATCTCGGCAGGTGTATAGGAAAGAATGGTCAGTTCGGATTTCATGTATTTGTCAGTACCTTTCAATCGGTGGTTTGTTTTCCGCGGAAGGCTGCATACGCCTCCCTCGCCAGTTCGGCTTCATCAAAAGGATGCTTGCCGTCGGCGTTTATCTCATATTTTTCGTGTCCCTTGCCGGCAAACAGCAGGATATCTCCCGCACCGGCATTCCGTACTGCATAGCGGATTGCTTCACGGCGGTCTTCTATCACGGCATGCGGTTTTTCCCGATCCATTCCGGCAAGAATCTCTGCCAGAATAGAAGACGGGGATTCCGAGCGGCTGTTGTCGGAAGTCAGTATCACAAAATCGGCAAGGGATGAGGCAATTCTGCCCATCACCGGGCGCTTGGACGGATCCCGATCTCCTCCGCAGCCGAACAGCAGAATGATCTTCTGCCTCGGCTTCCGCGCCGCGCGCACGGTACGCAGGAGCGATTCCAGTGCCGCTGGCGTGTGCGCGTAATCGAGGAAAAGGGAAAATTCCGCACCGGGCAGAACAACGCGTTCCATGCGTCCCTCCACTCCCGGAAATGTCCGCAGAGCATCCTGCACCGTCACCGGATCCACTCCGAGATACAATGCGGCACAGACCGCCGCAAGGGTATTCTCCACAGTGAAATTCCCCGGGACGGGGCACTGTATCCGGAATACGGCATTGTCTGCATAGTACAGATATTCCACACCGTCCATGCCGGACAGTTTTGTTCGCACGGCACGCACATCCGCACGCGGATCGCCGGATGCGGAACAGCGGATAAAGGAACAATCCGGCGCCAGTGCCGTCAGTGCTTCCGCATACGAATCATCAATATTGACGATTCCCCGCGGGCACAGCGTGAACAGGCGCGCCTTGGCACGCAGATACGCATCCATCGTGCCGTGATAATCCAGATGCTCACCGGACAGATTGGTGAAAATTCCGCAGTCAATATGCAGAGCATCCACCTTGTGCCAGGCAAGCGCATGGGAGGAGGCTTCCAGAATCAGCACATCCGCGCCAAGCTCACGCATCCGCGCCGCTGTACCGTAGAGATACTGCGGATCGGGGGTTGTCATGGCGGCAGGCACATCGGCGATTTCTCCGCCGCCTCCGGTGTCGATCTCCGTTTCGCCGCACAGACAGCGAACCGTGCCGATCAGCCCAACCGTATATCCCGCCGCCGTCAGAATGGCGCGCAGGATATAGGACGTGGATGTTTTGCCGTTTGTTCCCGTGATCGCGATAACTTTCATATTCCGCGTGGGATCACCCCAGCGGTTATTCCATATCTGCGCCGCGGCAAGCCGCGTATCGGCGACTACTGCAAAGGGAATTCCGTCCGGAGTTTTCCGAGCGGATTCCAGAATCACTGCCGCGGCACCCCGCGACACGGCATCTGCAATATAATTATGTCCGTCGGTCCGACTGCCGCGCAGAGCGATGAACAGATCCCCACGCTTCGCCAGCCTTGAATCGGACACAATGCCGCCAATCTGCAGATTCTGCGGCGCGCAGACAGAAATCACCTGCACTCCGCGCAGAAGATCGCATAGAACCATAAATCCCTCCGGAAGTGATATCTTTCTACTTCCTTCGGTCCTCTATGGACTGTTGTGATTTTCTCCTGCAGCCTCGATGAAGATATTTTTGCAAAGCAAAAATCTTCCGCTGTCACTTGATGCGAGGCTGCCTGGGGCAGCCTCGACGAAGACATTTTTGCGAAGCAAAAATCTTCCGCTGTCACTTGATGCGAGGCTGCCTGGGGCAGCCTCGACGAAGACATTTTTGCGAAGCAAAAATGTCTTCAGTCATCTGTTAAACCAAGATGTCGGACTTCTACGGTCACCACCGTGGCGGAGGGAACAACCTCACCAGCGGCAGGCACCTGATGGATTACCGTAGCGGTATCGCCGTTTGTAGCACCGCTCAGCGTTACATTCAGCCCCGCATTCACCAGAATCCGGTTCGCCGCTTCCGCGGTCTTACCTACTACATCGGGAACTGTGACCGTATTCTTCGGCTCCTCATCCCCGGTGTACAGGATCAGTTTTCCGGTATCCTTATAGATCGTGGAGCCGGCGGCGGGCACCTGTGCGGTGATCGTATCGCCTTTTCCTACGATGGTATAGTTGATTCCGCGCCAGCCGAGATCAGCTTCGGCGGCTTCAACGGTGGCTTTTACATAGTTGGATATGCTGACTTCAATCCGTTTCAGTTCCTCCTCCGTGTACTGCGCTTCAATGCCCATATACGGAAGAACAAAGGAGAGAAGTTTGGATACATACGGTGCGGCAACTACGCTTCCGTAGACATTGCCGCGCATCGGCTCATCCACCACGATAATGACTGCCACCTTCGGATCATCTGCGGGCGCGTAAGCCACGCAGGAGCCGATACGGTACGGTCTTTCGCCGTTCTCGTCGTATTTATCCCGTTTTTCGGATGTACCCGTCTTGGCGGCTACTTTGTAGCCTTTCACATAGGCATTCTTTGCGCCTCCGTTCCCGGAAACGCCGTCCTCCAGAATTGTGCTGATAATTTCACAGCTTTCCGTGGAGACAACCTGCCGTACGGTATCTGTCTCGTAGGACTGCACCACATTGCCGCTGTCATCCACAATCTCTCTGAGAAGATGGGGTGTCTGCAGATAACCGCCGTTTGCCACGGAGGAAATAGCGGTCAGCTGCTGAATCGGCGTCACTTTGAACGTCTGTCCGAATGAATAAACTGCCAGTTCAACAACGCCGAAATTTTTCTTTGCGCTGATGATCGGATAACTTTCGCCCGGCAGATCGATACCGGTTATACCTCCATAACCGAAGGACAGGAAATAATTGTAGAACACATCCCCGCCCAGCCGGTCCGCCAGCTTCATCATAGTCGGGTTGCAGGACTGCTGAAGCATCTGATAAAACGGAAGAGAGCCGTGTCCGCCTTTTTTATGACAGTGAATCGGGTCAGAATAACCGGCGACAGTATGAGCGCCGGAGCAGAAGAATTTTTCATTGATCTGCACCGCGTTTTCTTCCAGTCCCATGGCAGTGGTGATGATCTTGAATGTGGAACCGGGTTCATACAGTTCGGTGGTTGCTTTGTTTTTCCACATCGTATACAGCAGGCTGTTGTATGTGGACTTATACTCCTCAGACTCCGGATCCAGCGTATCCAGTTTTGCCTGGGACTCCGCATCCAGTTTATAGGGATTATTCAGATCAAAGGGCGGATAGGTCGCCATTGCCAGAACGCCGGAGGTTTCCACATCCAGCACGATACCGGTGACGCGGTTGCCCGCGGCAGATTCGTAATAGGTGGATTCCAGCTGGTTCTCGAGTTCATACTGGATATACATATCCATCGTTGTCACGATACTGCAGCCGTTCTCCGCTTCCACGTAGGTTTCAAAGTCAAAGGGCATATCCCCGTGGTGGGCATCCTGGGCTTTGATATACCGTCCGGATGTTCCTTCCAGTATATTATTATAGTACGATTCCAGACCGTATATGCCGACGCCGTCACTGTTTGTGAATCCGATTACATGGCTGGCAAGGGTATCGTATGGGTAATACCGGATGGATGACGCGCGCAGATAGATCTGCTGCGTAAAGCCGAACTGTGCAATGAACGCCCGCACCTGATCCGCTCTTTCCTGATCCACATTTTTCTGGATCACTTCATAGCGGCGCCCGTCTTTGGCAGCCTTTTCAATTACGCTGTTATAATCCACGCCAAGGATATCGGAAAGCGCGTGCGCGATCAGTTCGTTCATTTTCAGACCGCTGTATGCGGTTCCGTTCGGCGAAACCCAATCGAATGTGGTAGGCGGAATTTCCTTGCCGTCGGTTTTTGCAGCCTCAACAGCCGCCTCCTCCAGCTCCGCCATAGCGTCGATGATATCCTCCGGGGAAATGAAGATCAGATACACGGTGGCATTTGCCGCCAGAATATTGCCGTTGCGGTCATAGATGGTACCCCTCTCGGGATTCACCTCTGTCTCATAGGTCATCTGATCCAGCACCTGCCGCTGGTAGTAATCGTATTTCAGAACCTGCAGCTGGAACAAGGCAAAAATAAGTCCTACAGCCGCCATACAGAACAGCAGCATCAGGACAAGAGCACGCCGGACGATACTCCGGGATATTCGTTTCCGGGGGGCAGACACAGATTTTCTCCTCCATCCGGCACAGCCGGCAAAAACAGCTCATGGCAGGCACAGCAGATTTTACCGCTGTGCTCACGGGGTCACAGAATCATACGCGCCGCACGGCGCAAATATGCACAAAAGCGCGGACGCAAACAAGATGCGCGCCCGCGTTTCGCTGCGTCAGTCAATATACTCCATCAGACGGTTCCAGTTTTCACCCAGCGCGGAAAGCATCGTGGAGAAAATTCCGCCCTCAGGTGCTGCTTCACTCTCTTCGGTATTCTCCGCAAGTTCCACCCGATCACCGCCGGAAATGGACACATAGCGATTTTCCACCAGGTCATTTTTGACCATACCGAGTTCGTTTACCGCGATATTCTCAATCACGCGGATGTCATCCCGCTCCTCAAGCTGGACAGACAGATCTCTTTCCAGTTTGACCAGCTCCCGCGCCTGATCTTCCAGGGCGGAGATCTCGCTGGTCAGTTCATAATTCTGTGCAAAGCTGAACAGAAGCACCATGAACATCACCGTGAATACGGACAGCATTGTCACTGCCGCATAGGGAAAGGGTGCGTGGATCTTCACTTCAGCATTGCGTCTCTTTTCCTTGGATCGCACAGCGGCTGCTGCGGCGGAACGGCGGCGTGCCGATTCCGCGGATACGGATTTTGTCTTTGCCGCAGGTTTCATCCGGTCAGCCTGTTTCAGCTGCGATGCCGGTCTTACCTGCGCGGATTTCACCGTTCTCGTCTGCGGCTGCTGCGGCACTGCTTTTCTCTGCTGCGGAGCAGACTGGCGACGCGGTGCGGATGAAACATAGGATACGGTGGGCTTATTCGGATCCGGCGCGTTCTCATAGGGATCCAGACCCATCTGAATCCGCCGGATCATCTCCGAGGTAGATTCCGTCTGCACATGGGCTGCGCCTATTCCGCGTCCGCGAAATTCTCTCTGCAGACGGTCGCAAAGGGGATTGCCGGTCGTATACTGTTTACCGGCGGCACGGTATGTCTCCATGAGCGTTCTCCTCGTTTGATTTCCCGCTTACAGTTTTTCGGCACAGCGGAGCTTGGCGCTGTGGGAGCGGGGATTTATCTGAAGTTCCTCCTCAGAGGGGAGGATCGGTTTTTTGTTCAGCAGTGCAATCTTCGGCTTATTTCCGCACACGCACACGGGAAAATCGGGCGGGCAGGTACAGCCGAAAGAAAGGGATGCGAATGTCTGCTTGACGATGCGGTCTTCCAGCGAATGGAAGGTGATCACCGCCGCGCGGCCGCCGGCGTTCAGCCGGGCAATTGCCGATTCAATGGACGGCGCGATAGCGTCCAACTCCCCGTTCACCTCAATGCGGATCGCCTGGAATGTCCGGCGGGCGGGATGCTGCGCCTCCTTGCGGCGCGCCGCCGCGGGAATGGACTGATATATGATCTCCGCCAGCTCAGTGGTGGTGGAGAGTGGTTTGCTTTCTCTTGCAGTGCAGATGGTATGCGCGATGCGGGGCGCAAATTTCTCCTCGCCGTAATCGCGCAGAATGCGGATCAGTTCCGCCTCGGAATAGGTATTCACCACATCCGCCGCGCTCATGCCGCCGCTTTGATCCATACGCATATCCAGCGGTGCTTCGGCGGTATAGGAAAATCCGCGGGATTTTTCATCCAGCTGATAGGAGGAAACTCCCAGATCCCACATAACACCGTCGATTTTCTCTATGCCCAGCATATCCAGTGCGCTGTCCAGAGCGGAGAAATTGGACTTGACCAGCGTGACACGGTCGGCGTACTCAGCGAGGCGTTTCTCGCAGGCGGCGAGTGCCGCGTCATCCCGATCCAGGCAGATCAGACGTCCGCCCGTGGGAAGCCGCCGGGCTATCTCAAGGGAATGTCCGCCGCCGCCGGCTGTGCAGTCCACGTAAATGCCGCCGCGTGCGGGATTCAGAGCCTCCATGCACTCGGGGGCGAGGATGGAGATATGTTGAAATTCCATGTTGTTATCCGCCGTTTATCAGAATCCGAGATTGATCATCATCTCAGTCAGGCTGTCCGTTGCTTCGCAGCTGTTGCGCTCATTCCAGATTTCCTCGGACCAGATTTCACTGCGTCTGCCGCAGCCGATAATAACCGCATTTTTGGTGATTCCGGCATAATCCAGAAGTTCTGCGGGGATGAGCACACGCCCCTGACCGTCGGGCTGTACTTCGGCGGCGTTGGAATAGATGAAGCGGGCGATCTCTCTCGCCTGCGTGGAGGGAAGCTGTTCCAGTTTATCGGTATACTTTTCCCACTCTTCCATGGAGAAGACCGACAGGCATTTGTCTACGTTCCGCGTAATGACAAACGACTCACCCAGTTGTTCCCTGTGTTTTGCAGGGATGAAAAGACGCTTTTTCGCATCCAGCGTGTGCGCGAATTTTCCCATCAACATAGGTCCGGCTCCCCCTTTCCGTGTGATTTTTACCTACTTTCCACCACGTTTCACCACTTTATTAATATTATACAGGATTTCGCAGACAAATACAAGTCCCTTTTCACGGTTTTCCGAAATTTTTTCACATATTTTTTTGTATTTCCGCGTTTTTCCCGGTATTTCCCGCGCACATGTCAGGCAGATGTAAAAAACAAAAAAGCGGAGCAGATTTACTCTGCTCCGCTCACGTTTCTGTCCCGGATAAATCGATCATTCAGGCACGATTGCCCCTATACTGCGCAGGGCATCGCAAAGGATGCTGTACTGCACTCCGTCTGCCGTTGTACCGTTCTTTGCGCTCAGTGCGGCAGCACATCCTGCCGCCTGTCCCGTCGCCATACAGACTGCCTCCACACGCACGGCACTGTTGGCAAGCGTATCGGATGAAATGCATCTGCCGGCACACAAAAGATGCCTTGTACCCGCTGGAATCAAGGCGGAAAAGGGAATCTTCCCCACCACATTATCCGCATGATACGTCTGTCTGATTCCGTGCATTACATGGAGATCAATGGGGTAAAAGGCGTAGCACACAGAATCGGGGTAGAAGTGCCCGCTTATGTACTCCTCCGCCGTGACAGTCCCCTTCCCCACGATACGATTTGTCTCCCGGACGCCGGTTTCAGCAGCGACATACTCCACCTGCAGATTCTGCAGTCCGCGGATATCGCGCAGAAATTCGTACAGCTTCATCAGATGCGCATAGGCGGTCTGCTCAAGCGTGGTTCTGCCGCGGGAGGTATCCGCATCCGCGCATGGAATGTGCATATCAAATTTATAATGGCGCAGCCAGCCCATGATCTTTTTCGCCGTGATATGGGACGGAAGCGCTGCTGCCGGCAGTTTTTCCTCAATCTCCCGCTCCGAAACGTCTTCCGGATCGTAGCCGGAAAGATGGTTCTGCAGGGTTGCCGGCTGCTGTATTTCGCTCTTCACAACCGCACCGCCCAGCAAAGAGGTCAGGTTGGCATCACCCGTGGCATCCACCGCTGCTGCCGCACGAACGGCAAGCAGACCGCTCTTATCCGTCAGGATCAGAGTAACGCCCTGCTCCTCTTCCGCCGCATCCGCAAGCATGGTATTACAGTACACCTCCACCCCCGCCTCGCGGCACATATCGAACAGGACGTGGATATAGACAAAACTGTTCAGGCGTATCTGTTCATGCCAGTGCCGCTCCGGCTTAAAGGTGATCTCCGGCAGTTTCCCGCCGCCGAGCGCAACCGTCCGCTCCACTGACTCCCAGCAGGGACCGGCAATAATCTGTTTGCCCCATGCAAAGAAAAGTCCCGGAAAATTCACGCCTGCCGCAGTCATCGTACCTCCCAGGACAGCGTTTTTCTCCACCAGCACGGTCTTCGCCCCTGTTTTTGCGGCAGCGACTGCGGCAAAAACACCCGCGGTCCCCCCGCCGATTACGACAACATCCGCCTCGAGAGTACGGGTTATTTCACAGGAATACTTCATTTTTGTTTTTCCCCATATAGTTTCACAGCAAGCGCGGCGGCTTCCGGGGGCATGGCGTCACCGATCGCACAGCCATACTTCAGCAGTTCACGCACGTAGGTGGAACTGACGCAGGCGATCTCCGGCGCCGCAGGCAGGAACACCGTTTCCAGCCCTGCATCAAAGCGCTTCATAATGCCGGCAAGTCCGTATTCGTAATCAAAATCCGCCGCACAGCGGATGCCGCGCACGATGTAGCGGATGCCGCGTTCTGCGGCGAAATCCGAGGACAGTCCCACGCAAAGCTCCGCTTTCACGTTTGTAATTCCCTCCGCACGGAGGGAATCACATGCCGCTTCCAGAATCGCCAGCCGCTGTGCATAAGTGAACATGCCGCTTCCGGCGCTGTCCTTCTCACCGTTGGACATCACTGCCACGCAGACTTCATCAAACATGGCAGAGGCACGGCGCATCAGATCCACATGTCCGCACGTCACCGGATCAAAGCTGCCGGTGATCATGGCAATACGTTTTTTGTTCTCCATAGCATTTTCAGCCTTCCGCCGGACGGAGAATTGTGATCCGCGTCCGACCGTATGTGACGGATTTTTCCACAGTAAAGCGACCGGCAAGCTCTTCGCTGCCGCCGAACACATCCTGCATCACAGCCGCCTCTTCCTTCGCAGCCACCTCTTCCGGATCCACATGGCGGCGGGACGGACGTGCATCAACGCCCGTATCCGTCTCGCAGACAACGGCGGCACCGTTGGCAAACAGTTTTCCGTCCGCCAGACCGCGAAGTGCCTGTGGCACCAGACCCGCATCATAGGGCGGATCCAAAAACACGATATCATACTGTTCACGACCGGATGCACCGCGGATAAACGATGCATAATCCGTGCAGGAAACACGGCATCTGTCAAACAGGTGCGTCTTTTTGGCATTCTCCATAATCACATCCACCGCTTCCCGGGACGCGTCAATCAGTGTCGCCCTGGCGGAACCGCGGCTCAGTGCTTCCAGTCCCAGCTGCCCGGAACCGGCAAACAGATCCAGCACAGCTCTTCCCTCCAACTCGAACTGAAGCATGGAGAAAAGCGCCTCTTTTACTCTTTCCGCAGTAGGACGGGTCGCATCGCCCTCCAGCGTTACCAGTTTTGTTCCCCGGGCAGTACCGGTTATAATTCGCATCATAGCATTTACTCCTTAGTTATCATCACTGTTGTGAAAATATGCATACAGCCGCTGTGCATCCGCTTCGCTTATGCCTGAAACCGCGGAAAAATCCCCCACGCTCGCCTGCCGCATAGCAGCAACCGTTCCGAAATGACTGTGCAGCGCTTTCGCCTTGGCGGGACCGATCCCTTTCACCTTTTCCAGGCTGGATGTACGCAGATTTTTTCGTTTTGCTTCGCTCATCCGGGACACGGTAAAGCGGTGCACCTCTTCCTGCAGTTTATACAGGAAACGGAACACAGCCCCCTCTTTTGCGATGCTGATCTCCTCTTCATCGGTGACCAGCGTGCGGGTTTTATGGTGCTCATCCTTTACCATACCGAATACGGGAATGACGATCCCCATCTCCGCCATGGCTGTCCGCACAACGGAAACGTGCGCCTTGCCGCCGTCCAGCAGAATCAGATCCGGACGAACGGAATACGCCCCACCATCATCGGAAAGATGGTGCAGCCTCCGTGTGATCGCCTCCTTCATGGAGGCATAGTCATCCGGCTCCGCCAGATCCCTGATCCGGAAGAGACGGTAGTCACTCTTTTTCAGTTTTCCCTTTTCCGCCACGATCATGCCGGCGGTGATATGCTCCCGTCCCAGATTGGAGATATCGTAGGCTTCGATCCGTTCGGGAACCACTTCCAGTTCCAGAAGCGATGCCAGCTGCACGAGCATCCGCTCGTCGCCTTCTTCCCGTTTTTTCTGATTCTCCCCGTGCTGCTGTGCATCCCGCTGTGCCATCAGGCAGAGCTGACGGAATTCACCGCGCTGAGGTGTGCGTACAGTCACCTTATGCCCGGCACGTCCCCCAAGATATCCCTCGATCACATCCGTCTCCGCTTCGGGAAGCGCAAAGGACAGAAGGATTTCCCTCGGAATATATTCTCGGTTCAGATACAATCCAATGATGAACGCACTCATGGGCGAATCGCCGCAGGCGAGGGCTTCGCCCTCCGCATCCGCCGCTTCATCCCCGGTAGTGATGGCGTCGGGGGTAAAGACGAAATGCTCGCTGTCTGCAATATACCCGCCGCGGACATAGAAAATCGACACACAGTCGCCGCTGTCCGAGGGAGAGAGTGCTATCACGTCGCACTCCGTATCAGGTGCGCCGACTGCTTTCTGCCGCTCGCCCAGACGCGTCAGCGCCGCGATGGTATCACGGCAGCGTGCCGCCTCCTCAAAGCGGAGATCCTCTGCACACTGCTCCATGCGCTCCGTCAGGGAAGTTATGGCATCCCGCGTACCGCCCCGGAGAATACGGATCGCGCACTGGATCTGCTCCGCGTACGCTTCGGGAGTCACATCTCCCGCGCAGACGCCGACACAGCGCCCCATCTGCCGGTACACGCAGGGTCGTTCCTTACCGATATCCCGTGGAAATACCCGCTTGCAGGACGGCAGTCCCAGTGTATTTTCCAGGGAGTGAATGATCGTAAACACCGTGGACACCCCGGAATAGGGTCCGAAATACATGGCGTCGTCATCCTGCCGCTTCCGCGTCATGCTCAGACGCGGATAGACATCGCCCATACTCAGGCGGATGTACGGATAGGATTTGGCATCCTTGAGGCGGATATTGTATTTGGGCGTATACTGCTTGATCAGCTGATTCTCCAGCGCCAGTGCTTCCATCTCCGTATCACAGACGATGAAATCAAAATCATGGACGCTGCCCGCCATACGGGCTGTTTTCACATCATGTGCTCCGTGGAAATACTGGGAAACACGGTCTCTGAGAGAGCGGGATTTTCCCACGTAGATCACCTTGCCTGAAGATGAGCGCATGATATATACGCCGGGTGAACGCGGCAATGCCGCCGCTTTGGCACGCAAAGCGGAAAGAACCGCCTCCGTCTGTGTGCCTCCGTAGAGATTTTCCAAACAAACCTCCGTAATAAAACAGGCGAAAAGCCGCTGCTTTCCGCCAGAATTGCATAGAAGAATTCTGCCGAGTCAGGGCGACCCGGCAGACTCTGCATTTAAAACATCCGAACACATTGGCAAATTGCTCCGCACGGATTTCCTCACGGGATATCCGCCGAACACACACCGGACCTTACTCAGTCGTTGAAACCGGTGTCAATCAGGGCAGCAAGTCCGTCAAGGGCTTCCTGTTCATCGCTGCCATCCGCAATCAGGGTAATGGTGGTTCCCTTCACAATACCGAGGGAGAGAACGCCGAGGAGGCTCTTCGCATTGACACGTCTGTCCTCACGCTCAACCCACACGGAGCTGCGGTAGGAATTCGCCTTCTGGATAAAGAAAGTAGCCGGTCTTGCGTGAAGACCTACGTTGTTCTTTATAACAACATCACGAGAAATCATAGCTGTAACGCTCCTGAGTCGAAAATTTATAGAAGGAATTCCGTCCGCAAAAAGGCGGTGTCCTTATATCTATCAACAGTATATCAAAAAACGGGCACAAAATCAATAGCTTTTACGGGATTTTTTCACTTTTTCCGGTGAAAGAACGAAATTTTGTTGGTTTGCACAAAGATTTCCGCCTTTTTCACCACAGGAAATGCGCTGTTACTGCAGAATATTGGTGGTAATATAGTCGATGCCCCAGCTTGCCAGATCTTCCGCTCTTGCAGGATCATCCACGGTATAACAGTTCACTTCAATACCGTTTTCGTGCAGCAGAGCGATATTTTCCTTCGTCAGCTGTTTATGGTTGATATCCAGATCGAAGTTGTATGCTTTCAGGCTGGCGATCAGTTCATCATTGACTTCCTTGCCGGTCAGGAACTGGATCTTTGCCTCCGGCTCAACGGAGCGGAGATTGACGAGAGTCTCATAGGAGAAGGAAATGAACACGATCTGCTCCATAGCGTAGATCTCACGGATCATAGCAGCCATTTCCGTCAGCTTTTCGCAGCTGTACAGCCCCTTCAGCTCCAGCACGCAGACTTTCTCATAGCGTGCGCAGAGACGGAGATACTCTTCCAGTGATGCAATGCGCAAGTCACCTCTGGGCTGACCGTTCTTCTCTTTCAGAGCGATGGAACGGAGAGCGGCGAAGTTGCACGCCTCCACTTTCAGTTCCACGCCGGACACACGGGCAGTGGTATCGTCGTGCATCAGAATGAATTTGCCGTCCGCGGTAATACGTGCATCGGTCTCGATACCGAAATAATCACGGTTGCCTGCGGCAATGAACGCAGCGCAGGTATTCTCGGTCTCAATGCCGCTGAGTCCGCGGTGCGCAACCAGCTTCACATTCCCTCTGTTAAAACGAATCGTATTCATAGTACCCTCCTGTATGAAAAAATGATATGTTACAAGTATATGTGCAAACATTATCGACGAACGCAAATCCCCGGTGCGGTACTGACGTGAACCCGCCGAAAAAGAGAAAAGCCATCTGCTTTCGCAAATGGCTTCTTCTGGTGCGGAAGACGGGACTTGAACCCGTATGGAGTGAACCACACGCCCCTCAAACGTGCGCGTCTGCCAGTTCCGCCACTTCCGCGTATCGGATGCACCCGACGCGTTATATTATACTACAGGTCGATGTATTTGTCAAGAGTCTTTTTGAATTTTTCAAAAAAATTTTATCCGCCGTATTGGCGCGAAAAAAGCGAGGATGACAGAACGTCATCCTCACGCTTTTATTCAACGGGTATTTCTTTTGCCATCGCCCGGTTGGTATACCGCTTATCGCCGCTCACTTCGCGGATGAGTGTTACAAACGGCGGCATCGGCGGGCGGATATCCTCCGTAGGAAGTTCGATTTCCAGCGTAGCCCGGTCATTCCAGAAAGAATACACATCGATCTCGCAGAGATAGCCCTCCCACGGGATACGGTAGCGGGTCTTTTCGACGGGATGCCGTTCCGGATCCGCATCAGCGAGCATCCGGCGGTATTCCGCCTCCGTGATCTCCCACTCGTCCTCAAAAGAGCTGAGCGCGCTCAGCCGCTTTTTCTCCGTGCGGATGAAGCGGACAGCACCGTCCTCCTCAATCCGCCTGACGCGGACACCCTCGGTACACAGATATGTCTGCACGATGTGCCAGATCTGCGCGCCGTCCATACGGGCAAGCGCCTCCGTATCCGGATAGCGGATCAGGTATTTGCGCTCCGTTTCAACGGGAGTGTTATTCACAGGATTCTCCCCCTTTTTACAGTTCATGATTCTCCTGCAGGGTAAAGAGCACAACACGCCGGGAGCGGTTGAAGCTGACCGCGGGATTCTTTCCCTTTGCCGCGGCGATCCCGCCGCAGATCTGCAGAATCTCCTCCACGGGAAAACTGCCATCAGGCGCCGTCCACTGGAAGACGTGGGCTGCGCCTTTCTTTTTTGTCAGACGGGTCAACAGTTTCGTCAGTGCCTCGGGGCTGTCCGCCGTCAGGCGCTGGCTGCTGTAATACTCTCCGCCGCGGGGACAGCAAGGAATCTGCCACACCGGCTCCCGATGATCCGCAAAAATCTGCGCATCGCTGAGCTTGTAATAATCATACCGCTTCACGCCGCAGCGGGTAGCGGACAGATCAAAGGTGGCATCCATATGATAGAGATTGCCGCCCACGCGGACGATATTCCACGCATGGCGCATCCCCTCGATGCCGTGCTTGTCCTCGTCTTCCCTGCCGATCACCGTCAGGCATTCCATCCCCAGCTCGTCCAGCAGGATCTTCACCGTTTTGGCGATCCCCTCGCAGACGCCCACGCCATGGCACAACGGTCCGATGACCTCATGGGCGTAATTCAGATACAGCTTATCGTAGCGCACGTTGTCCAGAATCCAGTCATGGACATAGCGCAGTTTTTCCTCTTCCGTCAGCCCCCTGGCGGGAGCTGCGATCTTCTTCACGCGGGTATCGATGGTCTGAGCGATAGTGCGCATTTTCTTCGGCTCAAAAGCATACTGGGGAAGCACTTCCACATGTTCCGCTTCTCTGACCGCACGGAAGGAGGCGGTCTTCACGAATGCCAGATTCGGCTCGTCCAGCCGCAGGCAGAAGAGGATATCGGACAGCGTCCGCACGTCCAGCCGCAGTGTCCGGATGGACGGCGCCATGACGGTCAGTCCCCGGCGCATTTCCTCATACACCTGCCGCTGTTCTTTCGGCAGGACAGAATAGTAGTACCGGTAACCCATCAGCCCATCGATACGACTTCCTGCTCGGGCTTCTGGGCGTATTCCATTGCAGTAACAATCAGCACGGGGCCCTCGCGTCCGTAGAGCTTATGCCGCTCTATGGAGATTTTCGCCGTGACGGTGATCCAGTCGCGGGCGCGCAGAGAGGATGCCCGCTTCCATTTGCAGATCAGACCGCCGTACTGGATATCGTCGGCACAGCAGGTCATGATGTGCCGGCCGATCGCCATGGTGTTCGGCGGGAATTTATCGTCAATTGCCACAATGCCCTTGAAGCGGACGGTTTTGGTGTCGTACTTCGTCATATCGTCCATGAGATCGGCATACCACAGCGCATAATCGTTGTCGGCAATCTCGATCACATCGGCGTTGATATCGAAGGGCAGCGGATCCTCGATCTGATCCGCTTCGGCGTGACCGTCGGTATAATCGTATTCGATATCCGCACGGCGGCTGACGCTGCGTACGATCTTATGCAGGGGCATCTGATCCGTATCGTTTTCCAGGCGGTTGAACACTACCAGATCGCAGGACTGGAGTTTATCCACCACGAGGGAACGCATATTGGCGTTGTAGTTCGCGATCGTTGTGGAATCTGCGGCAAAAATCTCCTGATAGACCATCCAGTTATCGGGCAGAGAACGGAAGAAATCCGACAGCTGCCACATACCGTTATACTCCACGATCACGCGGTCAGCACCGCAGCGCTGCGCCATAGCGGAGAGATTCTGCGGATTCAGATCCTCCGCCTCCTCAATGCTCTCCAGCCACACTTTATCGGAGGCAAAAGTATCGGGATTGTACTCCTCCTCGCCTTCTTCACAGATCAGAAGGAGTGTTTTCTCCCCGGCGTTGAAAGCGGGATCCTGCATCGCCTGCTGGATCATTGTGGTCTTGCCCGCTTCCAGAAAACCGGTGAAGAGATATACGGGAATTTCCTTCATACCATTCACCTCAGATACCGAACAGCTTTTCCAGATTTTCTTCGTTCAGCGCAGAACCGATCACGCAGATACGACCGGTCACGGCAGCGGAACCGCCGCGGACATCGGGCGTGCCGGGCACGTAGTCGAAATAGATCCAGCCACTCTCGCCGGGCACAAAGCCCTTGGCGCGGAGAACCATGCCGTATTCGGATTCGTTTTCAAGCGCCTGAAGGATAGCTTCGATCTGTCCGGCAGTGTAAACGCGGGCGGTCTCCTTGCCCCAGCTCATAAACACCTCATCGGCATGATGATGGTGATGGTCGTGATCATGACAGCCGCAGGTGCAGCCTTCGCCATGGTGGTGATGGTGCTCATGCTCTTCATGATGGTGGTGGCATTCGCATTCTTCTTCGTCATCGTCGTGATGATGGTGATGGTGGCATTCGCATTCTTCTTCGCCATCGTCGTGATGATGGTGGTGGCATTCGCATTCTTCTTCGTCATCGTCGTGATGATGATGGTGGTGGCATCCGCACCCTTCATCGTCATCGTCGTGATGGTGGTGATGGTGGCACTCGCATTCTTCATCGTCATCGTCGTGATGATGATGATGGTGATGCTCATGCGCCTCTTCGGCAAGACGGGCAAGCTCTGCTTCCAGCGTGGATTTCTTCTCCATCGCTTCCAGAATCTGAGCGCCGTCAATCTCAGCCCAATCGGTTGTAACGATGGTGGCATCCGCATTGTGCTCACGGAGCATGGAAACGCAGGCAGCCAGTTTGTCCTCGCTCATACCGGCGGTATGGCTGAGGATGATCGTTCCGGCATTTTCCACCTGATTGTTGAAGAACTCGCCGAAATTCTTCATATACATTTTGCATTTCTTGGCATCCACCACGGTGGTAAAGCCGTTCAGAACCAGCTCTTCCGAGTGAATATCCTGCACGGCACGGATCACGTCGCTGAGTTTGCCGACGCCGGACGGCTCGATCAGAATACGCTCGGGTGCAAAATCGGTGACCACTTTCTGCAGCGCCTCACCGAAATCGCCCACCAGGGAGCAGCAGATGCATCCGGAGTTCATCTCCGTAATCTCCACGCCTGCTTCAGCGAGGAACGTACCGTCCACGCCGATCTCACCGAATTCGTTTTCGATCAGCACCAGCTTCTCGCCGGCGTATGCCTCCTTGATCAGTTTCTGGATCAGGGTAGTCTTTCCGGCACCAAGAAAGCCGGAGAATATATCGACTTTTGTCATAAATCGGAATCCTTTCCTTATTGTGTGATAGTATATCCATATATAGTTAAACAAGCGCTGATTAACACATGATTTCTACCCATTACATATTGCTAAAAACATACGTTAGCCCAAGGGGGGGCTCAGCCCCCTTGGAACCCCCGTTTTTAGTTAGAGCAGGGGGCTTCGCCCCCCTGCACCCCCTGGATAGCTTCCTGTACTTTTTATCAGCATTAACTTAAGTATAGCACTTCCGGAGGTTTTATGCAAGTCTATTTTGTGAATTTACAAAACAAAAGAACCTCCGCCGGAGCGGAGGTTCTTTCTCTGTTGCAGATTATGCTTTTTTCTTCTGCATATACTTGATAGCGAAGAGAACGCCGATCATGATTGCAGCGATGATCGGGAATACGATGAACCAGTTCTGAATCCAGCCGGCAAGCAGGAAGCCGACAAAGGAAACGGCGGCAACTGTGACAGCATAGGGAATCTGGGTGGAAACGTGATTCAGGTGATCACACTGCGCACCGGCAGAGGACATGATGGTGGTATCGGAGATGGGGGAGCAGTGGTCACCGCAGACAGCACCTGCCAGGCAGGCGGACATGCCGATGATCAGCAAAGTGGGCTCCTCAGCAAAGATGTGGTTGACGATCGGAATCAGAATACCGAAGGTACCCCAGGAAGTACCGGTTGCAAATGCCATGCCGCAGGCAACGAGGAAGATAACGGCAGGCAGAACGGAGAACAGACCGGAAGCCGCATTCTCCATCACCATGCCGACATATTCCTTGGCGCCGAGCAGAGTAGTCATATTTTTCAGAGAGGTTGCGAAGGTGAGGATCAGAATTGCGGGAACCATAGCGATGAAGCCCTTCGGGATGCAGTTCATGGCATCCTTGAAGGTAATCACGCGGCGGATGATCAGGTATGCCATAGAGAGAACCATAGCAATCAGAGCACCCCACGGCAGTGCGAAGTAAACGTCGGTACCGCTGAATGCAGATACGAAATCGGTTGCGCCCAGCTGATAGCCGGAGTATACGATAGCGAACACGCAAAAGAATACCAGCAGGATAACGGGGATCAGCAGATCAAATACTCTGCCCTTATCGTTGACTTCCAACTCCTCCTTGGCGCGGTTATCGCTCTCGCCGGTGGTGAAGAGATCGCCCTTTTCGATGGCATTGATCTCATGCTTCCGCATCGGACCGAAGTCCAGCTTCATCACGATGGTGGCAACAACGAATACCAGAGTCAGCAGAGAATAGAAGTTATAGGGGATAGCGCGGATGAACAGCTCAATGCCGCTGAATGCGGTACCCTCGGCATACTCAGAAACGGCAGCCGCCCAGGAGGAGATCGGAGCGATCATGCAGATGGGTGCAGCGGTTGCATCGATGATGAACGCCAGTTTCGCACGGGAAATCTTGTGCGCATCGGTTACGGGGAGCATAACGCCGCCTACGGTGAGGCAGTTGAAATAGTCGTCCACGAAGATCAGCACGCCCAGTGCGAAGGTAGCCAGCTGTGCGCCGACGCGGGACTTGACGTTTTTCTTTGCCCATGCACCAAATGCGGCAGCACCGCCGGTTTTGTTGATCAGAGCAACCATGATACCGAGGATGACCAGGAAAATAAAGATACCGGCCATATCGGAAACGGATGCCATAAAGCCGTCGCTGACAATTGTATCAATCGTACCGGACAGATTGAAGGAGGATGCCAAAAGCCCTCCGGCAAGGATACCGATAAACAGCGAGGAATATACCTCTTTGGTGATCAGCGCCAGTGCAATGGCGATAATCGGGGGAATCATTGCCCAGAACGTGCCCACGAAACCGGAAGATTCTTCGCCGCCTTCGGCAAAGACCGGAATCACGGAGATCATAATCATCGCGATGATCATGACAGAGAGAGAAAGAAGCCGTCTCTTACTCATAAAGTGCCTCCACATAGTTATGAAAATTTGTATAAGCTATATGTAAGAATATCACAACTCGGGACGTTTGTCAATATTACGACAATATTTTTTAACGAATTGTCGAAATTTCTCTCTTGAATCCGCAATTCTTTCCGGCACAGCGCGCAGAGGAGAAGGCGAGCCAAAATCAAGCATAAATTTTTTTGCAAAATACTTGCATTATCTTCCCAAATAGTGTATAATATATATCCGGCAGATAACCGCCTGTAGCTCAGCTGGATAGAGTAGCAGATTCCGATTCTGACGGTCGGGGGTTCGAATCCCTTCAGGCGGGCCAAAAATCCGATTGCACAGGCAATCGGATTTTTTAGTCCATCCCCATTCCAATACATACTGTGAGGCGTCCATGAAAGATCTGTTCAGCCTGAAAAACCTGAAAAACTTCTTTATAATGACAGTGGGATGCATCATTCTCGCTGCCGGCGTGTATTTCTTCAAGATCCCAAACGGATTTGCCACGGGCGGCGTATCCGGTGTCGGCACCATTCTGGCACAGCTAAGTCCCATTTCCGCCGGTGCGTGGATCTGGATCCTCAACGGCGTACTTCTCGTACTCGGATTCATCTTCCTCGGCAGGCAGAACGGCATCATGACGGTGTACTGCAGTATGTTTTACTCCGCCGTCACCTATGTGCTGGAGATCGTTGTCCCGCTGGACAAGCCTCTCTCCGACGAGCCGCTTCTGGAGCTGATCTACGCCATGCTGCTCACCTCCATCGGCTCCGCACTGATTTTCAACAGCGGTTCTTCCTCCGGCGGAACGGACATCGCCGCGCTGATCCTGAAAAAATACACCAGCATTGACGTAGGCAAGGCACTGCTGATCACTGACTTTATCGTGGCTGCCGGTTCCTTCTTCGTATTCAGCATGGAGATCGGTCTGTTTTCACTGCTCGGTCTCTTTGCCAAAGCGTTCATTGTGGACAGCGTCATCGAGAGCTTCAACACCTGCAAGTATTTTGTGGTCATCACCTCCAAACAGGAAGAAATTTCCCAGTACATCATGGAGACGCTCCATCACGGTGTGACCACCCACAAAGTCATCGGCGAATACACCGGTGAAGAGCGCACCATGATCCACACGGTGTGCAAACGAATCGAAGCGGTACGTCTCCGCACCCGGATCAAGGAGCTGGATCCGCATTCCTTCATCATCGTCTCCACCAGCAGTGAGATCATCGGCCGCGGATTCCGCAGCGTTTAAGCGGCAGTTTCCGGATTATCCTTGTAAAACCCGCATAAAAATGATATAATATTGTAAAACCGTCCGAAAGGAGTTCCGCAATGGATAAGCAGATCATCTGCACCGCATCCGCCGAAGAAACGGAAGCCGCCGGAGCCGCGCTCGCCATCCGGATCTGGCAGAAAAACGGGGCGTCGCCCTGCTTCGTCGCCATGGAAGGCGATCTCGGCGCGGGAAAAACCGCGTTTGTGCGCGGCTTTGCCTCCATTCTTTCCCCGGGAAGCCGGGTGAAAAGTCCCACCTACACCATTGTCAACGAATACCGCCGCGGCGCTTATCCCCTGTTCCATTTTGATCTGTACCGTCTGGACGATGCGGACGGGCTGGAATCCATCGGATTTGAAGAATATCTCGCCTCCGGCATCTGCATCGCGGAATGGAGCGAAAAACTGGGCGAGGACCGTCCTGCCGGCGCGTGGTCGGTCATCATCGAAAAGACCGGCGAGGATACGCGGCAGATCACCATTCTCTCCCCCGAAAAGGAGTCATCATGCTGATTTTATCTCTGGAGAGCACCGCCTCCATGGCATCCGCCGCCCTGTGGCGGGACGGCAGTCTGCTGGCGCAGTACAGTCTGCAGTCCGGCAATACCCACTCCACCACGCTTCTGCCCATGGCACAGTCGATTCTCACCTCCGCATCGCTTACGGCGGCGGATGTGGATCTCTTCTCCTGCACGGTCGGTCCCGGTTCTTTCACCGGTGTGCGCATCGGCACGGCGACAATCAAGGGACTGGCATTCGGATCCGGTAAGCCCTGCGTGGGCGTATCCTCTGTGGAAGCACTGGCATGGGGCATGCGCGGTGTGAACGGCATCGTCTGCCCGCTGATAAACGCCCGGCGGACGCAGTATTACTCCGCCCTGTTCCGCATCTGCGGCGGTGAAGTCACCCGACTGACGGAGGATGATGTGATTCTGGACGCCGATCTGCCCGGCATTCTGGCAGCTTACGACGAGCCTGTCTGGCTGTGCGGAGACGGCTATGCCGCCGCATGGCGGGGGGAACTGCATCCGAAACTGCAGTACACGCCGGAAATGCTCCGTCAGCCCTCCGCATTTGCCGCAGCGGATTGTGCCGCAAAGATGTACGCGGATGCGGAAGACAAATCCGTATTCACCGATGCGGCGCTTGTGCCGGTCTATCTGCGCAAGACGCAGGCGGAACGGGAACGTGAAGAGCGGATCGCCGCACAGAATGCGTGACGGACATGAACGACTTTTTTCTCACAGCCCCCTCCATGGAATATGCGGAGGAAATCACAGCATTCCGGAGGGAACTCTTTGAGGCGGATGATGCTGACAGTTTTGCCGGATGCAGCGGTTTGGAAGAGTACGAACATCCGCAGGACTGGCTCCGTCATCTCGCAGAACGCAGCAATTCGAACACACTTCCTGCCGGGAAGGTACCGTCGGATGCCTATCTCGCCGTGCGCAGATCCGACAACCGTCTCATAGGCATCATCGATTTGCGGCACCATATTGATCATCCGATCCTCGGTCTGTGGGGCGGACACATGGGCTACACGGTACGTCCGTCGGAGCGCGGTAAAGGTTATGCAAAAGAAATGCTCCGGCTGAATCTGGAAAACTGCCGCAAACGCGGCATGGAACAGGTGCTGATCACATGCTCCGCGGACAATCCCGCCAGCGAAAAAACAATTCTTGCAAACGGCGGCATTTTTGATAAAGAAATCGACGTGGACGGCGACACCGTGCGCCGCTACTGGATCATCCTGTAAACTGAATAGTTCCACAATCCAAACAAGTGAGGTATATCGACATGACTGACAACAAAACTATCGCATTTGCCTGCGATCACGGCGGATTTTCCATGAAAGCCGCCATCGTTGCCCATCTGGAATCCCGCGGCTACACGGTACGCGATTTCGGTGCATACACTGCCGAACGGTGCGAATATCCCTCCGTAGCGGAACCTGCCTGCCGGGCGGTCGTCTCCGGCGAGGCGCGTTTTGCCATTCTCGTCTGCGGCACCGGCATCGGCATGAGTCTGGTTGCCAACAAGATTCACGGCATCCGTGCCGCCTGCTGTTCCGAATCCTATTCCGCCAAGCTGACCCGGATGCACAACGATGCCAATGTGCTCTGTTTCGGCGCACGAGTTATCGGCGAAGCCACGGCTCTGGAAATGGTGGATGCATTCCTTGATCACGAATTTGAGGGCGGACGCCACGCGGAGCGCGTTGCGAAGATCACCGAAATTGAGGCAAGAGGCTGATGCTTCCGATTATCGAGCGGACGCTTATCGAAAAGGGCTGGTCCGGAGATAAAAAGTACCGTGCTGTTCTCCCGGACGGCACGGTTGTTCTGTATCGGGTATCGTCCGCGGATTCTTTTGAGCAGAAAAAGCGGGAATTCGCTTACACGCAGTCCGCTGCGGCGCTGGGGATCTCCATGAGTCAGCCTCTCGGATTCGGGCGATGTGAGGAGGGAGTATATTCCCTGTCCTCTTTTGTGGACGGTGACGATCTGGAACCGGTGATCGGAACGCTGAGTGAAGCGGATCAGTGTCGGCTGGGTGAGGATGCCGGACGGATTCTGGCGAAGCTGCACACGCTTCCTGCGCCCGCAGATGCGGAGGACTGGGAAATCCGGTTCAATCGAAAAATCGACCGCAAGATCCGCGGATACACGGAGTGTCCGCTCCGCTTTCCCGGCGATCAGCTGATTCTCGATTACATTGCCGCCAACCGGCATCTGCTGGCAGGAAGACCGCAGTGCATGCAGCACGGGGATTACCATATCGGCAACATGATGTACGCCGGAGGCGAGGTGGTTGTGATCGATTTCAACCGCTTTGACTGGGGGGATCCCTGGGAGGAATTCAACCGGATCAGCTGGTGTGCGCAGGCATCGCCGGCGTTTGCCTCCGGTCGTGTCCGGGGATATTTCGGCGGTGAGCCGCCGATGGAATTCTGGCGGCTGCTGGCGCTGTATATTGCCTCCAATACGCTTTCGTCCATCTACTGGGCGATCCCCTTCGGAGAAGATGAAATCGCCACAATGATGCGGCAGGCGGCGGATGTACTGGACTGGTATGACGGGATGCGGAATCCTGTGCCGAAGTGGTTCAGATAAAGCATAAGCGGGACGGTGCACAGGCACCGTCCCGCTGTTTTGTCTTATTCCTTTGTCAGCTCAGCCGCACGAGCCAGCGCTTCATCGATGTTCGCCATGAAGTTTTCCTCACCGACCGCATCAACGAAGCCGGATTTCTTCATAACGGACAGAGGCTGTTCGTTTGCATGGGAGATCAGAAGCGTTACGCCGCTTTCGCTGCAGAACTTCTGCACGGACTGCAGAGAACGCATGGCGGAAATATCCAGACCGGGTACATTGCGCATACGCAGAATCAGTACCTTTACGCCGGGCTGCAGGGGAATCGTGTTGTACTTGTCGGAAGTGGCGAAGAACATCGGCCCGTTGATCTCATAGATCGCGGTTTTTCCGGGGATTTCCTTCAGCCGACCGCCGTCGCTTTCAGCCAGCTCATCAGCCTTTGTCCACGGACGGATGTGTGTCACATCGGACATCCGCTTCATGAAGAGAACCACGGCGACCAGCATGCCGAATTCGATGGCGACAACCAGATCGAACGCAACCGTCAGAACGAAGGTCAGCACGAGCACGACAATATCACTCAGCGGCGCGGTCTTGCAGATGGAGACAAACTGACGCCACTCGCACATGTTATATGCAACCATAAACAGAATCGCCGCAATGATCGGCATAGGGATCCATGCCGCATAGGGCATCAGAACAACCAGAATCAGAAGAAGCACAGCCGCATGCACCATACCGGCGATGGGAGTACGTCCGCCGTTCTTGACATTGGCAGCGGTGCGGGCGATAGCACCGGTAGCGGGGATGCCGCCGAAGAGCCCGGAGGCGATGTTGCCGGCGCCCTGGGCGATCAGCTCGGTATTGGAGTTGTGGCGGTCGCCGATCATGCCGTCGGAAACCACGCAGGAGAGCAGGGATTCAATCGCCGCAAGAATGGCAATCGTAAATGCACTGGGGAGCAGATCTTTCAGAGAAGACAGCTCGATTGCAGGGAAAGCGAATGCAGGCAGATCGCGGGAGATCGTATACAGATCACCGATGGTGTTCACTTCCATTTTGAACACTTTTACGATCACGACACCCACAACGACGGCGATCAGGGAACCGGGAATCTTTTTGGAAACTTTCGGCCACAGGATAAGGATTGCCATGCCGATCAGACCGACCAGCAGTGCCTGCCAATTGAAGGAGCCGATATTCTTAAAGATGGCTTCCAGTTTTTCCACGGTTTCGATATTGTGCGTTCCCGCGGGATATGTGAGTCCGAGGAAATCCTTCACCTGACCGATAACGATGGTCAGCGCAATACCGGAAGTGAATCCGGTGGTGATGGTGTAGGGGATGTACTTGATCAGTGAGCCGAGACGGCAGATGCCCATGAGAATCAGCATCAGACCTGCCATGATGGTGGCGACAACCAGCCCGGATGTACCGAACTGCGCCACAATACCCGCCACGATTGTGGCAAAGGCGGCGGTGGGGCCGGATATGTTTACATTCGAGCCGCCCAATGCGGCGATCACAAATCCTGCCACAATGGCGGTGTACAGTCCCTTTTCGGGAGAGACGCCGGAGGCAATGGCAAGGGCGATGGACAGGGGAAGCGCGATAATCGCCACGATCACGCCGGCGACGATGTCAGAGATCAGCTGACGCCGACTGAAGTTCTTAATGGCGGAAAAGAGCTTTGGCTGAAAAATTTTCATAAATCCGAACACTCCGTTAACAGAATTGTCATGAAACATAAAATGCAATCAATATTATACACCTTTGCAGGGGTAATTTACAATGGACAAGGCGCAGAAATATTGCCCGGAACTGCGTCGAAAATTGTCCATTTTTTCTTCCGTATGTACTTGCATAATCCAAAGCGGCGGTGTATAATGGTGATAGAACCCAAAGGAGGTGGATTATATGCCTGTCCGTCTTTCTCAGACGAGTATTTCGTCTTTCTGCGGTCATGTGCTGCCGCTGCGTCTTTTGTCCGACACCGATATTTCCGGGGCGGATATCCGCTGGACTTCGGACAGCGATTGCGTTTCCATCCGTTCCTTCGATATAGGACGTCCATACAGCGTCCGTGACGGTGTTCTGCTCATCCTGCAGAAGATCGGCACGGCAGTTGTCCGTGCGGAGCTGAACGGCAATACATATACCTGTAAGGTAACCGTACGGGAACGCCGCCGTGCATCCGGCGAGGAGAAGATGCAGTATTTCATCGGTGATCTGCACGATCACACCTCCACGATCCACAGGCGGGAGGCTTTCGCAGAACGTACATCCGGATTCATCGCCGATTATCTGCAGTTCGTCCGGGATGAGAAGCTTGTGGATTTCTGCGTGATCTCCGACCACGGGGACGTGACCACGGAGCGGGATTTCCTGCGGGGATTCACGGATTACGAAGAGATGCAGCCGATGCACAGCGTTGTATTCCCCGGATCGGAATCCGAAGCGACTGTAATTGAAGTCGACCGCTTTGGGCTTACCCATAAAAATTCCGGCGAGATCGTGATGATCAACGCCGCAGATTATTCCGGCGCACAGACATGGCAGGAATTTTATGATGCATTTGCGCACAGCCCGCTGCCTGTAGCGACATTTGCACATCCGCAGGTGCTCGGCTCTGACGGCCGGGGACTCTGGAACTTCTGCCTGCACAAAAACAACACGCCCGAGTTGAAGCGGATGATCCGCCTGGTGGAGATGGGCAACGGTACGGACCGCAGTGAGCAGATGCTGTACGAATACGTTTATTCCGTTGCACTGGATAACGGGTTCTCCGTATCCACCAGCTGCTCCAGCGACGCACATTCCGCGCCGTGGATCTGCCCCGGCAAAACGGTGATCATGGCACCGGAAAAATCCCAGGAGATGTTCCTCGACGCGCTGCTTGAGAACCGTGCATACGCCTGTGAGAGCGGCAATATCAAACTGTATCTTACGGTGAACGGCAAAGCGGCTCCGGCACATCTTGCTGTGACAGATCGGTATGCATTCCATATGGAATGCGATTTCTTCCGGGAGGATCCGACCACCGTCCCCGTGCAGTGTCAGGTGATCTCCGACTACGGTCTGCCGCTGAAAACATTCGCGGGAGATGCACTGACATCGCTGGATTTTGTTATCGAATCGGACTGCGCACGGTATTTTTATCTGCGCCTGGTGGACAGTCAGGGCAGAAAGACCTGGTCGCCGCCGGTATGGACCGGCCGTGCTCCCGACAGGTATTCCGCGCCGGAAATCCGTCCCATTGAAAAATCCACGTTCCTTGCCTACGATGAGGTGAGCGGAAAGAGCGCGGAGATTCTGCTGAATGAGAATCCGCTGGATCCGTGGGGCAGCGGCTGCACAACGGCTTCTATCATGATCGACATGCAGAAAGAGTATACAATCAGCGCCCTCGGACATTATCCCGCACCGATCCCCACCGCGGACGTCCGGGCGAAAAAGATAAAATCCGCCGATATCCTCGCCGGATTTGTCAGCCGCTGTGCCATTTCCATATCCACGGACGGCAGGAATTTCCGGCAGTGTTATTCCGGCATCATCCGAACATTCGGCGGCGAGGAAGTGATCACCTTTGCGCCGATGAATGCGCGGTATGTGAAGTTTGAAGCGCTCTCCACAGTGGGACGTGAATCCGGCTGGCAGGCACATGCCGATGCCACGGTGCGCATCGGTGAGCTGACTGTGTTTGAAGCGGCAAAGTGATTTTGCCCTGAGAGCGCTTCCCTGTTGCACCTCGTCTTTGCAGCCTTCCGGATTCCCTTGAAAGAACAGAAAATTATAAAACAAGGAGATATATTATGATTCAGACTGATCTCGTATACGGAGCGTATCCGTCATCCGTGGTGGATGTGTATCATGCAGGCGATGACGCGCCGCTGTTCGTCTATTTCCACGGCGGCGGAATTGAGAAAGGTTCCAAGAGCAACGGCAAATCCGGCTGGGCAAAGGAACTGATGGCGTCGGGCATTTCTGTAGCGGATGCCAATTACCGCATGTACCCCGACAACACATTCCCGTCCTTCCTGGAGGATGCGGCTGAGTGCGTAGCATGGTGCAGGAAAAATGTTCCCCACTCGAAAATCTATGTCGGCGGCTCCAGCGCAGGCGGATACATAACCATGATGCTGGCGTTTGATCCGAAGTATCTGGGCGCATTCGGCATCAACTGTGCCGATGAAGACGATATCGCAGGTTATTTCTTTGACGCAGGTCAGCCCACCGTCCATTTCAACGTGCTGAAATACAGCGGCGAGGACAGCCGCCTGATCCGCGTGGACGAACGCAGTGCCCTGTGGTTCATCAAACAGGCGGAGAATCCGGAAAAACTGCCCCGGTACGAACTGATCGTCTCTGAGAAGGATATTTACAACCGTGTGGAGCAAAATCAGCTTCTGTACAGAACGCTTCTTCATTTCAAGTATCCGGAGGAAAAACTCGGATACACGTACATGGAGGGCTTCGGTCACTGCGGTTACGTCGGCAAGCAGAAAGAGGACGGCACGCATCTGTTCGCACAGATGGTGCGGAACTTTATCAACAAGAAACCGCTTGTATAAGTCAATATAACGGGACGGCGCGTATGTTGCCCCGGAGCCTTCCCGGCTGAACAGATAAAAATAAGTCTCCTATGGTAGTTTTTCACACTGCCACAGGAGACTATTCTGTTATGTTGTTATGGGGAGATTTATCATTTATTCTGATTCCGCTCACACCGCACGACAAACCGGGATGATCCGTCTGCGGTACAGGTGAAAAGGGTCAGATCCCATTCCCCGGCAGCCAGTCCCTCCACATCCGAAGATCCAACGATTTCCGTATAGGACACGGTATAGGAAAACAGATTCCCTTCCGTATCGGTAAATTGAACCTTTGTTCCTTCCCCTATGGAGCGAAGCAGCTTGAAATGCGCCCTGTAATCATGACCAGCCACGATCATTGTGTCCGTGTACACGGAGCCGTCAAAACGGCAGGGGGCGACTTTCAGTGCGGGATAACTCCAGTGGGAAATAACCGGCAAGCTCATACTGCAAGCCTCGATTTCCACAATACCGATATAATCCCGCCCATCCACATTCTGGACGGGCATTTCTTTATGCGGGTTCAGAATGTAGTCGGGGATCTCCGCTTCCGCAGGTATTGTCTCCACCGGAACGGGTTCTGACCAAACAGGTGGCACATGAACCACCGCTTCTGTTTCTGGTTCAATTTGTTCTGCAGCGACAGCACTTTCCCGCTCCATTGTCACAACCGGCAGCTGCTCCATAACGTGAAGCACACTCTGTTCCGCCCGGTAGTCTTCCCATCTGTTATATATAGTGATGCTAAAGGCTGCTGCGATCAGCAGCAGCCCGGCAAAAATACATATGCTTCCCCTTTTAAGTTTCATTGGATATTCCCCGGCGGCGGATCAGACCTGCCGCGATCAGTGCCAATCCCCCTGCCAGAAGCAGCGGCACAGGCCACCACAGCTGACCGGTCTGCGGAATCTCGCTGTATGTATTGATAATCAGATACTCCTCGCCGTCCTGCACCACGGCGGATGTATATGTATCCAGAACTGTATATTCCTTTACCGTCCAGGTATGGGTACTGTCCAGATTACTCCACTGATGCTGCCAGCCATTGGATTCGCTGAGCGAAACAACATCGTAAACCTGTCCGTCGCGCATAAGAACTGCATATACCTCTTTCGGACGCGCATCGGCATGCCCTTCATCCCGCCATATTTTGCGCACACTGCGCTGTACCGTCTCAGGCTCATCCGGCGGTTCTTCCGTCGGACGGTAGGTGTTGGTAATAACAAACGTGATCCCTTCCTGCCGCACGGTCACTGTATAGCCGTCCGGCACAGCCTGTTCGATCACAGTCCAGACATGCCTGGAATCCAGATTTCCCCATCGGTGCGACCAGCCGTTGCCGGCGTTCAGTTCTACCGAATCGTATACCTCACCGTCCCGCAGGAGCACTGCGGTAATCTGCGTCGGGCGTTTGTACGAAAAGTCTCCGTCATCCCACACCTTGATCACCTTGCGTTCCACGGTGGTCGGTGCAGGCGGTATAGGGATGGATGTAAATTTCGGCGTTACAGTTCCTTCGTAAATCCAGGTGTTCTGCTCAAAATCCAGAACCGGCAGAGAAACCAGGAACGGCTCCATCATATAAATCAGACCGTTCTGTATATGGCTGTATCCCACAACAAGATACAGTCCCGGTTTCATTGTGATATTTTTTCCGGCGGGAAACGTCAGCTTGCCGTCGGCACCTGTCACCCCGTAATCCAGCGGAGTGAATCCGTTCATCTGCGCATAGGCCGCCAGAGTCTGCGCTGCCGCACGCCATCCGCTGCTGTTCAGATCATTCACAATGACGCTGCTCTTATCAAAGGGGGCACACAGAGTAAATTCAGAATACGCATAGGCATCCACATCGGCAACGCGATATAGAGACAGCCGAAGCCCTGCAAGCGGCACAGAACCGGCGTGGCAATCCACAGTCAGCCGGACATCCCGGGCAAGTTCTATTGTTCCGGCGGCATTCACCACGGAAATGAACAGCGCCAGCATCAGCAGGAAAGCAACAGAAATCCTGCTGATTTGTTTATATTTCCTCCTCATCGGATTCTCCTCCCCGCTGTCTGGCATCCGCCTTATCCGCCAGAAGAAGCAGAATAATACTTACAAATAAAATTGGGATCAGCACAATCGGTGCGACCACCATGGGATCAATCCGTATTGCCTCCGAGACAACACGTACGGTACGCGACTGTGCCTGATTCTCAATCCGGTGACCGCGGATCAGCAGTCTGTGACTGTTGATTCCGTAGGGAGTACAGGTTACCAGCGTACAGTAATCGCTCCCTTCCTCAATCAGCAGCTGTGCGGTATCGGTCGGCTCCACGATGGAAATCCGATCCACCTCATATGTCAGAATGCTGTCCAGAACCCGCAGGACAAAAATATCCCCTTCCACAATCTCATCGAGATCGGTGAACAGCTTGGCGCTGGGCAGACCGCGATGTCCCGACACGACACAGTGTGTCCCCGCGCCGCCCACAGGCAGGCTGCTCCAATCCAGATGACCTATGGCAAACTTCAGCACTTCATCGGATATTCCGTGATAAATCGGCAGTGAGACGCCGATAGCGGGAATCTCCACATATGCCATAACGCCCGTTCCGGTGAGATTG
>SVTS01000135.1 GCA_015063645.1 Oscillospiraceae bacterium | reverse complement strand
GTCAGGGACGTTATCGATTATATGATCAAAAAGGGAATTACCGAAGTGTGATTCCGCAAAGAGGATGCCGCATCTTTTCCGTGCGGCATCCTCTTTTTTCCGGTATCGCATTCACGTTTTATCCGGATTAAGGCTCACCGTTCGCTTTCTGTGCGGAGCATATTGAAAATCCGGGGAAAATCCTGTATAATTATCGTATACCGGACAGCAGAACTTATCCATCCGAAATCCGAAAGGGAAATATATGAAAATCCGTTTTTTGCTCCTTATATCCCTGCTTTGCACAGCGGTGTTTCTCTCCGCCTGCGGCGCCGATGCGCCTGCCGCGGACAGTGACACAGCGGAAACAGCCGCGCCCGCTGCCCCTCTGACTCTCATCGGCGAGGGCGCGCCGGCATACACCATTATCCGCGCGGACAATGCGCCGAAGGAAGAGACCGACGCCGCTGTTCTGGTGCGCAGATATATGGAAAAATGCGGACTGCGTGCACAGATTTCCACCGACTGGGAGAAAAATCCCGTTTCGGAATATGAGATCGTTATCGGAAACACAAGCCGCCCGACAATCGATCCGGGCATGACACTCTCGCCCTATGACATGGGCGAGGAGGGATTCTTCGTGCAGGTATCCGGCTCCCGGATCTACATCGCGGGGGGATCTCCCGCCGCAACCGGCAAAGCCGCGGAGCATTTCCTGTGGGAATTCTTCGGTTATACCGGCGAGGATACCGCGCCCATCCCCACGACCGTCACCGTCCCCGGCGATTATGCGTACACGGAAAAACAGCAGTTTGCCGTTACTTCCGTCCGTGTGGACGGGCGTGATCTGCGGGAGTTCCGCATCGCCTGGGACGACTCCGTGGATGACCGGACGGCGCGCCCGTGGGCGGCATCCGTGCAGGAGCTGCTCTACAGAAACTACGGCATCCGCCCCGTGATCGACGAGGGAAACAATCTGGACGCGCCTGCGCTGCTTCTGTCCCCCACGGAAAAAGGCGAGGCGCTTCTGCGCGTCAGTGTGCAGAACGGCGATCTTCTCCTCAGCGGAATGCCTGAGCACGGATTCACGCTGGGCGTACAGCGTTTTCTCAGAGAGTATCTGTCGGATAAACAGGGAGATGTGGTCATGAATTCCGATTTCAGCTGTACAATCAAGTGGGAGAGCGCGGTGCTCTACAGCGAATTCGGCGCGGTGGGGGATGGAAAAACGGACGACATCGCCGCGATCATCGCCGCTCACGAATTCGCCAACGCCAACGGACTCCCCGTAAAAGCGGATGAGGGCATGACCTTCTATATCGGTCCTTCCGCCACCGGCGCGACGATCATGACGGACACGGATTTCAGTGGTGCATCGTTTATCATCGACGACCGGAACGTGCCGCTGAATCAGCGGAGCGCGGCTGTTTTCCATGTGCCGTATTCCGTGAAAACCTATCGGCTGAACAATCTGCAGACCGTCCGGCGCGGTCAGACCAATCTGGGCATTACTCTGCCCGAGGATTCGCTGATCATCCTCAACGATGAGACCACCATGCGCTATATCCGCAAAGGAAACATGAGCGGCACCATCAAAACCCAGGCAAACAGCGGCTACATGCAGACGGAGATGATCCTTGTGGACAAAAACGGCAATGTGGATCCCACCACGCCCATCATCTGGGATTATGACCGGATCACCCTCGCCAGTGTGATCCCGCTTGAGGAAAAGACGCTGACGATCAAAGGCGGCACGTTTACCACCCTCGTAAGCGAAAAGATCCCCGAGTCGGATTATTTCAAGCGCGGCTTCATCATCACCCGCTCGAACGTAGTGCTGGACGGCGTGACGCATTATGTGGAGGGCGAGGGGCCGGACGGCTCCCCGTATTACAGCTTTCTCCATCTCAGCAACTGTGCCGATATTACCGTGCAGAACTGTGTTTTCACGCCGCACCGCACGTTCTTCTATACGCGCAGTGACGGTGTGCGCATGTCCGCCGGTACCTATGAGATCACCCCCATGCGCGTACTGAATCTGACGCTGAAAAACTGCTCACAGACCGTCGATATCAACAATCAGAAATACTGGGGAATCTTCGCATCCAATTTCTGCAAGAATATCACCATGGACGGCTGCTCCTTCTCCCGCTTTGATGCCCATCAGGGCGTGACGAACGCGACGATCCTCAACTCCGAATTGGGCTATCAGGGCATCAACGCCATCGGATTCGGCACCCTGCGTGTCGAAAACTCCACGATCCACAACCAGACCCTGATCAATCTGCGTTACGACTACGGCTCTGCTTGGGACGGCGACGTGATCATCAAAAACTGCACGTGGGACCCGGGCAGGGGTACGAATCTGACGAGCGCGTACTATGCCATCATCGGCGGTTCCAACACGGAGGATCACGATTTCGGCTATGCGTGCTCCATGCCGCGGAATATCACCATCGAAAATCTCCGCGTGGACGATTCCAAAGGCACGGCGTCCTACAAGGGGATCATGCTCTTCGCGGATATGAATCCGAAACGGAAGAGCGAGGCGTATGAGGCATCGGTGCAGTATCCGTATGCCGTCACGGAAACGGTGACGCTCTCCGGTTTTTCTTCCGTCAAGGGGAGGGACTGGATCGTCAGCACGAACGAATTCATGTTCCGGAACGTAAAAATACATGATACAGACGCGCAGCAGTAAGAAATTTAACAATCCGCCGCGGACGGATTGCAATTATCCCGGATATGTGCTATACTTTAGAGGAAGATCGGCTGTGTGTACCGCATCGGGGACAGCCGGCACAATCAAATAGAAAACAGGAGTATTGCGGAATGAAAAAGAGAATTTTGCTGCTTTGTGATCTGGAAGGCGTCAACCGTGTTGTCGGCGTACCGTATGAGGGACTGGGCAAAGGCTCGGAACAGTGGGAAATTGCCAGACGGCAGGCTGCGCTGGAGCTGAATGCGGCTGCGGACGCGCTCTTTGCGGCAGGCGCCGAGGTCGTTGCTCTGTGGGATAACCACGGCGGCGGAAACAACATCGATCCGGCGGATCTGGATCAGCGGATTACGCTGGTCAAGCCCGAGGGACCCCGTCTCAGCTTTGCCGCAGGCAAGTATGACTGCGTATGCTTCTTCGGCTATCACGCCATGGAAGGAACGCTGGGCGGCGTTCTCGCCCACACCATGAACAGCAAATGCGTGCAGCATTATAAGCTGAACGGTCAGTACATCGGCGAGGTGGATATGGATGCCGCTATCGCCGCGTCCCACGGCATTCCCAGCTGCTTCTTTGCAGGCGGCGACATTGCCTGCGCGCAGGCGCGCCGTGCCGTAAACGGCATCGTCACCGTTGTGACGAAGAAAGAGCTCACCCGCAACAGCGCGGAGTTCCGCGACAACGAAGAGCTGCTGGCGGAGATCAGAGAGAAGATCGTGGAAGCGGTCAATGCGCCGCTGGCACCTGCGGGAATTACCTTCCCCTGCACCATGGAGAAATCCTTCAAGCGTGTTGAGGATGCGGCAGCCTATCTTGCCCGTCTGCAGAAAGCCGGCATCCAGGCGGAGCATCCGGCAGACGAAATCCTCGGCAGAGACGGTCACACCGTTATCTCCCAGGTGGGCGACATGGAGACGTTCATCCGCTGCATCTGAGATTTTCACAGAGGAAAACAAAAAACCATAGCGGTTTTATCCGTGTGCCGATAAGACAGTAATTCCGTAAAAATCATAATTTTACGGCATCTGTCTTACAGGATTGGAAAACAGCTGCGAAAAGAACGATGTCGAGCCGAAAGACTTAGCATCGTTCTTTTTCTATATCAAAGCACTTGAAAGCACGGAGGATTTACTATGAAGCGTCCATTATCATGCGAGTTTAACTTTGATATGGTCTGCGTGGAGCTGAAGTTCTCAGACGGCACAAGAATTGCCATTGATACCATTGCGGATGAAAACGAGGTGGCGGACAATATATATCAGCGATCAGAGCTTGATTATCTTATTTACAATGACCCGATTGCATACGCTGATTTGATACTCAACAGCGATCCCGAAGCCTATCTAAAGGCAGTAACAGAATACAAAACTTTTGAAAACTGAACTCATTTTGCCCGTGGGAGTAGCAATATTCCTGCGGGCATAATTCTATTAGACAGTCGATAAATGAAACCTATTTGTAAATTTCTATTTACCATTTTTGAAAATATATTAAAAATGGTAAGAAGTTGTGGTATAATACTTACTGTGAGGTGATGCGCCATGAAACTTATTACTCGAAACCAATATTTGGAAAAACTTATAAACGTAATTGGAACTCCCGATATTAAGGTCATAACGGGTGTTCGCCGCAGCGGCAAATCCAAGCTGCTGGAAGCATTTAAGAACCATATCGAACAGAATATACCCGACCACAATATCATTCA